>CAZMCC010000071.1:0-21068 GCA_964564695.1 uncultured Phycisphaeraceae bacterium | reverse complement strand
GTACGGCGACATGCAGCTCATCTGCGAGGCGTATCACGTGATGCGCGACTCGCTCGCGCTCACGAACGCGGAGATGGCCAAGGCGTTCACCTCGTGGAACGACGCCGAGCTCGACTCGTTCCTCATCCAGATCACCGCCGACATCCTGCGCCAGAAGGACCCGGTCACCGGCAAGGACTTCGTGGATGTGGTGCTCGACGCCGCGGGCCAGAAGGGCACCGGCAAGTGGACGATCAACAGCGCCCTCGAGCTGGGCGTCCCGGCGCCGACGATGGCCGAGGCCGTGTTCGCCCGCAACATCTCCGCGATGAAGGACGAGCGCGTCGCGGCGTCCAAGATCCTCGCTCCGCCCGCCAAGCACCACCACGACCTGAGCCACCCGCCGCAGAAGGACTGGACCGGCTGCGTGAAAGATGCGCTCTACTGCTCGAAGATCTGCTCGTACGCCCAGGGCTTCGCCCTCATGCAGGCCGCGTCCAAGGCGAACAACTGGAACCTCAAGCTCGGTGAGATCGCCGGCATCTTCCGCGGCGGGTGCATCATCCGGGCCCGCTTCCTCCAGAAGATCACCGAGGCCTTCGGGCGTCGCGCCGACCTGCCGAACCTGCTGCTCGACCCGTACTTCGCGGGCGAGATCTCGTCGCGCCAGGCGAACTGGCGGGCCGTGGTGGCCCGAGCCGCCGTCGACGGCATCCCCGTCCCCGCCTTCGGCTCGGCCCTCAGCTACTTCGATTCCTACCGCTCGCAGCGCCTCCCCGCGAACCTGCTCCAGGCCCAGCGCGACTACTTCGGGTCGCACACGTACGAGCGAGTGGACGCGCCGCGCGGGAAGTTCCACCATCTCGACTGGCTGGATCCCAAGCGACCGCAGCTGGATGTCTGAACGAGCCCTGAGCGCAAGCTCAGGGTAAGACGCCGCTATCGAAACTCGCACGGCCAATCGAAGCGCTCATCGCGAACGACGCTTCTCCCTGAGCTTGCGCTCAGGGCTCGTTCAGACCTCGCTACACCACCTGATCCCTCCGGTGATCACTCAAGGGATACACCCCCGAATCCCGCAGCAGCCCGATCAGCGCCTTGTGCCCGTACCGGCGGCAGTAGCTCAGCTCCGACGTGTGAATGAACATCGCCAGCATCAGCCCGTGCTCGTTCCCCATGTGCGTGAACGGGTGCTTGCTCGATGAGATGTCCACCAGCAGCGCCGCCTCGATCGGCGTGACGCTCGGCTCGGTGATCGGCACCACCGCCCCGCTCACGAACTCCTCAGACGTGCACAGGATCGCCAGGTCGCGGAGGATGTGCCCCACGATCCCGTGGTCGGTGATCCCCGCCTGATGCCGGTGCGGCAGCAGCTTGCTCGTGATCGGCAGCGCGACCAGGATCTCGAACTGCCCGCTGCGGGTCTCGCTCTGGTACTCGAGCTGCCCCGACGGCCGCCCCTGCTCGTCACGCCCCGTCAGCTCGCACGTGCAGTAGACCACCGCCTTGGGCAGATACTGCGGGAACTCGGCGAACGCCACCGGCCCGGAGTCGCGGAACACCTCGTGCTCGCGGTAGACGCTTGAGTGGCGACCGAAGACGCTGTCGAGGGCCGCGAGGCGGGCCTTGAACGGGTCGGCGGCCCGCGTGCCCGGGGCACCGGCGCCGGGCTCGGGGTGGGCGTTGTGGGACACGCGGTGAATCATGCCGAGAGGTACCGGCGGAGGCTGGCACGGTGGCAGCCGGCGCGGTAGGCTCGGCCCACCATGGCGAAGAAAGCGGCCAAGCGCACGTCCGTCCGAAAGCCCGTCCGGAAGGCAGCAAAGAAGTCGACCCGCAAGGCCGCCTCCAAGGCCTTGCCCCGGGCCGCCAAGCTCACCCCCGCGGCCCGCGGGGGCGGCCCCCCGGGCTCGGCCCGCGCCGACTTCAAGCAGCCCGGCAAGGTCGCCATCGACCGCATGCCCGAGCCGCACCGCTCGATCGCCCGGGCGGTCGACCGGGCCATCCGCGCGGCCGTGCCCGGGGCCACGAGCATCGTGAAGTGGGGCAACGCCTGCTACTACCACAACGACCGGGCGTTCGCGGCCCTGATGGCCACCAAGGCGAGCGTCAACCTCGCCCTCCCGGGCACGCTTATCCCCGATCCCAGCAAGCTCCTCGAGGGCACAGGCGGGGTGATGCGCCACGTCAAACTGCGCGATGTCGCGGCGGCCAAGAGCGAACCGGTCCGCAAGCTCATCGTGGCGGCGGCGAAGGTCGGGCTGGATCGGATGTAACCGAGCCTCCCGCGCGAGCGGGAGGTCCTGTGCGACCGGATGTCCAACACCTCCCGCTCGCGCGGGAGGCTCTGATCAATCCCGATTGATCGCCTTGAACACCAGCGCCGCCCCCACCGCGCCGAGCCCCTGGCCGGCGAAGTGCACCCAGCAGTCTGAGGCCTTGTTCAGCCCCATCACGAGGGCCGCGATGGTGACGGCCGGGTTCAGCGCCCCGCCCCCCACCGGCACCACGGCATATGCCCCCGCGACCACCGTCAGCGCGATCGCGATCCCGAAGTACTGATTCCCGCTCGTCCCCTTGGCCGTCGCGACGTTCAGAATGACGTACGCGAGCGCGAACGTGAACAGGGCCTCGCCCACGAGCGCCGGGGCGATCTTGATGTCCCGTGGCACGATGTTCGCCGCCTCGCCCTTGAACCACAGCACGACCATCGCCGCGACCACCGCCGCGAGCACCTGAGCGATGACGTAGATGACCGCGTCCTTCGGCGTGCACTTGCCCCGAATAGCCACCGCGAGCGTAACGGCCGGGTTGTAGTGCGCCCCCGACACATGCCCGCCCGCGTAGACCATGCAGGCGAGCACCGCGCCGATCGCGACCGGGGCCATCGTGCCGGCGCCGCCGGGATCCACGATGGTCATGCCGATGGTGAACACGAGGAAGAACGTGCCGATGAACTCGACGAGATACTTCAAGAGGTCGCTCCGGCGGAATCACCCCACCCCCCACCCCCCCGCTCCCCTCCCCCACGCGATCACTGGAGGGGAGTCAACCGGATATTGCGGAAATGGATCTCGGCGCCTTCGCTCTGCAGGCAGATGTGCCCGGCGACCTCGTCGACACCGGTCGCCCGGTTCAGTTCCTCGCCGTTGACGAAGAGGATCACGTCGCCGTGGTTGACGATGATCTCGTATTCGTTCCACTCGCCCACCGGGCGCTCGGCCCCGTGGGTCTTCTTCGTGTTGCGTCCGCTCGTGCGGGCCGGGTCGGTGACCATCTTGAACTCGCCGATGTTCCAGAAGTCGCCGGCGTTGCCCGAGTGCAGCTGGGCCTCGACGCTCTTGGGCCACACCTTGTCCTCGCCGTTCATCCGCAGCAGCACGCCCGAGTTCCCCTCCTGCTTGGTGACGGGGTTGAACCGCCACTCCAGGCGGAGGATGTAGTTCGTGTACTTCTCCGTCGTGCGGATGTAGCCGACCGGGGTGCCGGTGCAGATGAGCACGCCGTCCTCGACCTTCCACACGCTCGCCTGGTTCTTGTTGTCCTTGGCGAGGTCGGGCACAAAGGCGGTCCAGCCGGTGAGGTCCTTGCCGTTGTAGATCGCCTTCTCGCCCTTCATCGGGGCGCTCAGGTCGCGGATCTTGACGCCCCGGTACGCGACCTCGTCGCCGTGGTCCTGCAGGGCCAGGTGCCCCTTGGGCAGCGTGCCGAAGCCCTCGTACGGCTTGAACTTCGTGCCCGCGATGAGCTCCTTCCACTTCGCGGTCGGCTGCCCGGTCTGGTCATCGAACAGCCGGGCCTCGACGACTTTCTTGCCGTTGAGCCAGTGCTGCACCGTGCCGTTGCGCATGACGATCCGCCCCGAATTCCACTCGCCGGCGGGCTTGAGCGTCTTGTCCGACGGCGGCGCGAACAGCTCATACATCCCGCCCGCGGCGTGCGGGTCGTTGGGCTTGAGGCCGTGCGCAGCATCGTCGAGCACCTGGTACTCCGGCCCGGTGTTCCAGGTCGAGTCGAGCGTCTCGGCGACGCGGTACATGACCCCCGAGTTGCCCTTGGGAGCCGTGCGGAACTCGAAGAGCATGTCGAAGTCGGCGAACTGCTCGCGGGTGATGATGTCGCCCCCGCCGCCCCCGGCCGCGTGGTTGAGCGAGCCGCCCGCCACCGTCCAGCCTTCCTTGGGGAACTCGGGCTGCTTGTACCCGCGCCACAGCGAGGCGGCGTCCGCGCCGCTGTAGTCACGAAAGCCCCGGACGCCGTCAAGGGACGAACTGTCCGGGCCAAGTCCAAACATGGTCGAGCCAACCAACGCCAGCATCGCAGGGGTCATCATGCGATGAGCGTACCCAATTCGAGGCAATCGTGCGAGCCCCGGTAGTCAGCGGGGGTTACGCCGATCGGGCCGCCGCACCGGCGCCCGATCCCAGCCACGCCCCGAGAGCCTGCGACATCGCGCGGACCACGGGCTCGGCCGAGCGTCCCGGAGTCGGCACCGCCGCGGCGGGCGCCCGGACTTCGCGCGGCGACGTCGAGGCGTCCTCCGCCGCCTCGACGTCAAGCCGGCTTACCCATTGCCCGTCCTGGTTGTGCTCGATGCCGTTGGCCGCGTAATCGGGCATCCAGTATCGGCCGTCAACCAGGTAGCTGAATCGGTGCTCGCCCTTCGGGACGCGCACGCGGGCGGACCACCATCCGTCCTCGACGCGCTCCATCGCCACCGCCGACTCCTGCCAGCGCGTGAAGTCGCCGACGACCTCAACCACATTCGCGTGCGGGAGGTATAGGCGGAATTCAATGTTGTCCGGCGTGCGCTGAACGACCATGGTCAGCCCCTTGGTGTGGGAGTCCCGGTCTGTCGCTTACCGTCATTGGTGTACTCAAGGCGCAGGCGGGGGTCAACATGTGTACCGCGCCTTCGTGAAAACAAGCTGAGGATGTGCTGAAATTCACTCCCCGTTCGCATGCCCTTCGCCACCCGGTCGGGGTGGAGACAATTGCGCATGGAGCGTGGCATGCTCAAGCCGCTCTGGGCTTGAGCATGTGTCCTTCTCGTCAGACCAGAATCGATGCCGCTTTCAAAGCAGGCAAGCCCTACCCCCCGTGCCCCGCCTCGCGCCGCGCCGCCACCAGGTTCGCCGCCCGCCCCGCGTCCACCGGGTTCGACCACACCCCGCCGCGCTTGATCCACGTCCCCACGATCAGCGCATCGGCGTGCTCGAAGAGCGGCCCGACCTGCTCGGGCGTCACGCCCGAGCCGATGAGCAGCGGCAGGTCCGTGACCCCCGACACCGCCTTGAGCTCCGACACGCTCGCCGGGCTCCCCGTGTGCACCCCCGACAGGATCAGCCCGTCGGCCAGGAACAGCTCTGCCCCCTGGGCCGCCAGCTCGATCGACTGGTCCCCCGTGATCGCGTGAGACGCGTGCTTCTTTTTGATGTCCGCGTACACACGGATGTGGCCCGCCCCGATCGTCCGCCGGTAGCGCAGCAGCGGCCCCGAAACCGCCTCCGTCAGCAGCCCCTCGTCCGCCACGTGCGCGAACACAAAGTTCTCCACCCGGATGAAGTCCGCGCCGATCGCCAGCGCCACCGCCATCGCCTCGCGCCACCCGATCGACAGCACCTGCACGCCCAGCATCAGCTTGGGCGCCGCCGCCCGCACGGCCAATCCTGCCGCCGTCATCGCCGCCGTGACGACCGGATCGTGCGGGGCCTGCACGTACGGCACGTCGTGCATGTTCTCGATCAGCGCGCCGTCGAACCCGGCGTCGACCAGCGTCTTCGCCTCGTCAGCCGCGGCCTGGGCGATTTGATCGATCAGGTGCCGGGCGTCGTCGGCCCCGCCGATCGCACCCGCTTTGGGGGTGCCGGGAAGGGCCGCGAGGTGGATCATGCCGATGAGCGACTTGCTGAGCATTTCGTTTGAATTCTCGATGGTTTGATCTGGTGGCGAAGTATGAATTCTTGTATGCTCGCCAAAGATTGCGAGTGGTGTGTTGCAACTTTTGGGCCGGTGCGGGGGAAAAACTACGTGCGTAGTGGAGGCTTTCGCCATGGCCGCGAGCAGCCCGACATCTGACATCCAGCGAGTCGAGGCCGAGATCGCCCGCCTTCGCCGAGAGCTCGTCGACCTGAAGCGCAAGCGGGAGCCCGAGCCCGTCAAGGACTGGACGCTCGCCGAGGCCGACGCCTCTCCGGTCAAGTTCTCGTCGCTGTTCGGAACCGGCAGCGAGCTGCTCGTCATCCACAACATGGGACGTCGGTGCGTGTACTGCACGCTCTGGGCCGACGGGTTCAACGGGCTCGCCCAGCACCTGGCCAACCGCGTCGCCTTCGTCGTCATCTCGCCCGATGAGCCGCCGGTGATGCGCGAGTTCGCCGCCTCGCGACAGTGGACGTTCCGGACGCTTTCGTGCGCCGGCTCGACCTTCGCCGCGGACCTCGGCTTTGAAGACCCGGCCGGGAGCTTTCACCCCGGCGCCTCCGGCTTCCACCGGCGAAGCGACGGCACGATCGTGCGCACCGGCGTGGCGACCTTCGGCCCCGGCGACCTCTTCTGCTCCGCGTGGCACCTCTTCGACCTGCTCCCCACGGGCGCGGGGCCGTGGTCGCCGAAGTACGCGTACACGCCCAGGACCTGAGGCTCGCGCTCGGCCCGCCCCACCCCCCACCCCCCACCCCAATTCTCAGAACGGTTCTTGCTTGTGAATTCCCCCTTATATATGGTGGGGAAGCGGCAGGCCTGCGCTCTCGCCAACGAGCACCCCCCGCCGCTTCTACAAGGCACCAATCCCATGGGCAAGAAATCGAACGACCAGCGCGAACCGATGAAGCGCAAGGACTACGAAAGGCAGCTCCGCAAGCTGCAGGCCGAGCTGTGCGCCCTCCAGGAGTGGGTCAAGCAGGAAGGCCTGCGGGTCATCGTCATCTTCGAGGGGCGTGACGGCGCGGGCAAGGGCGGGACGATCAAGGCCATCACCGAGCGCGTCAGCCCGCGGGTGTTCCGGCTGGTGGCCCTGCCGGCCCCCTCCGACCGCGAGAAGTCGCAGATGTACATCCAGCGGTACATGCAGCACTTCCCGGCCGCCGGCGAGATCGTGATCTTCGACCGCTCCTGGTACAACCGCGCCGGCGTCGAATACGTCATGGGCTTCTGCACCCCCAAGCAGCACAAGCGGTTCCTCGAGCTGTGCCCGGCCATCGAGAACTACATGGTCGACGGCGGCGTCATCCTGCTCAAGTACTGGCTCGAGGTCAGCGACGACGAGCAGAAGCGCCGCTTCGAGGCTCGCATCACCGATCCCGTGCGCCAATGGAAGCTCAGCCCGATGGACCTGCCCTCGCGGACCAAGTGGTTCGAGTACTCGCGGGCCCGCGACATGATGCTCGAGGCCACCGACACCGCCCACGCCCCGTGGAACCTCGTCCGCTCCGACGACAAGAAGCGAGCCCGCCTGAACATCATCCGGCACCTCCTCGACTCGATCCCGCACAAGAAGGTCAAGCGGGACAAGGTGAAGCTCCCCAAGCGCTCGAACAAGGGCGCCTACGACGACCAGGCCTCGCTCGCGGGAAGCCGCTTCGTCAAAGAGGTCTTCTAGGACCAGAGGCCCGCGCTGCCCCCCCCGCCCCCGCCCCCGCCCCCCCCCCCTGCGCCGGCCGCGGTTTCCGCCACGCGTCGCGAACGCACGCCGCTGCTCGAGTGGACACGCGGATACAACGGGCCCACCCTCCGCGCCGACGCCGTCGCCGGGCTCACGCTCGCGGCGTACGCACTTCCCGCGGCCATCGGCGACGCGTCGCTCGCCCGCCTGCCCCCCGAGGCCGGGCTCTACTCCTGCATCTTCGCCGGCCTGGTGTTCTGGGCACTGTGCAGTTCGCGCCACACGGTCGTCACCGTCACCTCGGCCATCTCGCTGCTCGTGGGCACCTCTCTCGGTGAGCTTGCCGGCGGCGACGTCTCGCGGTTCGGCGCCCTCGCCAGCCTCACGGCCCTGCTCGTCGGCGCGATGGCCCTGGCCGCCTGGTTCGTCCGCGCCGGCTCGCTCGTCTCGTTCGTCTCCGAGACCGTGCTCGTCGGTTTCAAGGTCGGCGTCGCCCTCACCCTTGCGAGCACCCAGATCCCCAAGCTCCTGGGCATGAGCTCGCCCCACGGCTCCTGCCTGCACTGCTTCCATTACCTCTTTACCCACCTGCACGAGACCAATGGCGCGTCGGTCGCGATCGGCGGCGCTGCCCTGGGCATCCTCATCGTCGGCAAGATCTTCTTCAAACGACTCCCCGTGGCCCTCTTCGTCGTCATTGCCGGCATCATGGTCGCCCACTGGGCCAACCTCGGCGCCCGCGGCGTGAAGATGCTCGGCGACGTGCCCCAGGGTTTCCCGCCCGTCGGCCTCCCCGCCGTCACGCTCGCGGACCTGAATACCGTGCTTCCGCTCGCGATGGCGTGTTTCCTGCTCAGTGCGGTCGAGACCACCGCCATCGGGCGCATGTTCGCCATCGCGCACAAGCGCCGCCTCGACGCCAACCGCGAGTTCCTCGCCCTCGCCGGGGCGAACCTCGCCGCGGGCCTCGGGCATGGATTCCCCGTCAGCGGGGGCATGTCGCAATCGCTCGTCAACAAAAGCGCGGGCGCCCGCACGCCCGCCTCGGGCCTGGTCGCCGGCGTGCTGATGCTCGTCGTCGCCCTGTTCCTTTCCGGCATGCTCCGCGACCTCCCGCAGCCCGTGCTCGCGGCCGTCGTGCTCATGGCCGTCGCGAGCCTCATCAACGTCTCGGCCCTCAAGCACCTCTGGCGTGCCGACCGAGGCGAGTTCGGGATCGCGGCGATCGCGCTCTGTGGCGTGCTCGTCAGCGGCCTGCTCCGCGGCGTGCTCATCGGGGCCGTCATCTCGATGGTCCTGCTCATCCGGCGCGCGGCCGGTCTGCATGTCGCGTTCCTGGGGCGCATCCCGGGGAGCCGGCGCTTCTCCGACCTCGATCGCCACACCGACAACGAGGCCGTCCCCGGTGTGGTCATCTTCCGACCCGAGGGCAGCCTCGTGTATTTCAACGCCGACCACGTGCACGACGCCGTGGTGGCCCGCGTCCGCTCGCTGGCGGGCGCCGCAACCGCCGCCGTGTGCGACCTCTCGGCGTCGCCGTACGTGGACATGGCGGGAGCCGCGATGCTCCGCGAGCTCGCCGGCAATCTCTCGGACATGGGCGTCCGATTGCACGTTGTCGAGGCCCGCTCGACCGTGCGCGACCGGCTGCGTCGCGAAGGTCTGAATCATGTCGTGGGCGAAATCGACCGGTTCACGTCCGTGGCCGACGCCGTTGACGCTGCACAAAGCAGTATTCCGGTCAAATCGGGCTGATGCGGCTAGCGGACTTCGATGAAAGAAGCACTTTGGATGGGATGAAGTGCTTTGCATCCTGCATGCAACTTGGGTAGCATGCGGTACTTGGGCCCGTTTGTTCGCCCGGAAGAAAGGGGCGGAACAGTCATGCCGGTCGGTTCATACGCTCGAACGCCGGATCCGCGGCCTTGTCGCGAGAGTGGCGAAATTCGTGGCGTCTGGTGGGCCGCCGCGGGCGCCGCGGCCGCCCTCGCGCTCACCGGCTGCAAGGTCGGACCCGAGTACCAGACCCCCGACGCGACGCTCAATGCGGAGTGGTCGGGAGCGGCCGCCGAACACAACGCCGTCGTCGCCGACTGGTGGACGACCTTCAACGACCCCGTCCTCACCTCCCTGGTTCGCAGCGCCATGGGGCAGAACCTCACGCTGCGTCAGGCCGGCCTGCGCGTCCTCGAGGCCCGCGCCGCCCGCGGGATCGCCGTCGGCCAGTTCTTCCCGCAGATCCAGGAAGCCTTCGGGGGGATCGACAACAACCGCGTCAGCGTCAACGACCCGAGTGCGACCACCGACCGCTCCTTCGCGACCGACCGAGTCGGCCTCCAGGCCGCGTGGGAGCTTGACTTCTGGGGCAAGTTCCGTCGCGGCATCGAGGCCTCCGACGCCCAGCTCCTCGCCACCGTCGCGGACTACGACGCGGTGCTCGTGAGCCTCGCGGCCGACGTCGCGACGAACTACATCCTGCTCCGCTCGCTCGAAGAGCGCCTCGTCTACGCCCGCGAGAACGTCGCGCTGCAGTCCGACACGCTCAAGCTCACGCAGACCCGCCTCAAGGCGGGCGCCGTCTCCGAACTCGACGTCGCCACCGCCCGCTCCACCCTCGCCAACACCCAGGCCCTCATCCCCGACCTTGAGAACGCCCTGCGCCAGACCAAGCTCGCCCTCGGCGTGCTCCTGGGCCAGGCCCCGTCCGAGCTGGAGTGGGAGCTGCATTCCATCGACGGGCGGGGGCTCACGGTCCCCCAAGCCCCGCCGGAGATTGCCCTGGGCGTCCCCGCCGAACTGCTGCGCCGCCGCCCCGACGTGCGGGCCGCCGAGCGGATCGCCGCGGCCCAGAGCGCCCGCATCGGCGAAGCCACCGCCGACCTCTACCCGCAGATCTCGATCACCGGCTCCACCGGATTTGTCAGCAGCAACTTCGAGAGCGTCCGCGGCCCGAACCTCAACAACGTCTTCGACGCCAACTCCTTCGCCGGCTTCATCGGCCTGCAGGTCAACTGGCCCGTGCTCAACTACGGGCGCATCGAGAGCAACATCCGCGTGCAGGACGCCCAGTACGAGCAGGCCGTGGCCGCGTACCAGGAATCGGTGCTGCGTGCGGCGGCCGACGTCGAGTCCGGGCTCTCGGAATTCCTCAAGGCCCGCGAGCGCACGGGGTATCTCACCGAGGCCGTGAGCGCGTCGAAGCGCAGCAGCGAGCTCTCGCTGATCCAGTACCGCGCCGGCGCCGTCGACTTCATCCGCGTGAACATCGCGCAGACCGACCTCGTCGAGCAGCAGGACAGCCTCACCGCCGCCCGCGCGTCCATCGCGCTGGGGGCTGTCCGCACCTACCGCGCCCTGGGCGGCGGCTGGGAGCCCAGCGTGGGCAGCGAATTCATCGACCACGACACCGCCAAGCGCATGCGCGACCGCACCGACTGGGGCGACGTCTTGAACAGCGATTGGGACAAGGGCAAGGACCTCGGATTCGAGCGTCCGGTGGCCCCCGCCCCCGAACCCGAGCCAGAGGGAGCGAACCAGTGAGCGCCATCGAACGATTCACCCGCGCGAGCGGGCTCGCCACCTTGGCGCTGGGCGTCGCCCTCACCGGCGCGGCCCTGTGCGGCTGCGAGAAGCAAGACGCCAAGGCCCAGGCAGCCCCCCCGCCGCCGCCCGAGGTCATCGTCGCCCGGCCCGTCGAGCGCGACGTCATCGAGTACATCACCTACACCGGCACCGTCGAGGCCTCGCAGACCGTCGAGCTGCGGGCCCGTGTTGCCGGCTTCCTCGAGAAGATCAACTTCAAGCCCGGCCAGGCGGTCAAGGCCGGCGACGTGCTGTTCGAGATCGACAAGCGCCAGTACGAGGCCGCGGTCGCGCAGGCCGAGGCGACGGTGCGTGCGAACGAGGCCGCCTTCCTGGGCGCCCAGAACGACGCGAAGCTCGCCCAGGAGCTCGCCGACCAGAACGCCGGCCCGCGCATCGACGCGATCATCAAGGCGGCCAAGCGCGACGTCGTCGAGGCCGACATCGCCAAGGCCAAGGCCTCGCTCGTCGACGCCAAGCTGAACCTCGAGTACTGCACCATCGTCGCCCCGATCGACGGCCGGATCACCAAGAACGAAGTCGACATGGGCAACCTCGTCGGACGCGCCGAGACCACGCTCCTGGCCACCATCGTCAAAAGCACGCCCGCCTTCGTGTCGGTCGACGTGAGCGAGTCCGACGTCCTCAAGGTCCGGCGTGCCCGCGCCGCCGCGGGTGGTGAAGGCGGCGCCGAGCCGGGCCAGGTCGCGCCCGGCGAGTGGCGCCCGGCCGAACTGGCGCTCTCCGACAACGGGGAGTTCTCCGTCGCCGGGCGCGTCAACTACGTCGCCCCGCAGATCGACAATCAGACCGGCACGCTCCGCGTCCGCACGTTGTACGAGAACGCCGATGAGAACCTGATTCCCGGCTACTTCGCCCGCATCCGCTTCCCGATGTCCACCCGCAAATGCCTGCTCGTCCCCGAGGCCGCGCTCCTGAGCGACCAGCAGGGCCGCTTCGCCCTGGTCGTCAGCGACAGCGGCGAAGTGGAAGCACGCCGAGTGAAGATCGGAACGCTCGAGGGCTCGCTGCGCGTCGTCGAAGACGGGCTCACCCCCACCGACCGCGTCATCACGCTCGGCGTGCTCAAGGTCCGTCCGGGGTCGAAAGTCACGGCGAAGGACGCCCCACCTCCCGCCCCCCCCGCTCCCGCGTCCGATCCCGCCGCTAAACCCCGCTAGGAGTTCCCTACGCCATGCTCGCGGAATTCCCAGTCCGGCGCCCGATCGTCGCGATGGTGCTGTCGATCCTCATCCTGATCATGGGGGTCATCGCCTATCCGACCCTCCCGGTCGCCCAGTACCCCGACATCACGCCCCCCGTCGTCCAGGTCACCACCACCTACCCCGGCGCCAGCGCCCAGGTCGTGTCCGACACCGTCGCCAGCCCGATCGAGCAGCAGGTCAACGGCGTCCCGGGCATGATCTACATGGAGTCCACGTCGTCAAGCGACGGCTCCTACACGCTCAAGGTCACCTTCGAGCTCGGCACGAACATCGACATCGCCTCGGTCCTCGTCCAGAACCGCGTCAACATCGCGATGCCCAAGCTCCCCGACGACGTGAAGCGTCAGGGCGTCACCACCGACCGGGTCAGCTCCAACGTCATCACGGTCTTCAGCCTCGCCCCCAAGGACGAGGCCTCCGCCAAAAAGTACGACGACCTCTTCATCGCCAACTACCTCACCATCAACGTCTTCGACGAGCTCAAGCGCATCACCGGCGTCGGCGACGCCAAGATCTTCCCCGCCAAGGACTACGGCATCCGCCTCTGGCTCGACCCCGAACGCCTCAAGTCCCGCGGCCTGACCACGATGGACGTCATCAACGCGCTCAAGGAGCAGAACGTCCAGGTCGCGGCGGGCGCCATCGGCCAACCGCCCGCGCCCACCGGACAGGCGTTCCAGTACAACGTCTCCACCCTCGGCCGACTCAACAACGTCGAGCAGTTCGAGAACATCATCATCCGTGCCGACGGCAACCGCATCCTGCGCGTCAAGGACGTCGCCCGCGTCGAGCTCGGCGGCAAGTCCTACGACCTGCTCGCCCGCTACAAGGGCGTCCCCGCCGCCGCGATGGTCGTCTACCAGGCCCCCGGCGGCAACGCCGTGCAGGTCGCCGAGGACGTGCGCAAGCTGCTCGACACCAAGACCGCGTCGCTCCCCGTCGGCCTCGAGTTCGCGACCGTCTACGACACCTCAAACTTCGTGCTCTCAGCCATCGACGGCGTGATCCACACCTTCATCGAAGCCCTCGTGCTCGTGCTCCTGGTGGTCATCATCTTCCTGGGGAGCCTGCGACTCTCGCTCATCCCGATGCTGGCGATCCCCGTCTCCATCATCGGCACGTTCTTCTTCGCCAAGCTCATGGGCTTCAGCGTCAACATGCCCGTGCTCTTCGGCCTCGTCCTCGCCATCGGCATCGTCGTCGACGACGCCATCGTCGTCGTCGAGAACGTCGAGGCCGTGATGAAGCGCGACCACCTCCCGCCAAAGGAAGCGACCGTCAAGGCGATGAAGGAGGTGCTCGCCCCCGTCATCAGCATCACCGTCGTCCTCATGGCTGTCTTCGTCCCCACCGCCTTCCTCCCCGGCATCAGCGGCCAGCTCTTCCGCCAGTTCGCCCTCACCATCGCCGCGTCCACCTTCCTCAGCGGCGTGTGCGCGATCACCCTCACCCCCGCCCTCTGCGGCCTCATCCTCAAGCCGCACAAGGAAGGGCACAAGCCGTTCATCCTCGTCCGCTGGTTCAACGCGGGCTTCGACGCCCTCGCCAACGCCTACGCCGCGTTTGTCAAGTTCCTCGTCCACCCCGCAGTCGTCGTCTTTACTCTCGCCGCGTTCGTCGCCGGCTTCCTCGCCACCGCTTGGACCTTCACCCAGGTCCCTACCGGGTTCGTCCCCCTCGAAGACCGCGGCATGGTCATGATCGACGTCTGGATGCCCGACGCCTCCAGCCAGGAACGCACGCTCGCCGCCGTGCAGAAGGTCGAAAAGATTCTCAGCGAGACCGAGGGCGTCCGGAACTACACGTCCCTTCCCGGCTTCTCGATGATCAACAACAACGGCTCGAACTACGCCATGTTCTTCATCGGCCTCGAGGACTGGGAAGAGCGCCTCCCCCACGGCCGAGACCTCGCCACCATCATGCGCGAGCTCCGCGAGAAGACCGCCCAGATCCCCGACGGGCTCTGCATCGTGTTCTCGCTCCCCGCCGTTGACGGCGTCGGCAGCGCCTCGGGCTTCGACCTGCGCATCCAGGACCGCTCCGGCATCGGGCGCGACGCCATCGGCGAGGTCATCCGCGACATGGTCGCCGAGGGCAACGCCAGCTCCCAGCTCACCGGCGTCAACAGCGCCTTCCGGCCCGCCGTGCCCCAGCTCTTCGCCGACGTGGACCGTGAGAAGGTCAAGAAGCTCGGCATCCCGCTGCAGGACGTCTTCAGCACGATGTCCGGCTTCCTCGCCTCCGCCTACGTCAACGACTTCAACCTCTTCGGGCGCACCTGGCAGGTCAACGTCTCCGCCGACAGCAAGTTCCGCTCCTCTCCCGATGACATCCGCTACCTCGACGTCCGCAAGCCCGACGGCGGCATGGTCCCCCTCGGTTCGCTTGTCAAGGTCCGCGAGACCATGGGCGCCGACCGCGTCGTCCGCTACAACATCTTCCCCGCCGCGGTCGTCCAGGGTCAGCCCGCCCCGGGCATCTCATCGGGCGAATCGCTGCGCGTGGTCGAGACGCTCGCCGCCGACAAGCTCCCGCCCGGCACCAGCTACGAGTGGACCGCGCTCTCGTACCAGGAAAAGCTCGTCGGCAGCCAGGCCATCGTCGTGTTTGCGATGGCCCTGCTCGTCGTCTACCTCATCCTCGCCGCCCTCTACGAGAGCTGGACTATCCCGCTCTCGGTCATCTTGTCCATCCCATTGGCGGTTCTCGGCGCCATGGGCGGCCTCATGCTCCGCGGCATGGACAACAACATCTACACCCAGGTCGGCCTCGTGCTCCTCGTGGGCCTGGGCGCCAAGAACGCCATCCTCATCGTCGAGTTCGCCAAGGCCTACCGCGAGCAGGGCAAGGGGATCGTCGAGTCCGCGGTCGAGGCCTCGCGCCAGCGCCTCCGCCCCATCCTGATGACGGCGTTCGCCTTCATCCTCGGCGTGCTCCCGCTCGTGATCGCCACCGGCGCGGGCGCCGCCAGCCGCCAGGCCATCGGCACCGCCGTCTTCTTCGGCATGATCGGCAACACCTTCCTCGGCCTGATCTTCACGCCGGTCCTCTATGTCGTCATCCAGGTCGTCACCGAGAAGCTCTTCGGCGTCAACGTCCCCCACAAGCCCGCCGCGCCGCACGCCGATCATCCCCCGGCCCCCGCACCCGCCCACGCCTGAAGCATTCCACACACGGGAGAGTTCCCATGAAGTTGTTGAAGCTGCTCGCCGCCTGCCTCGCCACAGCGTCGTTCGCCGTGGGCGCCCCGATGGTCCAACAACCGCAACCGGCCACGCCCCCCGCCTCACCCCAGCTGTCCGGCTCGACACCCGCGACGCCCAAGGGCTCGCTCTCCACCGGCGAACTCGAGGAGCTCCTCGGCCCCATCGCCCTCTACCCCGACGACCTGCTCGCCAACGTCCTCGCCGCCTCCGTCTACCCCGACGAGGTCGCCCAGGCCGCGAACTTCGTCAAGGCCGGCGGCGACAAAAAGGTGATCGACTCGCGCGACTGGGAGCAGCCCGTCAAGACCATCGCCAACATCCCCGACGTCGCCAAAATGATGGGCGAATATCCCGACTGGGTCACCGCCCTCGGCCAGGCCTACCTCACCCAGGCCCAGGACGTCATGCGCGTCTGCCAGGAGCTGCGCCGCAAGGCCAGCGCCAACGGCGCGCTGCTGACCACCCCCCAGCAAGTGGTCCAGGAGAAGGACGGCAACGTCACCATCATCCAGTCCGACCCCGAAATCGTGTACGTCCCCTCCTACTCCCCCTCCGTCGTCTACGTCGACGATGACGACGACGAGTGGGCCGCCGCCGCCATCGGCTTCGGCACCGGCATCGCCGTCGGCGCCCTCGTCGCCGGTCTGCACAGCGACTGGCACGGCGGCTCGGTCAGCTGGGGCCACGGCGACGTCAACATCAACAACAACTTCAACCGCAACACCAACATCAACAACATCGGCAACGGCAACCGCGCCGGGCGCGAAGGCGGAGCGTGGTCACCCAACAAGTCAAAGCCGCTCGCCACCAGCCGCCCCAGCCAGGCGGGCAATTTCCGTTCGTCCGGGCCCGGCGCCGGCACACGCTCCCGCGCACCGGCCGCGAGTTCCGCCGGCCGCACTCCCGCGCCCACGGCCGCCGCCCGACGCGGCGGAGCCGGCGGAAGCACCCGCTCGCCGAGTACCGCACAAAGCAGCCGCGTCTCCGCCCCTCCCGGAGGCGCCACGCGCACGCCCTCGTCGATGCCGTCCCAGCAGCGGGCCGCGGCCGCCTCCGGCTCCGATAGCGCCTTCCGTGGCGGCTCTGACACGCGAGCCTCCTCAAGCCGCGGGTCTTCCAGCCGCGAGAGCGCCCAGCGCAGCTACGGCGGCGGCTCTTCCCCCGCCCGCAGCAGCGGAGGGTCACGGAGCGGCGGCGGCGGGCGTGGCGGCGGTCGTCGCTGATCCCTCGGTCGTTCTCTATCACACCCTCGACGGAACAACTCACATGCGCAACCACATGCGAATCACCCTGACCGCCGTCGCCCTGTGCGTCCTCGCGCTGGGCGCCTGCAATTCCCAGCGCCACTATGACTCGCCCGAAGCCGCCGTCGCCGCCCTCACCAAGGCCGCCGACGCACGCGACCACTCCGAGATCCGGCGCATCTTCGGCCCCGACGCCGCCGAACTGCGCTCCGGCGACGATGACCAGGACAAGCTCGACGCCGCATCGTTCCGCCGCTCGCTCAGCGAAGCCGCCGTGGTCGAGCGTCAGGGCGACGACGACGCCACCCTCCTGATCGGCGAGGTCCGCTGGCCCTTCGCCGTTCCCCTTGTGCGCGGCGAGGACGGCACGTGGCGTTTCGACACCGACGCCGGCATCGACGAGCTCGAGAACCGGCGCATCGGCCGCAACGAGCTCTGGACCATCGAGGCCCTCCTCACCCTCACCGCCGCTCAGAACGAGTACATCGCGATCGACCGCGACTCCGACGGCGCCCGCGAATACGCCGCTCGCCTCCTCAGCTCCCCCGGCGCCCGCGACGGCCTCTACTGGGACTCCCCCGGCGGCGTCGACCCCTCCCCCATCGGCCCCGTCCTTGCCGCCGCCGCCCAGCGCCGCGATGAGAAAGGCAACCACGTCCCCTACCACGGCTACCGCTACCGCCTCCTCACCAGCCAGGGCGCCGGCGCCCCCGGCGGTGCAATGAACTACGAATCCTCCAGCGGCCTCACCGCCGGCTGGGCCGCCATCGCGTGGCCCGACGAATACGACGGTACGGGCGTCATGTCCTTCATGGTGAGCAGCAACGGCGTCGTCTACCAGAAGGACCTCGGCCTCGACACCGAGTCCGCAGCCGCCGCCATCACCGATTTCGACCCCAGCACCGGCTGGACGCCGGTCAGCAACTAAGCCCGCGCGGCGGGGGCCTCGCACTTCTTCGGAGGACTGTCCATCCCATGAAAGCCCCCTCGCCCGGCGCCACCGGTGGAGAACGTCCACGCGACGCGGCCACCAGCCTGGTCAGCCTCGCCGACGAGGAGCACGTCAAACAGATTCTCGGCTCCGCCGTCACCGGCCTCTGGCAGGTCGTCAACGACCTCAGCCGCCTCCGCCCCTCGCGCCGCGAGCGCTACCGCGTCGCCATCTTCGGCTCCGCCCGCGCCAAGCCAGGCACGTACGTCTACGACGAGGTCAAGCGCGCCGCCGCTGCCTTCACCCAGATGGGCTGCGACATCGTCACCGGCGGCGGCCCGGGGCTCATGCAGGCCGCCAACGAAGGCGCCTCAAGCGCCGGCGGCGGCGGTGCCTCCATGGGTATCCGCGTCGACCTCCCCTTCGAGCAGGAGGTCAACCCCTTCGTCGACGAGGCCTTCGAGCACAAGACCTTCTTCACCCGCCTCCAGCACTTCGTCATCGCCTCCGACGCCTTCGTCGTCGTCCCCGGCGGCATCGGCACCGTCCTCGAGATGCTCATGATCTGGCAGCTCCTCCAGGTCCGCCACATCAACAATGTCCCGCTCATCCTCGTCGGCAAGATGTGGCACGGCCTCACCGACTGGGCCCGCACCGCCCTCCTCGACCCGCGCCTCCAGCTCGCCAACCCCGACGACCTCGACATCCCCCGCTGCGTCGACACCGCCGACGACGCCATCGCCCTCATCCGCGACCTGCACGCCCGCTGGAAGTCAGCCCCCCAGTGACCATGCACTACGACATCCTCATCGCGCTCTCCCTGCTCGCCTTCATGCTCCTGGCCCTCGAGCTGGGCTTCCGCTTCGGCCTCCGCTCCGTCCGCCACCGCGACGCTCCCTCCGGCGGCCAGGTCGGCGCCATCCAGGGAGCCTTGCTCGGTTTGCTCGGCCTGCTCCTGGGCTTCAGCTTCGCCGCCGCGGGCGCCCGCTTCATGGAACGCCAGGACCTCATCATCGAGGAGGCGAACGCGATCGGCACGGCCTTCCTCCGCGCCGACCTCTTCGACGAACCCGACCGCACCGGCCTCCGCACCACGCTGGGCGAATACACAGCGCACCGCGCCGGGGCCGCGTCGCACCTCCGCGCCGGGCTCGAGGACGCCGACGCCGGCATCATCGCCCGCTTTCACCAGCGGATCTGGTCCCACACCCGCGCCGGCGTGAAGGCTCGCCCCGACCTCGCCATGCTCGTCGTTCCGGCCATCAACGAGGTCTTCGACTACCACTCGCTCCGCGTCTGCGCCGGCCTGAAGCACCTCCCGCTCTTCGTCGTGGGCCTGCTCATCGCCTGCTCGGTGCTGGCCATCGGCGTCATCGGCTTCGGCGTCGGCCTCGGCGGCTCGCGCCGCCTCCCACTCACCGCGCCCCTGGCGATCGTCGTCGCGGTCGCCCTCTGGGTCACCATCGACCTCGACCACCCCCGCGCCGGCCTGCTGCGCCTCAGCGATTCCCCGCTCGAAGCCATCGACTTCGGCCCCCCCGCTCCCTGACCGCCGCCGGATTACGCTTCTCCCGTTCGCGATACCGGATGAAAATCACCCACCGACTCATCCTGCTGCTCGTCGTGCCGCTCGGCGCCCTGATCGCCCTCGCGGTCGCGAGCTACAGCGAGTCCCTCATTCTCGAACGCCGTACCCGCAGCGTCGCCCAGACCCAGGTCGAGTCGCTCGCGGCCATTCAGCAGTACTCCTCCGTGCTCGGGCGTCGGCGCATCCTGCTCCGCACCTGCATCCAGTTCGAGGACCCGGACCAGTGCGCCCGGGCCCGCTCCGCGTTCGAGGCCGAGGGCGCCGAGATCGAGTCCCTCTTCAACCGTTACGCCGACACCCTGATCTCCGGCGACGAGGACGCCCGCCTCTTCCGCAGCGTCCGCGAAACCTCCACCCGCTGGGCCACCAGCGCCCGGAGCCTCCTTCGCGACGTCGACGCCGGCAAGCGCCCGCTCGCCGCCACCCGCCTCACCTCTGAGAACGCCCCCATCGGCGACGAGCTCATGACCCTCGCCGACGACTGGATGAAGGAAAACCTCCGCGTCGCCCGCGCCGAAGGCGACGCCCTGCTCGCCGCCCTCCATCGCTCGCGCCTCCGCGCGATCATCGCCGGCACCGCGGCCTTCCTCCTCACCGGCGTCCTCGGCTTCCTCGTCGCCCGCAGCATCGCCCGCCCCCTCGACCGCCTCCGGCGCAGCGTCGAGACCGTCGCCGCCGGCGACTTCAACGCCACCGTCCCCTACACCGAGTCCACCGACGAGATCGGCACCCTCGCCCGCTCCATCGACGTCCTCAAGCGCGGCGCCGGCGAGGCCGAGCGCAAGCGCTGGATCAAGTCCAGCACCGCGCAGCTCGCCTCCGCCGTCCAGCAAGCCAGCACCATTCCCGAGTTCGGTAAACGCCTGCTCAGCGAGCTCACCCCCCTGCTCGGCGGCGGCGTCTCCGCCTTCTACGTCGCCGACGACTCGGGCGCAACTTTCAGGCGAGTAGCCTCGTTCGGCCTCGCCGATGCCGACGCCCCCGCGCAGTTCCGCCTGGGCGAGGGTCTCCCCGGCCAGTGCGCCGCCGACCGCGCCCCCGTCTCCATCACCGGCGTTCCGCCGGGCTACCTGCGCATCGCCTCCGGTCTGGGCGCCGCACCGCCGACCCACGTCACCGCCGTTCCCCTCCTCGTGAACAACGCGCCTGTCGGCGTGATCGAGGTCGCCCGCTTCGCCGAGCCCGGCCCCGACCAGCAGGCCCTGCTCGACGAAGCCCTCCCCGTCGTCGCTCTCAGCCTCGATGTGCTCCGCCGCAACCTCCGGACCGCCGACCTGCTGGCCGCGGTCAAGCAGGCGAACAACCTCTCCGATGTCGCCATGCAGCTCACCAACTGCGGCTACTGGCACATCGACTACAACGACCCCGACTACTACTCGGTGTCCGAGCGCGCCGTCCGCATCCTCGGGGAAGCGCCCCGGCCCGACGGGCGCTACCACCTCCAGGGCGAGTGGTTCAGCCGGCTGCTCGAGGCCGATCCCGAACTCGCCCGTCAGACCTCCGAGCGGTACCAGGGAACGGTCGACGGCAAGTTCGAGAGCTACGACGCCGTCTACAAGTACAGGCGCCCCGCCGACGGACGCGTCATCTGGCTGCACGCCGCCGGCAACATCACACGTGACGATGCCGGCCGCCCCCGCCCGATGCCCGGCGTCTACCAGGACATCACCGAGTTCAAACCCCCCGAGGAGAGCCTCCGCGAGGCCCGC
>CAZMCC010000070.1:5779-21178 GCA_964564695.1 uncultured Phycisphaeraceae bacterium | reverse complement strand
CTTGATCAGGCCGGCGTCGGCCTGACGCTGCCCGCTGGAACAGTTCTTGGGGGTCGCGTCCGTTGCCGATCCCTTCGGTGGCGGCGTACAGCCACAGCGCCACCAGCACCGCGGGGTCGATCGCCGCACGCCCGGGATCGCTCCCGCGTGCCGCGATCGCGTCGTAGTACGCACGCAGGTCCAGCGTCTCGACCACGGCCCAGACGACGCGGGCCTGGTGATCCCCGGGCAGCCGGTCTCCAGGCTCACCGGCTCGAGCCGCACCTGGGCCCGGTCCGGCCGCTGCACACGCGCCGGGCCCGAGTCGCGTGCCTTGGGAGAGGTCGAATCCGGTCCGAGTCCTTCGATCAGATATGCGTCCTGCATCCCGACAATCTACCCGATCCCATCAGCGATTACTTCCCAGGCTCGGCGGGGGCGAAGAAGTGAAGCGGGAGTCAGGGTGTGTGGGTCGCTTTCCACGGGCTTGCGACGCTCAGAGCATCGTCGCCGCGCCCGTTGCCACAGCCCTTGTCCCCTCCGGGGCCTTCAAGGCAGGGGTACTTCGTTTTCAATCTCTCGACTCTGTTCCGCTCAGCGATCTCAGCGGTGAACTCTCTGGCTGACGTCGGGATCACGGCTTCGTGGCGGCGGGCGGCTCGCCGTCCATGCGCCAGACGTGGCGGACGGCGGTGAGGACTTTGGTGATGGTGGCCTCGTCGAGCTTGCGGCCTTCCATGACGTGGCGGGCGAGGGCGATGCCGGCTTCGCCTTCTTCGAGGACGACGGCCGTGGCGCCGGCGCTGGCGAGGGGCTCGCGTTCGGCGAGGTAGCGGGCCCGGACGGTGATCTCGGCGGCGGGGTTGATGTCGCGCACGGCCATCACGAGGGGGACGCGACCGCCGCTGTGCGAGAGGGTGCACACGACGTGCACGGCCTTGGCGACGCCGGCCTGCTCGAGAACCTCACGCCGGCTCCCGTCGCCGAAGATGGCGGGGCGGCCCGAGCGGGTGAGGCTGTGGATGGTGTCGATGTTCATGTCGATGACGGCGGTCTGGAAGCCGGCGTCGCGGAGCATGGCGTCGACGAGGCGGCCGACGGGGCCGTAGCCGACGATGACGGCGAGGGGTTTTTCCTCGGCGGCGATTGCGGCCTGGGCGGGGGCGTTGATCGCGGCGGCGCGCGCGTCGGCGCGGGCGTTGAGGAGGCGCCACAGGGCGGGGCTCGCGCGTGCGGCGTTCTCGATGCGGTCGATCGAGCGGAAGAGCAGCGGGTTGATGGTGATCGAGATCATCGCGGTGACGACGAGGATCTGGACGCCGAGCTCGGGCATGATCTTGTGGTCGCTGGCGAGCTGGCCGAGGATGAACGAGAACTCGCCGATCTGGGCCAGGCCGATCGCGACGGTGAGGGCGGTGCGCGCGGGGTAGCCGAGCACGGCGACGATGACGAGGGCGGTGAGCGGCTTGACGAGGAGCACGACGCCGAGGCCGGCGGCGACGAGGAGCGGGTGCTCGACGATCACCGACGGGTCGACGAGCATGCCGACGGAGACGAAGAAGAGCACCGCGAAGGCGTCGCGCATCGGGAGGGCGTCGGCGGCGGCCTGATGGCTGACGGGTGATTGCGCCACGACCATGCCGGCGAGGAAGGCCCCCAGGGCGACCGAGGCGCCGAAGATGGTGGCGGAGCCGACGGCGATGGTGATCGAGAGGACGAGGACGGTGAGGGTGAAGAGCTCGGGTGAGCGGAGGCCGGCAACCTTGTTGAGCACCCACGGGACGACCTTTGACCCGGCGAGCAGGACGATCGCGACGAGGGCGGCGAGCTTGGCGATGGCCCAGCCGATGGTGACAAGGGCGGAGGAGGTGGACTCGGCGGCGGCGGTCGCGGCGGGGGCAGCTTGTCCTGTCGCGCCCCCCACCGCCTCGGCCGCGGCCGCGACGACACCGGGGTCGGCGCCCATGAGCGGGACGAAGACGAGGGCGAGGACGGTGAAGATGTCCTCGACGATGAGCCAGCCCACGGCGATGTGGCCGTGCGACGTGTTGAGCATGTCCTTGTCCATCAGCACGCGCAGCAGCACGACGGTGCTGGCGACGGCGGTGGCCATGCCCAGGACGGCGGCGGACTTGACGCTCCAGCCCATGAGCACAAAGAGCAGGACGGTGGCGAGGGTGGCGATGAGACTCTGGCCGATGGCGCCGGGGATGGCGATGCGTTTGACGGCGACGAGGTCCTTGAGCTTGAAGTGGAGCCCGACGCCGAACATGAGGAGGATCACGCCGACCTCGGCGAGCTGCTGGGCGATGTGGGAGTCGCCGACGAAGCCGGGGGTGTGCTCGCCGATGGCGACGCCGGCGAGGAGGTAGCCGACGATGGGGGAGAGGCCGAGGCGCTCGGTGATGAGGCCGAGGATCCACGCGGCGGCGAAGGCCGCGGCGATGGTGGTGAGGAGGGAGAGGTTGTGGGAGCCGGCGGCCCCACCAGCTGCAGCGCCGGCGCCCTCGGCGGCGAGGATGGAGCCGAATTGGAAGAGGGCGTGGTCGGTCATTGGCGAGTTTACGGAGAGTTCGTGGGGGAAGGTCGGAGGAAAAGCATTTCACCGCGGAGGGCACGGAGGACACGGAGGAAGGCCGGAGGGAGTTCACCGCAGAGGCGCAGAGGGCGCGGAGGGATTCGGAAGAAGTGACGGCTTGGCGGAGATCGGGATGAGCATCGCGCGTTAACCCGGACCTTCGCAGAGCCTCAGGTCCGGCGTCCTCTCCGGCCTTCCTCCGTGATCTCCGTGTCCTCCGTGGTGAATTCCTTGTTTGGGTGTCGGGAAGCGCACGAAGGTTGGATTTTTCGACGAATTGTCCCGCCGTCCGAGTGGCCGGCGGCATCGAATACCTGTGGGGCGGTAGAACAGTGGGGATGACCCCCGCGGGAGGCGCGATCATGCGGTGGAAGGCGTTTGTCGGTCTGATGGGAATCGGAGCCGCGATCGGGGCGGGGCTCACGATGGCGGCGCGTGCGGGCGGAATCGGCGGTCGGAACGAACCGCCGATCACGCGCTCCCCACCCACCCAACCGAAGGAGCGGCCGCTCGCGCGGGCGCAGGCGGATGCGATCGACGAGCTGATCAAGCGGCTCGGCGGCGGAGTGACCATCGAAAACTCGGGCGAGGCCCACGCGCCCACTCAGGAGAACTCAGTGACCCCCACGACGACGACGGACGGGAAGGCGGTTGAAGTGAAGGCTGGCCCGCGGTATTCGCGTTCGGGGTTCGACATCACGCCGTTCTCCGAAGCGGAGGTCGCCAAGCTCGCGGAGAAGCTGACGCCCGAGGAGCGGCGGATCACGCTGGGCAAGGGGACGGAGCAGGCGTTCTGCGGGACGCTGCTCGACAACAAGAAGAAGGGCGTGTACGTGAGCAAGGTCGGCGGGCTGCCGCTGTTCCGGTCGGACGACAAGTTCGAGTCGGGGAGCGGGTGGCCGAGCTTTTTCCAGCCGTTCGATCCGCAGCACATTCGATATGTCAAGGACGTCAGTCACGGGATGGCGCGGGTGGAGATTCTCGATGCCAAGAGCGGGGCGCACCTGGGGCACGTCTTCGAGGACGGCCCGCCGCCGACGAACCTGCGGTATTGCCTCAACAGCGAGGCGCTGACCTTCATCGAGGCGCGGGCGGACGGGACGATCCCGTGGCCCGAGGGAATGGCGCCGATCGCGACGGAGACGGCGTATTTCGCGGGCGGGTGCTTCTGGGGCGTGGAGGATCGGTTTCAGCAGACGTCGGGCGTGGTGAACGCCGTGAGCGGGTATCAGGGCGGCAAGGGGGCGAACCCGAACTACAAGCAGGTGTGCACGGGAACGACCGAGCACGCCGAGACGGTGATGATCACGTTCGACCCGAAGGTGGTCACGTATCGCGAGCTGCTCGAGAAGTTCTTCAAGTACCACAACCCGACCCAGCTCAATCAGCAGGGGCCGGATTACGGCACGCAGTACCGCTCGGCGATCTTCACGACGGACGAGGAGCAGCAGAAGGAAGCCGAGGCGTTCATCGCCGAGCAGGTGAAGACGGATCGGTTCAAGGGCAAGCGAATCGTGACGCAGGTGGTTCCGGTGAGCACGGCGGGGCCGTTCTATGCGGCGGAGGGCTATCACCAGGATTACCACGAGAAGAACGGGGGGCATTGTGCGATGCCGGAGGAGTGAACTTCGGAGGCGGGTGCCCCGGCGGAGCTTTGTCCGCCGGGTGAATTGAGGATGACACGGCACGGCTTGGCGGGATCGCCAAGCCGTGTTCTTTGGAGAGGCAGTCCACCACGGAGAACACGGAGGGCACGGAGAGAGGCGGGAGGAAGAATCACCGCGGGGGGGCGCGGAGAGGATGAAGAATCACCGCAGAGGCGCAGAGGGCGCGGAGGAATGCGAAGAGGCAGAAGACGGAGGAGGAGGGAGGAGAACGGGGAGCCCTCACCCCTGCCCGCTCCCTCGGCCAGAGCCCCGAGGGAGAGGGGGCGGAGCGACGCCCTCCCTCTCGTCTCAGCGGCTGAACGCCGCTGAGACGGGTCTCCCTCCGCCCCCCACACGTTGCGGAGGGAAATCTCGTACGCTCCCGTCATGCCGATCACACCCGAGTCTGCGCGTGCGTTTGCGGAGAAGTGGTACGCGGCTTGGAAC
Organism: uncultured Phycisphaeraceae bacterium; assembly: GCA_964564695.1. GTDB lineage: Bacteria > Planctomycetota > Phycisphaerae > Phycisphaerales > UBA1924 > CAZMCC01. Next base: position 16,528 of record CAZMCC010000070.1, on the reverse strand, counting down.
GCGCACGACATTGATGGGATCATGGCGTGCTACTCGCCCGCGATCTCGCACTCGTCGCCGTTCATCAAGCGGTACAACAACTCTGATGACGTGGCGCTCGTGGGGATCCCGGCGGTGCGGGAGTACTTTGCGCGGGCGCTGGAGCGGAACCCGACGCTGCGGTTCGATCCGATGCACGTGACTGTCGGAGTCGAGTCGATACTGCTCGTGTACCGGCGGATGAACGGGGACCTGGCCGGCGAGGTGTTCTTCCTCGACGGCCAGGGGTTGATCGTGCGGTCGGTTTCGCACTATGGATAGGGGGAGGGATCAGGGGCCAGGGGCCAGGGATCAGGGCTGAGCCAAATCAGGCCGCGATGCGGATCGGGTTGGTCGGGTTCGCGGCGTTGGCGCCGATGGAGCCGAGGCGCTGGGCGCCGCGGGCCAGGCCGGTGCAGACCATGGCCGCGAACGTCTGCCAGTCGCGATCGAGCTCGCTGGACCAGTCGTCGCCGGCGTGGCGACGCACGGCGTCGACGATGGCCCACGTGGTCGCGGCCCGGGCGGCGTCGCAGTCGAAGCCGTGGCACAGGGCCTCCTCGCCCATCATCTCGAGCCAGGAGTCGATACGCGAGACGTTGGCGATGTTCTTGCAGACGTAGGCGAGGCCGGTGAGGACCTCGAAGCGCTGCTGGCGGGTGCCGCTGGGGATGCAGTCACGCACGTTCGGGAACGCCGGCGCGAGGGCGTTGACGGCGTCGTCGACGATCGCGGGGAGGCGGTTGTTGAGGCGGGCGACGTGGGAGCACAGGCGTGCGGACGCTTCGTTCGACAGCATGAGGGCCTCCGGAGGCGGGAAGGAGAGTTCGTGCCCCTGACTTCGGCCCTCCAGGGGAGAAGGGCGAGCCCCTCAAACCGGCGACCCGGACGCACGCCGCGCCCAGTCGTTACGCTCCGCAGCGGCGCACGCGGGGAGGTTGCGGACGTGTGGTAACGTGGCTGGCGAGGACCGAGAAAGCAAGGCGACCCGCGGGGGCAGGAACCTTCGGGCCGGTCCCGCAGCCTGAGTCCGGGTACGCCAATAAACTTGCATCATGATGAACGGACACAGCGGGCGGACATCGGTTGGGGGGGCGGGGCGCGGGCGGCGGGCGGCGTGGCGCGTCGGACGGGCGATGGCGATCGTCGGCGCGGCCGTGCTGGGCTGGTCGCTCGCGGCGTCGGGCGCCCGAATTGATGACACGCCAAAGACGGGTGCGCCGGCGCCCGCGGTTGCCTCGGTGAGCACGGCTCCGCTGACGTCGCTGGATGCGGCCGTGGTGATCGGGGCGAGCGTTTCGGACGGGTTCGGCACGATGGTGACGCCGCCGGCGGGGCCGACGGGGACGCCGGAGCGGGCGGTGCTCGTGGACATCGCGGACATCCTCGCGGCGATCACGGGGCGGGCCGAGCCGTTGCCCTCGAGCACGACGGCGTTCTTCTTCCGGACGCCGGACCGCACGGCGGAGTTGCAGCTCGCGTTCGCGAAGCTCAAGTCGCCGAAGGTCGTGTTCGCGCTCGACTACCTGTTCTGGCACTCGTACGGGAGCATGCCCGACGAGGAGCGGATGGTGATGCTCGAGAAGGGGCTGAAGCGGCTGGATCAACTGCCGGGGCCGATGGTGGTGACGGATCTGCCGGACATGTCGCACGCCGTGGGGATGATGCTGAGCCGGTCGCAGGTGCCGACGAAAGCGACGCTGGCGAAGCTGAACGAGCGGATCGCGGCGTGGGCCCAGGGGCGGAAGGACGTGGTGGTGCTGTCGATGACGGGGGTGGTGGCGGACTCGATGGCGAACCGGGCGCTGAAGCTGGGAGGGCGCGAGTATCCGGCCGGGGAGTCGCGGGTGCTGCTGACGGCGGACGGGCTGCACGCGACGGCCGACGGGGAGATCGGGGTGAGCCTCGAGGCGATCGACCGGCTGATGGCGGCGGGGGTGCTGGACAAGGCGATGGTGGTCGAGCGGGACCCCGCGGTTATCCGGAGCAGGCTGTTGAAGATGAAGGCTCCGCCCCCGGCCCCTCCGGCCCCCCCACTCCCCCCACTCCCCGCAGTGCCGGCGGCCCCGATTCCGACCCCCACGACCGACCCTGCTTCGGCTCCAAAGTAGTTGGCGTGAAAGGGGCCGGGCGGGCGGATGGGGTATCGTTCTGGGCACTGGAATACGGAGGTTGCCCGAGAGTGATGAGCGACCCGCTGGAGCTTGGCGCCAACGAGTATGGCCCGGAGTCGGCGCAGACGCCGTTGCCCGGGGCCCACCAGGTCACGATGCTGATCGATGCGGCCGCGCGCGGTGACCAGAAGGCGAGCGCCGAGCTGCTGCCGCTGGTGTACGAGGGGCTGCGTCGGCTCGCGGAGCAGAGCATGCGGCGCGAGTCACCGGGACGGACGCTGCAGCCGACGGCGCTGGTGCACGAGGCGTATCTGCGGCTGGTGGGCGGGGCGGCGGAGGTGAAGTGGGCGAACCGCGGGCACTTCTTCGCGGCGGCCGCTCAGGCGATGCGCCGGATCCTGGTTGAGCGGGCGCGGCACCGGCGCCGCATCAAGCACGGGGGCGGTCGCGATCGGGTGGCGCTGGAAGAGGAATCGCTGGCGGCCGAGCCGAGCGGGACGGACCTCATCGAGCTCGACTCGGCGCTCGATCGGCTGCGTCAGCACGACCAGCGTCAGCACGACGTGGTGATGCTGCGGTACTTCGCGGGGCTGAGCGTCGAGCAGGTGGCGCTGTGCCTGGGGATCAGCGAGCCGACGGTGAAGCGCGACTGGACGGTGGCGCGGGCACGGCTGCGGCGCGAGGTGGAGCAGGCGATTGGAGGCAGCGGTGGGGGTGGGGGGGGTGGTTCGGGCGGGTTCGGGGACGACTAAAGAGCGGACGCGAACACGTGCCACGATGACAGACCCAAGGGCTCTCAAAGCCGACGATGTGTTTTACGAAGCGCTGGCGTTGCCCGCCGAGAAGCGCAACGCCTACATCGAAGCCAAGTGCGCCGGGGACGCGGCCCTCGCGGGCGAGGTCAAGACGCTGCTGAGCTGTCACCGCGAGGAGGATGCGGGGTTCCTCGACCCGGCGGAGCTGAGCAAGATCCACGAAGCACGGCTGGGAGCCTCAGGGCTGCGCGACGCGCTGGCACGCGACGAGGAGGCGCGCCTGCCGGTGGGGGCGAAGGTCGGGGAGTACACGATCCGCGGCGTCCTGGGCGCGGGCGGGATGGGCGTGGTGTACACGGCCGAGCAGACGAGCCCGCGCCGGACGGTGGCGCTCAAGGTGATGCGGCGCGGGTACGGCTCGCGCGAGCTCGAGCGCCGGTTCCGGCGCGAGGCCGAGGCGCTGGGGCGCCTGCAGCACCCGGGGATCGCGCACATCTTCGAGGCGGGGGCGGTGACGCTCGAGGGGGCGCGCGTCGCGTACATCGCGATGGAGCGCGTGGACGGGCTGGCGCTGACGGGGCACGCGCGCCAGAACGGGCTGGGCACGAACGAGCGGCTGTCGCTGATCGCGAAGGTCGCCGACGCGTGCCACCACGCGCACCAGCGCGGGATCATCCACCGCGACCTCAAGCCGGCGAACCTCCTCGTCGACCAGGCCGGGCAGCCCAAGGTGCTCGACTTCGGCGTGGCCCGCGTGACCGAGGGGGATTCGGGGCTGACAACGGTGCACACCGGCGTCGGGCAGCTCATCGGCACGCTCTCGTACATGAGCCCCGAGCAGGTGAGCGGCGACCACGGCGACGTCGACATCCGCTCGGACGTGTACGCGCTGGGGGTGATCGCCTACGAGCTGCTCACCGGCAAGCTGCCCGTCGACGTCGCGGGGCGGAGCGTGCCCGACGCGGCACGGGCGATCTGCGAGAGCGAGCCGACGCGGTTGTCGACGATCGACCGGACGCTCAGCGGCGACATCCAGACGATCGTGCTCAAGGCGATCGAGAAGAACAAGTCGAGGCGGTACCAGTCGGCGGCGGAGCTGCGCGACGACCTCGAGCGGTGCATCGCGAGCCAGCCGATCCAGGCGCGCCAGGACTCGGCGATGTACATCCTGCGCAAGCGGCTCAAGCACTACCGCGGGCTGGTGGCGGTGGCGGCGCTGATCCTCGTGGGCACGGTGACCTTCGCGGTCCACTTTGCCCTGACGGCCGCGGACCAGAAAAGGATCGCCGCCAGCGAGAGCGAGGCGAAGCGCAAGGCGACCGAGCTGGGGGCGGCGGAGCGCACGGCCCGCGAAGCGGCGGACGCGGCGGCCGCCCGGCTGCGCGAGGAACTCAGCGCGTCGCGCACGGCCACGGGGCGGCTGCACGGGCTGACGGGGAACGTGCCGACGGCGGAGCAGATCCTGTGGGCCCAGCGGGCGGAGACGGCCAACTCACCGGAGAACTCGCCGGCGCTCACGTGGGCGATGCGCGAGCTGTACGCGAGCCAGCCGTGCGTGTATTCGTTCCAGTTGCCGTCCGGTGCGGTGAGCGTGGCCGTGCGATCGGACGGGCGTGCGGCCGCGGTGGCGATGAACGCGGGGACGGTGCTGTTCTTCGACCCGCTCACGGGCGAAGCGCTGGGCAAGCCGCTGCGCCTCGGTGCCGCGCCGAGCTCGATCGCGTTCGGCCCGGGGGGCGACCTCGCGGTCGGGCTGACCGACGGGCGCGCGGTGATCGTCGACGCGGCACGCGAAGACGAGCCGCGGACTATCCTGCGCGTGGGCACCGCCCGGCGGGGCAACCCGGTGGCGCTGGCGTGGAGCGTGAAGAACGTGATCGCGGCGGGCGGGAACGACGGAGTGCTGCACCTCATCGACCCGGCGAGCGGGGCGGACACCGCCAAGTGGCCCGCAGGGGTGGGGCCGATCGGGGCGACGGCGTTCACGCGCGACGGCGAGCTGGTGGCCTGCGGCCCGCGAGAGCTGAACGAAAGGACGGCGACACTCGGCGTGTGGAAGGCCCGGGACGGGTCGGTGGTGCGCACCGTTCGCGGAACGCCCAAGCGCGTGCTGTGCATGAGCTTCTCGAAGGACGCCAACTGGGTGTTCTGCGGCGGGCACGAGCGGCGCGCGTTCGCGTACAACTTGAGCGCCTCGAGCGAGCCGCTCTCGATCACCAACGAGCCGGGCGCGGGGAGCACGAATTCGATCGTCGAGAGCCCCGACGGCTCGCAGATCCTGGGCAATTTCGGGCCCGAGATGCGCCTGTGGCGCAGCGGCGACATGGGCGAGATCACCCGGCTGGAGCGCCACGCGGGGAGCGTAATGGGGGCCGCGTGGGTCGATGACCGGTTCGCGCTCTCGGCGTCGAGTGACGGGGTGGTGAAGCTGTGGGACACGATGCCGCAGGCGGCGGCGACGCTCGTGCACGGGTTCACGAGCTGGTGCTTCGGGCTCGACTACGAGCCGAACGGGTCGCGCCTGGCGATCGCGGCCGTACCGAAGCAGATCGAGATCGTGGACGCGGCGACACTCGAGCGGGTGGTGACGATCAAGAACCCGGTGCACCGGGCCCGGCAGGTGCGCTGGCTGGGGACGAGCGGCGAACTCGTCGCGGGGTGCTACGACGGGGGTGTGCGGGTTTTCGACGGGGCCACGGGCGAGCTGAAGCGCGAGATGATGGAGGCCAAGGGGAGCGAGGTGTACGCGATGGCGCTGCACCGCGACGGCGAGACCGTGGTGACGGGTCACTACAACGGGTCGGTGCACATGTGGAATATCAAGACGGGGAAGCACCTGGGCCTGCTCACGAAGGTGACGCAGCGGGTGGCGGGGGCCTCGTTCAGCCCGGACGGGTCGATGCTGGTGTTCTCGGGCGCGGCGCGGGGCGCATCGCTGTGGGACTGGAACAAGCGCGAGCCCAAGGGGATGCTCGAGTGCGGGCAGGGCGTGTGGCCGGTGCTGTTCTCGCCCGACGGGTCGCTCATCGCGGCCGGGACGTACGACGGATCGATCGAGCTGTGGGACGCCTGCACGTACGCGCGGGTGGCGAGCATCAAGGGGCACGACCGGCTGGTGGCGGCGCTGAACTTCAGCCACGACTCGAGCGTGCTGGCGAGCGGCAGCGACGACGGGATGGTGAAGATCTGGAACGCGCGGAGTCACCGCGAGATGGCGTCGTTCCCGACGCGCCACAACGAGGCGGTGCAGGTCGCGTTCGATCCGGTGCGGAACCGGCTGGCGGCGGCATGCCAGGCGGAAGTGTCGGTGGTGTGGGACTTCGACCGGGTGGACCGGTGGGTGGCGGGGAACGAGCAGTTCCAGCTCTCGCGGGTCGAGGCGTTGTCGCGCCGGGCCCCCCCAACGCCGCCGGCGCCGTCCGCGTCGGACTCGTCCAGGGGCGGGGGCACGGTGGCGGCGCCGCCGGTGGTGGTGACGGAGCCGTGATTGATGGGAGGGTGGGTGGCATGCTCAAGCGGCTCGGCGCTTGAGCATGTTTTGGCCGGTCGTTCGGACATGCTCAAGCCCCACGCCGCTTGAACATGCCACCCCTACGCTCCCGGCCATGGCGACCATTGAACCGTTTTCCGGCGTTGAATCCCTGCCCGCGGCCCCGGCCGCCGTGTTCGCGTTCCTCACCGATCCGGACAAGATGAAGACGGTGGTGCCAGACCTCGTGTCAGCGGAGAAGACGGCCCCGAACATCCTCAAGGGGGTGGTGCGTCCGGGGTTCAGCTTCATCCGCGGGACGCTGAAGTTTACGATGACGATCGCGGAGAAGACCCCCACGAGCGGCCCGGGGAGCGAGGCGCAGGTGACGATCTTCTCCGAGGCGATCGGGGCGAAGATGACGGTGGAATCGACGATGCGCGTCGAGGCCGACGGGGCCGGGTCGAAGGTGCACTGGACGGCCCAGGTGACGCAGTTGAGCGGTCTGATCGCGGCGGTGCCGGGGGGATTGATCAAGGCCGCGGCGGACAAGACGGTGCGGGACGGGTGGGAGAAGATTCGGGCGGCGGTGGTGTGAGGGGCTCGCGAGTTGCGGGATGCCGCACGCCCCGGGCGAGGTCGAATCCGATCCGAGTCCTTCGATCAGATACGCATCCTGCATCCCGATAATCGACCCGATTCCATCAGCGATTACTTCCCAGGCTCGGCAAGGGTGAAGGGATTCTCACGCGCATCCCAATCCTCTCCGCGTCCTCCGCGCTCTCCACGGCGAATCCCCTTCCCCGTTCGCGCCCGCCCGCGACTACCGTTCCAACCCACAGGAGACCCCCCATGCCATTCCGCACCGCCCAGGCCCGCTGGTCCGGCAACCTCACCGAAGGCAAAGGCCACATCACCGTCCAGAGCAAGACCCTCGACGCCCCCTACGACTTCCGCGCCCGCACCGCCGACGGTGCCGGCACCAACCCCGAAGAACTCATCGGCGCCGCCCACGCCGGCTGCTTCACCATGCAGTTGTCCGCCCTCATCGGCAAGGCCGGCGCCACCGCCAAGAGCCTGCAGACCAGCGCCAAGGTCCACCTCGAGCAGCAAGGAGGTGGCTTCGTTATTCCGAAAATCGAACTCGAGCTCGAAGGCTCCGTCCCCGGCATGGACGAGGCCACCTTCAAGCAGCTTGCCGACCAGGCCAAGACCGGCTGCCCCGTCTCCAAGGCCCTCGCCGGCACGCAGATCACGCTGACGACAAAGTTCGTTCAGTCCTGAACGAGCGGGGGTGGGGGGGTGGGGGTGCCCCGGGTCGGCCGCTCTGGGCAGACCCGGGGTGGTGCTTCGCTTGCGAACCAACGACCGGTTGACCCCACGCCGGGATCTGGCGAAGCGCCCGATCCCGGGCACCCGCCCTCACCCCTCCACCCGCCCACACTCCGGGCAGCACCCGCCCCCGCGCACCGTCGCCGCCCGCAGGTCATACCCACACGCCACGCACCACCCCGCGCGCAGCTTCCGCATCGGCAGCACCGCCAGCAGCGTGCTCGCTGCCGGGCACGCAATCAGCACGAGCACCACCGGTAGGGTCACCGTCGACGCCAGCACCACCGACATCGCCGCGGCCCCCACCACGCCCGCCATCAGCCCCGCCGCCACCGCGTTCAACCCGCGCCGCGCCCGGTGATCGAGCGTCCACTTCGGACGCACCAGTCGCACCGCATCCGCGACCACGAACGTCACCAGCGTCGGCAATCCGAACACAAACGCCCACACCGACTCGGGCTGCGGCACCGTCCAGGCCGTGCCCCCCAGGTGCGTCCACCCCGCCAGCGCGGCATACGCGATCGCGGCCGCAAGCGTGAAGAGAATCATGGGTCATTCGCCTCCGGTCCATTGCCCGCCTTCCCGGTCCCCGCCCGCTGCTTCTGAAGCTGCTGCATCATCGCCGGACTGATCGCGATGTCGCCGCCCAGCGTCTGGCTCCGCGTCGCCGTCAGCGCCTGCGCCGCCGACTCCGCCCCGATCCACCGCGACACCATCGCAAACGAGCCGTACTGGCGCGGGTCCCACCCGTGCCGCTCGGCACGCCCCACCAGCGCCGACACCACCGTCGTCACCCCGATCGCCGCCGCCAGCGCCGCAACCCGCCGCCGCGCCGCCGCCCGCACGCGAGCGAGCCCCACCGGGCAGTCGCGGAAGATGATTGTCCCGTCGGCCCGGCGTCGCCAGTTCGCGCACACCCGCTGCCCCTGCTTCGCGCCGCCGGGCGCGAAGTGCGCCATCAGCAGCGCCTCCGCCTCCTCGCGCCCCATCCCCGTCAGGTTGTGCACGTTGAGGTTGCACTGCGCGCAGTGGCGCACCGTGTCGCCGCCGCCCGTGGGGGTCATGTCTTCCCAACGGACAGGGCACGGCGACGCCAGCCGAATGCTGTCCACAATGCTCAGGGAAATGTCGGAGGGCATGGATGGTCCTCAGTTGCCGCCGCGGACCTCGGGCTCGTCGACCGCCCGTTCATCGATCGGCACCCGCATCACCTCACCGGTCTCTTGTGGGCTCGGGCCGGCCGGAGCGAGCAGCGTCCCCGGCATCTGGTTCACCACGAGCGGCTCGGCCCCCACCCACCTCGCCACAGCCGCAAACGACTCGTACTCCCGCGGCTCCCACCCGTTGCGGTTCGCCCGTGCGAGCATGGCCGTGAACAGCGACGTGAGTCCGACAACAGCCGCGACGCGGGCCACACACCGCCGCATCCGAGCCCGCACCTTCGCGAGGCCCACGGGGCAGTCGCGGAAGATGATCGTGCCGTCGGCCCGCTTGCGCCAGGTGGCACACAGCCGCTGACCGGAGTTCCCGGCGCCGGGATCCATATGCGAAGCGACCAGCGCCACGGCCTCCTCCCGCGACAGTGCCGAGAAGTTGTGCACGCTCAGATTGCAGTCGCCGCAGTGCCGTGCCTTGTCATCCCCGGTGGGCGCCATGTCCTCCCACCGCGCCGCACACGGCGAAGCAATCCTCAGCCCTTCCAGCACCGTGAGTGGCACCGATTCGCGCATGACGCCCGGACTCCCCGCGGCCCCGCACCCCTCCCCCCACGGGGCCCGCTTCATAGAGACCTGATGGCCGTCGCGGCGGTTCGGTCTCGGGGGCAGATTTTGGCGGGACACCCGGCCGGGAGGTCCGCTTTCATGCCCCTCGTGCCCGCTTCGCGGACTTTGCGGGTGCCGTCAGGGGAGCGGTCAGTTTCTGGTAGAGCTCAAAGAGGTACTCGACGCGGGCCCGCTCGCTCGAAAAGGGGGCGGAGCGATAGCACTTGTCGACGGCACGGTCGAGATCCTTGTGGGCGTCGCGGAGCGCCTTGGGCATGGCGAGAGGGTCGTAGAGATCGGCGAGGGTCTGACCCTTGAAGGTGTCGCGGACGGTGAGGACGTGCCGGGCGGCGACGTCGACGGCGGCGGTCTGCTTGTCGCTGACGTTCTGCGGCCAAGGGAAGTTGTTGTAGACCAGTTTGTTGGAATAGCGAAAGTCCGACTTGAGCCGCCCGCATACTTGGCGCACCCAAGCCATGTGCATGTCGCTGGTAAGTACGCCGAAGTGGTAGTTCGCTGCAGCGGGGATGACCAGCGCGAGGTTGCTCGCAATGGCCTCCGAGGGCATGAACCCCATCGGAATGTACAGACGGGTCTCCGAAGATACGGAGGGAATGAGCAAGTACGAAGTTGTCGGCTGACGACGCTCGCCGAACAGGTACGGAGTGCCGGCAAGAGCTCTGGTAGTCTTTCGCTTGCTCGCCTCCCGGTTTCGGCGGACGACATCCGCGCGTTTCATGACCTCGGGCATTGCGCGGAGCTCGGCCGGAGTAATTCCGACCAGCCAAAGGCACCAGCGCTCGATCCCGTTGATGAATTCTTCGGAGCCGTAGATCCGCCGAATCCACCGCTTGGCCGAAGGCTCGGCCTGCAAGAGCGCATCGCGCTCGGCGGTGGTCATCAGGAGTTGGTCGCTGAGCCGCTGCTCCAACTCTTCGGGTGAGACTCTGCCCTCCAAGTCCTTGCGCCTGGGCTTGGCCTCGTTGGGCATGCTTCCGAACACGATGGGCGGCACATCGCAGATCGGGCCGGAGCGCGGCGTGACCACGATGTCGGCCCCTTCAACCAAATAAGGACTGATGTTGCGAGCGGACGTGGTGGTGGGGTGCTCGCCGTCGGCGCCGTAATCGGTAATAAGTCTGTTCGGGGGGGGGGGGGGGAAAAGGAAAACCCCACATTAACCAAATCCAAAGGGCCGTGCCCCCGCCTTCCCCCCCCCCATTGAACGGTGGGTTTGCGAACCCCGTTTTTGACCCCCCCCTTCGGGGGGGGGGCCAGGGAGGTGGCCGCTGCCCCCC
>CAZMCC010000070.1:0-5769 GCA_964564695.1 uncultured Phycisphaeraceae bacterium | reverse complement strand
GGCGGCCGCACTCTGAGGTGCGATGTGGGCTCGTGGGGGCAGCGGGTGTGGGGCAGCGGTGGCCGCCCGGGGGGGGGTGGGGGGGGGGTGGGGGGGGGGGGGGGGGGGGGGACAATGCAAAGCCCACGATTACCACATGCACATGAGCCGTGCCACGCGCTTCACTCATCCATTGGAACGTGCGATGTGCGAACCCGATCTTGAGCCCCGCCTTCAGGAGCGCGGGCCAGAGCGTGGCGGCCTGCTCGCCCTGGCAGATTGAGTTGGTCGAGACGAAGGCGGCGCGAGCCTTTGTACCTCTCAAGTAGCGGGTGGCTATCACGTACCACGCGGTCACGAAGTCCAGAAGACCAGCGCCCTTTATGTGGCCGCAGACGTCCGCCATATCGGCATCCTGCGCTTCAGTCATGAACTGCTTGCCCACGAACGGCGGGTTTCCCAGCACATAGCTGCATCGCTTGGCGGGGAGCACGTTGTTCCAGTCGATCCGCAGCGCGTTGTCAATCGCGATCTTTGCGGACTTCTTGAGCGGCAGGCGACGCACGGGCTGGCCGAACGCCTCGCCGACCTTCTGATTCATCTGGTGGTCGATGAGCCACATGGCGACCTCGGCGATGCGAGCGGGCCATTCCTCGATCTCGATGCCGTGCATCTGGTCGACGTCGACCTTGAGGAGGGAGTCGAGCAGGAGGCGTGCGGAGTCGATCTTGCCGCCGTGGAGGAGCCAGAGCGCCTGGAGCTCGAGCTCGCGGAGTTCACGGTAGGTGACAACGAGGAAGTTGCCGCAGCCGCAGGCGGGGTCGAGGAAGCGGAGGGAGGCGAGTTTGTCCTGGAAGGCCTGGAGCTTCTTCCTGTCCTTCCCGCAGGCGGCGAGCTCGGCTTGGAGGTCGTCGAGGAAGAGCGAGCGGACGAGCTTCATGATGTCGCGTTCGCTGGTGTAGTGGGCGCCGATCTGGCGGCGCTTCCGCTTGCCTTCATCGCCGGCCATGATGGACTGGAAGAGCGAGCCGAAGACGGCGGGGCTGATGCGGGACCAGTTGAATTCACAGCATTCGATCAGCGCGTCCCGCATGGCGGCGTCGAAGTCGGCGAAGTCCAAGTCCTCCTTGAAGAGTTCGCCGTTGACGTACGGGAGCTCGCGGAGGCTCTCGGGGAGCTTGGCGGGCCTGTCGGACTTGTCCTGGTCGAGAACCTTGAAGAAGCGGTCTAAATGGAGGCCCAGATCGCTTCCGTCGGTTCGGGACTCCTTCACCAGCGTCTTGAACTCGTCATTCTCGAAAATGGCGGTGTCGTCGGCGAAGAGGCAGAAGAGGACGCGGACGAGGAAGCGCTCGAGCTTGTGACCCGTGTATTTGCTGTCGCGCTCGAGCGCATCGTGGAGCCTGCCGAGTACTTCAACGGCCTCGATGTTGATGGGGTCTTCGGGGTCGACCGGCTTGGCGGTGTAGCCGGAGAGGAAGCCGAGGTGCTTGATGTTCTCGTGGAGCTTGGCGGTCCTGAATCGCGCGATCGGTTCGCCGGGATCGGCAGCGTTGAGGTCGTAGACAGCGATCGTCTTGAAGTCGGAGACGACGATGAAGTCGGGGGACTCGCTGTGGCGTTCTTCTCGGACAAGCGATTGGGCGTAGTCGAACGCCTGACTTGCGGCCTTGGAGAGGTCCTCGCCTTCGCTCTTGTGCTCGCCGATCATGACGCCGGAGTAGAAGACGTCGATGCGGTCGTAGGCACCCTTGAGGTTCTTGACCTTCTCCTCGAAGGTCGCCACCTGTTTGCGTTTCAGGCCGAAGACCGCGAACAACTCGATCCAGAAGGCTTGCGCCTCGGCGCGCTCGCTGGCGACGTCCGCCCACTCGGCGGCGAACTTCATGGCGTTGGCGCGGATTTCGGAGAGGGACAGTCGCATGGGCGGGCAGATGGTACCGAATCTGGTGGGGCGCGGCGGGGCGGAAGGAGGGAGGAGGAGGCAAGTCGTAGCAGGAAGGAGGAGGAAGTAGGCGACGGAGCCCTCACCCCTGCCCTCACCCTCGGTCAAAGCCCCGAGGGAGAGGGGGGAAGACGCCCTCCCCCGCGCTTGATCGGCTGGACGCCGATCAAGCATGCCCCCTCCGCGTTGCGGAGGGGGATCTGAAGCGCCGCGAATGACGCTTTTGCGCGCAAATGCGTCGTTAGGGCGCGTACTGCTCGAAAAAAGCGATGTTGCCGGGCCGGGGACTGGACGTGCGGGCACGGCGTGTCAGACTCGCGGGACGCACTGAGCGGGAGGGTCCCATGGACGACATCGATTGGGCATTGCTGGAGGCCATAAATCGGCTCACGCCGGAGGAACTCGTTGCGCGGGCGGAACGGGCGCAGCGGCGCGCGCCGGTTCGCCCGATGCGGGCGTGGTGCCTGTGCATCCGGGCGTCGGACACACGGCTGGTGGCGACCGACCTGCATCCGGACACGGAGGACGCGATCCTGGCGCGTGAGGAGCACGACATTCCGATCGTGTCGAGCGACATCGCGCGGCTGTGCAAGCCGGTGCGCGTGGATTGGCCGGGGATGGACTGGCGGGACGCCGCGGACCGGCTGGGACGGCACGGGGAGTCGCTGCGGGGGTGGATGCGGAGCGGGGTGTTCAAGGTAGTTCGGTACAACGCGAGGTCGTGCGGGAAACCGGGGAATCCGGTGCCGCACGTGTGGGCGCCGTCGGTGCTGGATCCGAGCGGGTATCGGGGGCGGGGTGCCGACGGGGTGTGGGGGACGTTCTGGCAGACGCTGCACGAGCGTGTGCCGCCGGACTTGCAGTTCGATCTGCGGCGTGTGCCGGACGTTCGGAGGTATCGGATGCGGGGCGCGCGGGTGTCTGAGCGGCGGTTCCGCGGGTGGGTGTTTGTCTGTCCGGGTCTGCCGCATGGGGCGCACTGCGGGCGGCTCGTGAGGCGGGTGTACTTCCCGGTGCCGCCGGCGACGCTGCTGGATTTCGCGGAGGAGGGGGGGCAGCTCGCGCGCGTGATGCGGCGCGTGCCGTGGGGGCACGCGTTTGCGCCGGCGTGCGAGCGGTGTCACCGCGTGCGGCACGTGTCGATGACGACGAGGCAGGGGTGGAACGAGTTCGTGACGCACATCTCGGCGGGGCTGCTGTATGGGCGCGAGGTGGCGCGGCCGGGGGACATCGAGATCCGCCGGAAGAGGAGGGAGTATCGGCACGAGCGGCGCGCGTCGGCGCGGCGGGACCGGGTGCGTGAACTGCTGCTCACGGAGCTGACCATGGAGGAGATCGCGCGGCGGATGGGGATCACGCGCGGGACGGTGCAACGGCACGCGGGGCGGGTGTATCGGGAGGCGGGTGTGCAGTCGCGGAATGAGTTGCGGCGCGTGGAGTGCGGGCGGGAGCGGCCGAGTGAAGCCGCGGGCCGCGTGCGAGAGCGCGGTGAGGCGCGAGAGATCGCGTCGATTGTTGTCATCCATCCTCATACAACTCGATCGGCAGCTCATCCGGATCCCGGATGAACGTAAACCGCCCTCCGGTCAGCTCGTCGACGCGAACCGGTTCGGCATCAACGCCCAGCCCTGCCAGGCGTGCCAGTTCCGCGTCCAACCCGGCTACGCGCAACGCCAGGTGCCGCAGCCCGCGCGCCTCAGGGTTGGTCACGCGCGACGGCGGATCGGGAAAGCTGAACAACTCGACCTGCACGCCGTCGGGGTGGGGGGGTAGCACAAGGTCCAGCTTGTACGACCGCCGCTCCTCGCGCCTCGTCTCGCGCACGACGCGCAACCCGAGCACCTCGACATAGAACCGGCGCGATGCGCCGTAGTCCGAGCAGATGATCGCGACGTGGTGGACACCGAGAATGGGCACGCGGGCAGCATACCCGGGCGTGGGGGAACACCCCCGAATCCGCCCGCCCCGGAAAATGTTTGTTGCCACAGATTTGCGGCATCCCACGCGCGAAGGTATGGTAAAACTCCAAGCCTTCTCCGAGCACTTCGGGACGGCCACCCATCTCCCCAGAGGAGCCCCGCTGATGCGTACGCCCACGACCGCCCGTCTGATGTCCCTCGCCGTTTTCGCCTTCGCCGCCCCGGCCCTCGCCGATTTCGCCGGCCAGCCCATCCTCGGCCCCCTCGGCCCCGGCGGCGCCGCCTCCGGATCCACCGCCGGCGCCGCCGACGACAACGACGGCTGGGACAGCGGCATCCACATCTTCGACATCTGGGACGGCGGCGACGACGTCTATCGCCTCGATTGGCCCGGCGGCCCCCTCACCCTCACCCTCGACAGCCTCGGCGGCTCCGACAACGACCTCTTCCTCTACTTCCCCGGCAACTACGACAGCTCGGGCGCCCAGAGCACCGTCGGCGCCCACGACGTCATCACCCTCGCCGCCGCCGCCCCCGGCGCGTACATGATCAACATCGATAGCCAGTTCTTCTCCGAAGGCAGCTACCACATCGAAGTCTCCGCCGTCCCCGCCCCCGGCGCCGGCGCCCTGCTCGGCCTGGGCGCCCTGGCCATGGGCCGCCGCCGCCGATAAGGGCCGCGAGCGCAAGCGAGTGAAAAAGATCCCCCTCCGCGCACCGCAGAGCGCGATCCCCCTCCGCCCGGGCGGAGGGGGAAATGCTTGCTCGGCGCGAGAGCCGAGCAAACGAGGGGGAGGCGTGCACGGTGGCGCCACACGCACGGTCGTCGCGCGAACGTCATCGCGATCGCGGTGGTGCGGGGGCAGCAGCCCCCGCATCGCGTCCAGTCTTGACGAGCCCGACGCGCAAGCGAGGGTGAACGCACCGGGCTCCGCTCAAAGCCGTGGAGCCCGGGGGCACGGGTGCACAGAGTCGTGGAGCTGGTGCCTCGTGCGCGCGTGCATTTGTCAACCGGTGTTCAGCACCTCACGGCTCCCCGTTCCATTCGGTATGCTGCATCCGCCATGGTTGACGCCCTTCGACCTCTCGTGATGCTCGTTCCGGTCTTCATTGTCCTTGGAGTACTTTGGCACATTGCGTGGCGGCTCGGGCTCCTCAAGTCGTCGCCCCGCGGCCGGCTGGACGACTCGTTCCCCTACCGCGCTCGTGAGTCACTGATGTCCCCTGGCGAGAAGGCATTCCTCCCCGTGCTCAACGCGGCGGTGCGGATGCTCGAGGGAGCTGACCCGTCCGCGGGCGGTGCGGTGCTCTCGATCTTTCCGAGCGTTCGCCTTGCTGAGGTGCTTGAGGTCAGCGTGTCGCGCTCCGCCAACGCGTCCCGATGGCAGACGGCCCAGAACAAGATTGACCGCAAGCAGCTCGACTTCGTGCTTTGCGATGCGGGCTCGACCCGCCCGCGACTGGTCGTCGAGTTCGACGACCGCAGCCATGCCCGCCCGGATCGCCAGGCCCGCGACGGCTTCATCGACGCCGTGTGCGCCGCGGCCGGGCTCCCCATCCTGCACGTACCCGCCGCGAGGTCGTACGACCCGCGGGCCGTCGCGGAGCAGATCCGCCAGCGGTTGGCGCCCACACCACCCACCAGCGCAAATCGGTGAGAGTGTCCTTCCAACGTGGTGCGGGACTCACCAGCCACGTAGTGCGTTGCTCCGACGAATCAATGTTGGCGTAGGGCGGTCCCTCGTTTCGGGCGGCAGCGACATGACCGGTCGCAGTGTCTCACGAAATTGTGTCAGTTTCGCGTCGCGTCGAATTTGCTGGAGGTGTTCAACCCGCGACTCGCTAATGATAATATCAAAGTTCTCGACCATAGGGACTTCTGAACAACCCAACGACCGCGGGCGATGATCGGCGGGGATGGGGATG
>CAZMCC010000069.1:0-21840 GCA_964564695.1 uncultured Phycisphaeraceae bacterium | reverse complement strand
GAAGGACGCCCCCAAGGCGGCCGTCCCGACAACCGCGGCGGCCCGCGCGACGGCGGTGGCGGCGGCCCCCGCGAGCCCCGGCGCGATGACCGTCCCCGCGACGGACGGCCTCGTGACGACCGGCCTCGAGATGGACGCCCGCGCACCGACCAGGACCCGCCTCGACAGGACCGACCCCGGGATCAGCGCCCACCCAACTCCCCCAACGCCGGAGGCGGCGGGCCCCGTCCCCCGCAGGAGCCCAGCGCGGGTCCCTCGGCGGATAACCCTCCGCCCCCGCCGCAGCCGCCTTCTGCGCCGGACCGACCCACACCCGAGTCCGGTGCGTAGAGCCTGACTGAGCGACTACGCTCGCCCCGCATGAGCGCGACAAGCACGACATCTTCGCCGCACGCAGCGCACAACAAGCCGCCCAAGGAGTCGATCAAGGAGACGCTGGTCTCGATCATCATCTCCTTCGTGCTGGCGTTCGTGTGCCGCGGGTTCGTGATCGAGCCCTTCGTGATCCCCACCGGCTCGATGGCGCCGACGCTCATGGGCGCGCACATGTCGATCCGGTCGGACGAGTCGGGGTACACCTGGCCCGTCGGGCCGTGGGACTTGAGCGGCCCGGACCGCACGCCCCTCTCAATCCAGGGCAAGCAGGCCGGCCTCCCCGTCGTCGTGAACGACCCGATGACCGGCGCCCAAATCACGTCGGGCGCCGGCGGGCGCCCGATCCGCGGCGGCGACCGCATCCTCGTGCTCAAGTACCTCTTCGCGATCAACGCCCCCCACCGCTTCGACGTCGTGGTCTTCAAGAACCCCACGAACCCCGCTGAGAACTACATCAAGCGGCTCATCGGCATCTCCGACGAGCAGGTCGCGCTCATCGACGGCGACATCTTTGTCCGCCCCACCGCCGACATCCCCCCCGACTCCGCGTCCACCGAGGACCAGTGGAGCCAGCCCGGCTGGCAGATCGCCCGCAAGCCGCGCCAGGCCCAGGAAGCCGTCTGGCAGCCCGTGTTCGACAGCCAGTACGCTCCGCTGAGCGCTGGGAGCGCCGGCGCGACCTACACGCCGCCGTGGGTGAGCACCGATCGCGGCTGGACCATCTCCGGACCGGTCTACGCCTACGACGCCCAGGGACCGACCGAGCTGCGCTGGGACGCGACGCGTCCGCGCTACCGCGAAGGCGGCACGGTCGAGACGTGGGCGATCGATGATCGCACGCCGTACAACCAGCTCCCGCTCTACGAAGGCCGCAAGGGCATGTCCCCCCAGCAGTGGATGAGCCGCTTCCCCGTAAGCGACGTGCGCGTGCGGGCCGGCGTCGAGCCCGCAGCCGAGGGCCTGAGCCTCTCGGTCACGATCGCGGCCCGGCGCCACGAGTTCGTCGCCGAGATCACCGGCGGCAAGGGCGTCATCAAGCGCCGCGGCGGCGGTGGCGGCGCCAACCTGCTCGCGTGGGAAGAGATGGCCGCGGGCGACGCGCCCGCACTCAAACCCGGCCAGGTGGTCAACGTCGAGTTCTCGCACGCCGACCAGGCCCTCGCACTCCGCGTCGACGGCCGCCTTGTGTGCGAAGCCACGTACGACTGGTCACCCGCCGAGCGCATCGCCAACGCCACGGGACAGTCCCTCGCGCAGATCCTCGCCGGCGAGTCCGCCGCCCGCGGCATGGTCAACGCCCTCGCCGACCCCGCGCGCTACGACCCCGTGCAGGTCCGCTGGGGCTTCCGCGGCAGCGCCGTCAAACTCCACCGCGTCGCGCTCGACCGCGACCTCTACTACCGCCCCGGCATCGACTCGAGCGACGGCGGGGCCGTCCCGGCCCGCTCAACGCACCCCTCCAACCCCGTCACGCTCGACGAGGACGAGTTCTTCTGCCTCGGCGACAACAGCCCCTCGAGCCTCGACGGCCGCTACCTCAAGGAACCCAAGCCGTGGGTCGCCGAGCAGATGTGGCGCGAGCAGGCCAAGGAACCCAAGTCGGGCGTCGTCCCGCGCGACCTGCTCATCGGCAAGGCGTTCTTCGTCTACTTCCCCGCGATGCACTCGCAGGGGCCGGTCCCGATCCCGGACTTCGGCCGCCTGCGGTTCATTCACTAACGAGCCCTGAGCGCGAACTCAGGGTGCATGGTCGCTTGCGGGTGCCCGGGGTCGGGCGCTTCGCCAGACCCCGGCGGTGGTTCGGGTGGCGTCGGTCGGCGCATGGAAGCCCACCCCCGGTTCTGCCCAGAGCGGCCACCCGGGTCACCCGCGCGGTCGGTATCCGGAATCCGGATAACGAGCCCTGAGCGCGAGCTCAGGGTGCCCGATGTCGACGCGGAGCAAACTGCGGAACGCCGGCGTGTCCCGCAAGCGACCAGTCACGCTGAGCTCGCGCTCCCGGCTCATTACGGCACACACCCCGGCTGCCCGGTGCACACCTCGGGCGCCCCGATGTCGCGCCCGGTGAGCCCGCCGCGCGTCCAGCGGTACCGCCCGACCGCGACCGACGAAAGTCCGTCGGGCTGTGGCGGTTCCCACGCGGCCGGGGAGTAGGTGACGCTCGTCGACCCGGCGTTTGCCGGCGCGTTGGGGCGGAAACCGAGGTTGGCCTCGGAGGTCGCTCGAACGCTCGCCGCTCTGTCGGTGGTAAGCACCGGCACCCGCGCCTCCGTGAACGTGAAGTACACCACGCGGGTTCCGAAGTAGCGCTGGTGCATTTCGTACATCATCGCCTTGCGCGAGGGGTGCACGATCTGCGTGATGAGACGGTCGCCCATCGGCAGTTGCGGCGCGGGGATCTGGTACGTCGCGTGCGTCGTCGCCTGCTGAATGGTGAGCTCTGTTGCCGACCGTTGGTCGCGCGTCCAGAACGCCGGCGGGAACTCGTACGACGAGCTGTAGATCCAGCCCAGTGAAGTCGGGTCCTCTGTTGGAAGGGGAATCGGATTGTCGGGCCACTGCTGCCACGCAAGCCGCGTCGAGTCGGCCGGCGAGATGACCCACGGGAGCGGCTCGGGCAGGTCGAGGTGATCCGCGAGCACCAGGTGGCTCGTCATGATGTGCGGGATCCAGTTCGGGATGCGTGGAAAGTCGGGGTGCACGCGCCGCCGGAGAATGTCCGCCGCCTGGTTCTCGGCCGCTTCCAGGTCGTTGGCGGACACCTGCAGGTCTTCGAACTTCGATGGGTTCTGGCCCGCCCGCCACGTGAACGACCAGACCCGCTCGTCGTTGTCCGCCGTGAACGCCGAGCCGGCCCAGGCGAACTGCTTGAGGTTGTTGAGCGATTCACCGAGCGATGCATGGCGACGCGCGTCCCCGCCATCAGTGCGAACATGGACACAAGCACGCCGACGATCACCGCGCTCACGAGGGCCTCGATCAGGGCATAGCCCGCTCGGCGCTGATTCGTGAAGCACATGGGCTCTCCTCCCATTGCTTGTTCACATTGCGTGTTCAGGAGCTTACGGCGTGCACCCGGGCTGGCCGGTGCACGCCTCGGGAGCGCCGAAGTCGCGCCCGGCAAGCCCCCCGCGGGTCCAGCCGTAGTAGCCGGTCATCAACTGCACGCTCGATCCAGAGAGCGTCGGTGGCTCCCAGGGTCGCGGAACATAGTTGAACGCCAGCGGGTTGGGGTTCGCCGGAATATTGGGATAGAACCCGAGGTTCGACTCGCTCGTCGCCCGCACCACCGCCGAGCCGTCCGCCATGAGCAGCGGCACCCGCGCCTCGGGATAGGCGTAGTACGCGATGCGGTCACCGAAGTGCCGCTGGTACTGATCCCACAGCATCACTTTCCGCGAGGGGAACGCGACCTGCGACATCAGTCGGTTGCCCAACGGGCTGCCGTTGATGGTGTAGGTGTAGTGATTGGTGAGCGCGGACTGCAGCGTGAGCTCGACTGGCCCCCTCATGTCCCGCGAAATGAACGACGGGCCGATCTGGTAGGACGTGCTCACCATCCACCGGAGCAGGTCGTTCGACGAGCCGTCCGTGGGTCGCTGCCCCGGCGGGAGCGTGAGGAAGCACTGGTTCGGATCCGGTTCCGACGCGCACCGCTGCCACGACGCCCGCTTGTCGTCGCCGGGCGCGACCGACCACGCCATCGGCAGCTTCAGGTTCAGGTGATCGGCGAGCACGAGGTGGCTGTACAGGATGTGCGGGATCCAGGTGCTGACCTGCTGGATGTTGATGTTCGTCCGACGCTGGATGATGTCAATGGCCTGAGCCGCGGCCGCGGCGTTGTCGTCGACGAACGGGTGCCCCGTCGGGTTGTCGCTCGCGGTCCACGAAAACGTCCAGAACCGCTCGTTGCAGTCCCCGGCGTACGCCGACCCCGCCCACGCAAACTGCTTGAGGTTATTGAGCGACTCACTCACCGAGGCGCTGCGGCGCGAGTCGCTCCCCGCGACCATGAAGATCGCGAGCACGACGCACACAACCGCAGTCGCGACAACGACTTCAACCAGCGCAGCACCACGCCGCGTGACGACCCCCGTCTTTCGCATATTCATATGTACCAGCCTTGCACGAGAGAACCCCACCACCGCCGCCCCATAGCCCGAGAGTACCACAATTTCCGCCGCCCGCAACGCGGGGGATGCAGCCTTTCGGCCTCGACAGGCGAAAATACTCCTGCGGGGGCTGCGGGGGTCACCTTGGCGCACTTATACGGCGCGGTAGACTCTCACAAGCACCTGGGGGTCGCTTTTCGGCGCGATCGTCGCACGATAGACCTCGTTGTCCCCATCTCGTAAGGACACGCCCATGCACCTCGATTCACGCACATCGCCCATGCCGCTGCTCATCCTCCTCGCCGCCGCCGGAACCGCCCTCGCGATTCCTCCGGCCACGTACGACACCGTCGCCACATCGGCCCAGGCCGCGCCCGGCCTCGTCAACGTGACGCTCTCGCGCGTGAACGGCCTGACCATCAACGACGCGGGCGACTGGGTCTTCCACGCCGTGCTCGCGGGCGCAGGCGTCACGACCGACAACGACGGCTCCGTGTGGTCGAACCGCAGTGGGACGCTCGCGCTCGACTACCGCGAGGGCCAGGCCGCCCCGCTCGACGGCCACTTCCTCTCGTCGATGGCGTACCCCGCGCTCAACGGCGAAGGCACGCTCAGCCTCACGTCCAGCCTCGTGATCTCCCCCCCCGGCAGCCTGCCGACCAAAGTCGGTATCTTCGTCGAGTCCAAGCCCGGCGTGCTCGAGTACGTCGCCGCCGACACCTTCCCCGCACCGGGCTTCGACCCCGTCGTGAACTTCTCCGCCATCCTCCCCGCGCCCCTCAGCGCCGCCGGCCTCACCGCCATCAGCGCCAACAACGGCAACGGCCTCTGGTCCGACCGCCCTGGAACGCTCGAGCTCGCCGCCGGCGTCGGCCTCGCCGCCCCGGACATCGACGGCGCGACCTTCGCCCACCTCGACCCGCCCTCGCAGAACATCGAAGGCGGCCTCGTCTTCCGCGCCCGCGTCACGGGCGCCGGCATCACCAGCAGCAACAACACCGGCATCTGGGTCGCCGGCGCCATCACGCGCATCCTCGCCCGCACCGGCGACCTGGCCCCCGGCTTCTCCAAGGGCGTCGTCCTCAGCGAGCTCGCCCTCAAGCCCGCCATCCAGGCCAGCGCCTCGGCCACCTTCTGGGCCCGCGTCTCGGGCCCCGGCGTCGCCGCCGGCGCCGACCAGGCCATTTTCACTACCCGCCTCGAAGAACCCCTCACCGCCCTCGTCCGCGCCGGCGAACTCGCCCACGGCTTGGGCGACAGCTCCACCTACTACTCCTTCGACGCCACGATCGCCGTGAACGATCCCGGCGACGCCGCGTTCGTCGCCCGCCTCGCCGGCCCCAACGTGACCGCGGCCAACAACCACGCGATGTACGTCTACCCCGCCTCCGCGAGCGAGCCCAGAGTGGTCGCACGCGAGGGCGACGAGGTCTTCGTCAACACCGGCGTCGTCTATTCGAGCTTCGTGGGTCCCGGCATCAACGGCTTCGGCCGCGTCGCGTTCCTCGCCCTCGTCTCCGGCACCGGCATCACCAGCGACAACAACCTCTGGCTCATGGCCGAGGGACCCGACCACCGCATGATCCGCGTCGCCGCCCTCGGTCAGTCGTTCGAGGTCGCCCCCGGCGACACCCGGACGGTCCGCGACATCTCCTTCGAGGCCGGCAACGCGATGGAAGGCCACGCCCAGTTCTCGATCATGTCCGCCCTCGCCTTCCGCCTGAACTTCACCGACTTCTCCGACGCCCTCGTCACCGCCCAGGTCTCCTGCGGCGCCGACTGGGACGACAACGGCATCATCAACTCCACCGACGTCGGCGAGTTCATCAACGACTGGTTCGAGGACCAGGTCAACGGCACGCTCATCACCGACTTCGACTTCAACGCCATCTCGAACTCGACCGACGTGAGCAGCTTCATCAACGCATGGTTCGCGGGGTGCGACGGGTTCTAAGCTTCCGGGTGCCACTACCGACCACGACGCTTCGTCGGGGTCGGTAGTGCGTTGCGGGTAAGCGATGCTCATGCACTACACCATCACTCTCCTGCTGCTGGCGCTCCCCGGAGCGTTGTCGCAGCCGGAGTCACCGCGCACCTCGCAGCCTCCGTCTGCGGTCGCCGACAACGCCGTGCCGCCGCCAGAGCAGCAAATTGCTGCACAGACCGAGGCATGCAATCAAAGGCTTGATCGGATCCGTGCCGAACTGAAGGCACTGTCTCAATCGCCGCTCGATTCGGCACAATGGGGCCACCGGTGGGCAGGGTTCTACCGGTCTTGGTCGCCGCCGCACGGGAGCGGCAGCCGCTACGCGCTTGCGCCCAACGCGGGATTCGTGTACATAGCCCACGGCATCGGTGGGGCAACGCCCACCAATCACGGCGCCATCATCGAATCATTTGACGGCGGCGTCGTCGTCGATTGGGCGATCGACCCGGCCGTTCTGCGCAACCCCAACGTCAGCCCGCGGATGTACTTCCTAGCGTGGGGTGACCTGACCGCATTTGTCTCTGATGAGCGTCTCACGATGCTCGTCAATGAGCTCAACGCCGGCGGGAGTGGACGAGACACGATCTCGTTCTTGGCAGTGCCCGTTCCTGACGGGCAAGTCCGCAAGTCGGTGCCCGCCGTTCCCGAGGTGCGACCACAACTTCCGGCCTCGTGGGCGTCGCGGCTCTTTGATCACCGGGTCGAAGTCAATGCGATGAGCTATGCGCCCACCGCCTGGCGTAGCGAGGATGGCCAAGCCCAGAAGTATGCCGTGACGATTGAAGGCGGCACGGACAAGGGCCTGTGGGTGGGCATGTCGTTCCCACTTCAAGTTTCGCATGCCAGCGGCAAACTCGTCTTGGACGAAGTGAATGCCACATCGAGCCGGGGCACGCTCGTGGTGTGGGCCGATGCGGGGGAACGTCCCGAGGCCCCGCCGGTGGGTCAGATCTTCGCCATTCCCGGCACGAAGCTACCGCCCGCGACAAAGTGACACCGTTTGCCTGACGGTGCCCGCGCGAACACCGTCGCAGTGGCCGGGCGCTGCCGCTTCCGGCTCTCATTCCCTCGTCGCATAAATCACAAAACGGTGCCCATGCGCCGTCAGCCCCAGGCGCTTGCAGATCGCGTCCCGGATCGCCTCCAGCTCCGGCACATCCACCGGCGTGATCTTCCCCCCACCACCCGACCCGGCCCCGTCCCCCGTCTCCACCACCACGCCCGACGGCCCCCGCGCATACGCCATCTGGTAATGCGACTGCTCCGCGTCGAACAGCACCTGCTGCAATATCCCCGCCTCCTGCAGCAGCTTGATCGTCCGGTACACCGTCGCCTTCGACACCCGGAACCCCTGGTCCTTCAGCGCTCGCATGAGCTGGTCGGCCTGGAAAATATCGTCCCGGCGGATGATCGCGTCGAGGATCTGGGCCCGCTCGGCCGTGTACTTCAGCCCCTCGCTCTTGAGCTTGCGCCGGAACACCGCGCACAGCGGCTCGATGAGCTTCATCGGCAGCTCGTCGGCTCCGTGGGGGGGCGCGAGGGCGGGGTCCACGCGGGACGTTGGGGCAGGCGCCATGCGCGATGATACCTCCCGCCCACGGCCCCTTCCCGCACCGCTGTACACTCCCCGGCGTGACACGTGCCGATGAGAACCCGTCTCGCCCCCCCGCCCCCCCCGCCCGGGCCGCCGCCTCCCCGACGCGAGTCTGGCTCGCCGCCGGCGTCCTCGTCCTGCTCGCGGCGTGCGCCGCCGGCACGATCGGCACATGGGGCGACCCCGGCGGCGCCGACGCCCCCGGAGCCCGCGCAAACGCCGCGGCCGTGGCGTTCGCCGCCATCGGCGGCGGGCTCCTCGCGGGCCTCTACACGCTCGCCGGCGCCGGTTTCGGCCGCCTGATCGCGCGGGCCCTCCGCCCGGCACCGACCTTCCCCACTCCGCGCGAACTCGAACTCCTCATCGGCCTCGCCGCCATGCTCACCCTCAGCCACCTGCTCGGCTGGCTCGGCCTGCTCACCGGCATCACCGCCTGGGGCGTCGTCCTCGTCGGCGTCGTCGTGTGGCTCGCGTCGATCACCGGCACGCTCACCCCGAGCACCGACGCTACGCCGCGTCCCAGTCCCCTCTGGTGGCTGCTGGCCCTCCCCGCCGTCGGCGTGATGCTCGCCGCCGCGTCCAGCCCACCTGGGTGGCTGTGGACCAGCGAGGCCGGCGGCTACGACACGCTCTCGTACCACCTCCAGCTCGTGCGCGAGTGGCTCGAGGGCGATGGGGGGGGCGCGACCGGTGGCGGCCGCCTCACCCCCCTCGCCCACAACATCTACTCCTACCTCCCCGGCTACGCCGAGGGCGCGTTCCTCCACCTCGCCCACATGGGCGTCACGCTCCGCTCAATCGTCGGGGCCGCGGCCGGCGCCACCGTCGGCGAGCTTCCCGAAACCGCGATCCTCGGCACCGCATGGCTGCACGCCTTCGTCGCGATCGGCACGGCCCTCGGCCTCCGTCGCGCCATCACCTTCATCACCCCTGCCGGTGGCCCCCGCGAATCCGCCACCGTCGCCGCCGCCGCACTCGCCGCCACACCCTGGGTCGTCGTCGTCGGCTCTCTCGCGTACAACGAGATGTTCGTCGTCGCCCTCGGCGTCGGCTGCGTGCTCGCCGCCGTCACGCCCGGCCTCTCCGCCACCGTCCGCGGCGTGCTCATCGGCCTCATGGGCTCCGCCGCCGTCGGTGCCAAGCCCACCGCGTTCTTCATGCTCGCCCCGATCGTCCTCGCCGCCATCGTCACGCCACGCTTCGTCCTCACGCGCGCCGACTGGACCCGCCTCCTCGCCGCCGCCGCCGTCGCGGGCCTGCTCACCGGCGCCCCGTGGCTCATCCGCAACTTCGCCGCCTCCGGCAATCCCGTCTTCCCCTTCGCCTACAGCGTCTTCGGCGACGGCCCCTGGTCGCCCGAACAACACGCCCGATACAAGAGCGCCCACCGCTTCGACGGCTCCGTCACCGACCGCTTCGCCGCCGCCGTCGCGCTCCCCACCGCCGGCGCGGGCAACGACCGCACCCACGGCCTCGGCGGCCAGCCCCGCGGCATCTTCCACAGCCAGTGGTCCATCCTCTTCCCCGTCGGCATCGCCGGCCTCGCCCTCGGCCTCGTCACCCGCGCCACGCACCGCCCCGCCGCGTTCATGCTCATGGCGCTCATCGCCCAGCTCGCGGCCTGGCTCGCCCTCACGCACGTGCAGTCCCGCTTCCTGCTCCCCTGCGCGATCCCGCTCTGCATCGGCGTCGCGCTCGGCATCGAATCGCTCCACGTGCTGCTCGGCGCCAAGCCGCACTCGCGCAAGGTTGCCCTCATCCTCGGCGCCGCCTGCACCGCCTGGCTCTGCGCCCGCTCCGTCATCATCTTCGCCGAGGAGCGCTCCGGGCGTCCCAACGCCATGCTCGCCTACGGCGTGCACGCCCTCACCGGCGAGCCCCTCGTCCACGAGTTCCTCCACATGCCCCCCGACATGCGGCGCGAGAACTTCGCACAACTCCCCGGCCCAGAGGTCTACGTCAACGCCGGCGGGCTCGACGAGCTGCTCCCGACCGGCGGCACCCTCTACCTCTTCGGCGACGCCACGCCGTTCTACTTCACCCACCCGCGCATCCCCGTCCTCTACCACACGACCTACGACGCCCCGCCGTGGGAGCCCAAGCGGGGCGACCCGCACAAGGCGTACGCGAACGACCACCACCATTGGGCCCGCGAACTCTGGGCTCGCGATGTTCGATTTGTGCTGGTGAACACGAGCGAGCTCGCCCGACTTCGGCGCAGCCGCTGGTACGATCCGGCCGTGATTCCTGAGTTCGTTGACGAATTCGTTCGTGAGTACACCCGACCGATCGCCTCGTGGCCGCGTCGCGGGCAAGCTCTCTACATGCTCAAGCCGCCCGGGAACCCGGCCCGATGACCACCGATCCGGCTCCCGCTCAACCGGCCGCGCCCTCCTCGCGCCGCTCCCTCAACATCGCCGTCCAGCTCCTGGGCTTCGCCATCGGCATCGCCCTGCTCTGGTACTGCGGCTCGAGCGCCATCAAACCCGAGAACCGCGATCAGCTCCACAAGCTCGCCGACGCCGGTCCGCTCCCGGTCCTCGCCCTCGCCGGCCTCTCCTGCGCCACGCTCCTCATCAACGCCCTGCTCTTCTGGCTCGCCCTGCGCCCCGTGCAGCGCCTCAGCGTCCGCGGCGTGTGCGCCACCAACGCCGTGGCGATGCTCCTCTCCTACGTCCCGTTCAAGCTCAGCCTCCTCTTCCGCATCTTCATTCACACCCGCCGCGACAACGTGCCGCTGCTGCGTGTCGGCGCATGGTTCGGCGTCGTCGTCGCGATCATGGCCGGCGTCCTCGGCCCCCTCGTGCTCGTGAGCACCCTCCACCCCAGGTTCGACGCCCTGTGGATCGCCCTCGCCGCCGGCGGCGTGCTCGCCGCGTGCGGCTCGATGCTCCTCGTCGCCCGCCTGCTCGTGGACGAGCGCCGCTGGGCGTGGTTCGAGCGCCGCGCCGGACGGCTGCGCGGGCGTTTCGGCGCGATCACCCGCGACCGACTCCTTCCCCGCGCCCACGAGGGCGTCCGCATGTGCGCCGACCCCCGCTGCGTCGGCGCCGCGGTGGCCCTTCGTCTGCTCGACGTCGCGGTGCACTCCGCCCGCCTCGCCCTCGCCGCGTCGGTGATCGGGCAACCACTCACCGCCGACCAGGCCGTGATCGCGGGCAGCGCGTACTTCCTCATCGGCGCCTTCGCCCCCACCGGCCAGCTCGGCGCTCGCGAGGCCGGCACCACCGGGATCCTGGCCGCACTCCACAGCGAGGGGCTGGTGGTCGCGGTTCTCATGGTCTCGGCCCTCGAGGCCGCGGTCACGCTGCTCGCGGCACTCGCCGGCGGGGCCTATCTGCGTCTCGACCGCCTGCTCGGGCGACGCTGACCCCGACTCCGCCGTATTCTCCCCGCGTGCGGCTGGCTCTCGCCCAGATCAACCCGACCGTCGGCGACATCCCCGGCAACGTCCGGCTCATCGAGGAGTACGCCGACCGCGCCAAAGACGCCGGCGCCCACCTCGTCGTCTTCCCAGAACTCGCGCTTACCGGCTACCCGCCCAAGGACCTGCTCATGCAGGAGGGCTTCGTCGACGCCGCCGAGGCCGCCGCGAAGGAGATCGCCTCGCGCGACCGCCAGGGGATGACCCTCGTCTTCGGCACGCCACTCTTCGCTCATCGCGGCGGCGGCGTGGGGGGGGGCGTCCACAACGCCCTCGTCGCCGCGAGCGCCAGCCTCCGCGCTCCGGTGCGCTACGCCAAGCGCCTGCTCCCCACCTACGACGTCTTCGACGAGGACCGCTACTTCGTCCCCGGCAACCGCGCCGTCATCGCCAACGTCCCCGGGCCCATCGGCAAAAACACCCGCGTCGGCCTCTCGATCTGCGAGGACCTGTGGCGGGGCGAGGACGTCGGCTTCAGCCACCGCTACCAGGACGCCCCCGACCCCGTCGCCGAGCTCGTCCACCCGCCGCTTCCGCTCGACCCCACGCGCGGCGCCGAGACAATCGTCAACCCCTCCGCGAGCCCGTTCCTGCTCGGCAAGGGCGCCCGCCACCGCGCCCTGCTGCGCCGCCACGCCGTCGGCAACAAGGTCTACGTCGCCGCCGTCAACCAGGTCGGCGGCAACGACGAGCTCGTCTTCGACGGGCACGCCGCCGTCTTCGGTCCCGACGGCGCCCTCGTCGCCGCCGCCCCCGGCTTCACCGAGCACCTGCTCGTCGTCGACATCCCCGAACGCGGCTCCACCACCGTGCTCGCGCCCGTGCAGGACCCGCTCCTGGACGCCAGCGACGAGAAGCTCATGTTCGAGGCCCTCGTCCTGGGCACCGCCGACTACTGCCGCAAGACCGGTTTCACCAAGGTCGTCCTGGGCCTCTCTGGCGGCATCGACTCGGCCGTCACCGGCGTGATCGCCGCCGCCGCGCTGGGCCCGGAGAACGTCCTGGGCGTCGCGATGCCCAGCCGATACAGCTCCCCCGGTTCGCTCTCCGATGCCGCGGAACTCGCCATGCGCCTCGCGTGCGACTTCCGCAAGATCCCCATCGAGCAGCCCTTCACCGCCTTCACCGATACCCTCGGTCCCGCGTTCACCGGCCTCGCCGCCGACGTCACCGAAGAAAACCTCCAATCACGCGTCCGCGGGACCATCCTGATGGCCCTCTCCAACAAGCTCGGGCGCCTGCTCCTCACCACCGGCAACAAGAGCGAGCTCGGTGTCGGCTTCTGCACGCTCTACGGCGACATGAACGGCGGCCTCGCCGTCCTCAGCGACGTCTCCAAGCAATGGGTCTACCGCCTCGCCCGCTGGATGAACGCCAACCCGCAGCAGCTCGGCTCACGCCTGCGCCTGCAGACCCCGCCGATCCCCGAGGCGTCGATCACCAAGCCCCCCTCCGCCGAGCTCCGCCCCGACCAGACCGACCAGGACACGCTCCCGCCCTACGACCAGCTCGACGAGGTGCTCGAGCGCTACGTCGAGCGCCGCCAGAGCCCCGCCCGCATCGCAGCGGAGACCGGCTTCGACCCCGCGGTGATCGCCAAGATCGTCCGCCTCACCGACCTCGCCGAGTTCAAGCGCAAGCAGGCCGCGATCGGCATCAAGGTCACCGGCGTCGCCTTCGGCAGCGGCCGTCGCTTCCCGATCGCGCAGCGGTACCGCCCGACGATCTGAAGCGGAAGATTCACCGCGAGAGGCGCGGAGGGCGCGGAGGAAGGCGGAAAGCGATTCACCACGGAGAGCACGGGGGACACGGAGTTGGCGGCTTGATTCAATGCCATTCCTCCGTGAACTCCGTGTTCTCCGTGTTCTCCGTGGTAAAGCTCTTCCGGTCTTGTCTTCCTCCGCGCCCTCTGCGCCTCTGCGGTGAGTCCTCTTCCGGACCTCAGGGCAGCCGAGGATCAACCAGCTTCTCCGGCTCCACCATCGCCGCCTTCGACCCCGGCAGCCCCTTGGTCGACCCCGGCGTGTGCATCGCCCCGCGCGTCGACGCATCCATCAGCAGCGGCAGTGCCGCCACCAGCGCCACCACGCCCGTCGCCGACAGGATCCCCGCGAACACCCGCGACGCGAACGGCGTCTCCTCCACCTGGCCGCCCATCCCCGCGAGCGGGTCGGGCTTCTCCAGGTACGGCGGGCCAGCCAGCCTGAGGTAGTAATACGCCGCGATCGCCGAGTTGAGGCCCAGCACGATCACCAGCCCCATGTGCCCGTTCGAGATGCCCGACGTGAACAGCGGCAGCTTCGCCCAGAACCCCAGCAGAGGCGGGATGCCCGCGAGGCCCAGCGCACACAGCACCATCACCCACCCGAGCACGGGCCGAGTCTGGCACAGCCCGAAGAGGTCGTTCACCGACTCCGCTTCCTCGAGCGACCCGTCGCTCTTGCGACGCTCCAGCGCCGCCACCACCGCGAACGCCCCGACGTTCATCACGCCGTAGCACAGGAGGTAGAACAGCACCGCCGCGAGCCCGTTGCTGAAGAACCCGCCGTTCGCCGGCCCGGGCCCCGAGATGACGCCCACGAGCATGTACCCGCTGTGCGCGATCGACGAGTACGCAAGGATCCGCTTCACGCTCGTCTGCAAGAGCGCGAGGATGTTGCCCACCGTCATCGTGAGCACCGCGATCACCGTCAGCGTCGCCGCCAGCGCATCGGGCAGCTCGGTCGCGTGCGGCCCGTGCCGCCACCCCGCCGCCGAGCAGATGAGCATGATCGCGACGAACCCGGCCGTCTTGGGGACGAACGCGAGGAACGCCGACACCGTCGCGGCCGCGCCCTGGTAGACGTCGGCCGTGTAGAAGTGCATCGGCACCGCGGCGATCTTGAAGCAGATCCCCAGCACGCTGAGCACCAGCCCCAGCGTTGCGAGCGTGTTGATCTGCCCGTCGCCCGCGAGCTGGCGCCCCAGGGCCGCCTGGATCCCGTTGAGGCTCGTCGTCCCCGTCGCTCCGT
Organism: uncultured Phycisphaeraceae bacterium; assembly: GCA_964564695.1. GTDB lineage: Bacteria > Planctomycetota > Phycisphaerae > Phycisphaerales > UBA1924 > CAZMCC01. Next base: position 7,337 of record CAZMCC010000069.1, on the reverse strand, counting down.
ACAGCATCACGAAGCCGTACAGGAAGATCGCGGCCCCAAGCGCCCCCAGGAAAAAGTACTTGACGCCCGCCTCGAGCGAGCGGGCCCGCTTCGACGAGATCGCCACCATCACGTACGTCGGCAGGCTCGTCAGCTCGAGCGCCAGGAACAGCCAGATCAGGTCCGTCGCGCTCACGCACAGCATGAGCCCCGTGAGGCTGAACAGGAAGAACGACGCGAACTCGGCCCGGTTCGAGCGCAAGGGATCGAACGCCGTCGCCCCTCTCGCCACCGACGCCTCGTACTCGCGGTCCACCGTCCCCGCCGCCAGCAGCAGCAGCAGGATCCCCACCCCCGCGATCACCACCTTGGCATACACCGCCATCGCCGGCAGCGGGCTCGCAAGCTGCGGCGTCGTCAGGAGCGCCACCACCAGCGCCACCCCAAGCCCAATCGCGCTCACCGGCCCCACGAGCCCGCGCATCCGCTGATCGCGCGACAGCCCCAGCACCATCACCACGCACGTCGTGACGAACAGCGAAATCTCGGGCCAAAGGGTCTGAATCTTCTCGATCATCCGCCACCCCCGCCTTCGCCCGTGCCCCCACCTTCGCCCCCGCCGCGACGCTCCGCCTCGCGCTTCTGGCGCTCCTGCTCCGCCGACTGGCGGATGATCTCGCGCTCCTCGGGCGTGAACGTGTTCGCGGGCAGCAGCTCACGGGTCGGCGCCTCGGCCCGCAGAACGTGCTCCGCCAGGTCGCGCGTCGAACCCTCCAGCGCCCTGAGCACCGGCGTCGGGTACACGCCCAGGAAGATGCACGCGGCCGCCAAGGGCGCCAGCACCACGATCTCCCGCGTCGTCAGGTCCGTCGGCAGCGCGCCGTGATGATCACCGTGCCCATGCCCCCCACCATGCCCATGCCCCGCAGGCTCCACCAGCGGTCCCCACACCACACGCCCCAGCATGTACAGCATGTAGATCGCGCCGATGATCATCCCCGTGCCCGCGACCGCGGCATACCACGGCCCAAGCCCCTTGCTCTGGAACGTCCCCAGCAGGCACATGAACTCGCTAACGAACCCGTTCAGCCCGGGCAGCCCCACGCTCGCCATCGCGAAGAACACCATGAACGTCGACCACATCGGCATCTTGCCGGCCAGCCCGCCCAGCTCCTTGAGCTGACGCGTGTGGTACCGCTCATAGACCATGCCGATGAGCAGGAACAGCGCCCCCGTCGACAGGCCGTGGTTGATCATGTACAGCACCGAGCCGCTCAGCCCGATGCTCGTGAACGCGAACATCCCCAGCACGCAGAAGCCCAGGTGGCTCACGCTCGAATACGCCACGAGCTTCTTCACGTCCCCCTGCACCCAGCACACCAGCCCCGCGTACAGGATTCCGATGATCGCAAGCACCGCCACCGCCGGCGCAAACTGCTGCGCCGCCACCGGCGTCATCTCAAGCACGAAGCGGTAGATGCCGTACGTGCCCAGCTTCAGCAGCACGCCCGCCAGCACGACCGAGCCCGCCGTCGGCGCCTCGGTGTGCGCCAGCGGCAGCCACGTGTGCACCGGGAACAGCGGCACCTTGACCGCGAAGCCCAGCATCAGCGCCCCGAACACCCACGCCTGGCTCGACGCCGGCATCAGGTTCGCCGCGTGGCGCAGCTCGCCGAAGTCAAACGTCAGGTTCCCCGGCGAGACCTTCGCATAGTGGAACCACGCGACGTACACGAGGCCCGCCAGCGCGATGATCGACCCCGTGAACGTGTACAGGAAGAACTTGATCGCCGCCTTCTTGCGGTTCGTGCTGCCGTAGAGGCTGATGAGCACGAACATCGGCACGAGCGTGAACTCGAAGAAGACGTAGAACAGGATCAGGTCGCGGGCCGCGAACACCCCCGTCATCGCCCCCTGCAGGATCAGCAGCCACGCGAAGTACGTCTTCACCCGCTCCGTCACCGCGGTGAACGACCCCAGGATCACGATCGGCCCCAGGAACACCGTCAGCCCGATCAGCAGCATCGAAACCGTGTCCGCCGCCAGGCTGATCCGCAGCCCCAGCGACTCCACCCAGTCCACCTGCCAGACGTACGAGTCCTCGTGCCCCTGGCTCCATGTGAAGTTCCACGCCACGAACGCGTACCACGCCAGCGGCAGCAGCGTCCCGAGCATCGCCCACTGCTTCACCCGCTCCTTGGGGATCAGCGGGATCGTCAGCCCGAACATGATCGGCGTCAGGATGAGCAAGAGCAGCGTCATTGGGCGCCTCCCAGGCCACCGCCCATGGCCGCCAGCGCCACCGCCAGCACCAGCCCGATGCCCATCAGCATCCGCAAGGCATAGTCGTGCAGCACGCCCGACTGGCTCGGGCGCACCAGCGTCCCCACCCCGCGCGGCGCGAACCCGAAGAAGTTCACCACGCCGTCCACCAGGAAGTTGTCCAGGAACGCGAAGATGTACGCCAGCACCCGCAGCGGCATCACCACCACCGCGTGGTAGAACTCATCCACGTAGAACTTGTTCCGCGCCGCCGTGGCGATCCCGCCCAGCTTCGCCGCCAGCGCCTCGGCCCTCGGCGCGGCCCCGGCCCGATCGCGGATCCCCACCATCAGCCCCTGCCAGCCGCGCGGGCCGTGCAGGAACGCCGCGATGAAGATCCCCACGAGGCCCACCGCCGCCGACACGTAATACATGATCGCGTGCGGGTCCTGCCCGAAGAGCTCCCCGCCGTCCGGCGCGTGATAGCTCGCGCTCGAAGTCCCGATCATCTCGCCGACCCAGCCGTGCTCGCCGCCCACGAAGTACACCAGCGCCGCCAGCACGCTCAGCACCGCCACCGCGCCCACGGCCACTTTCATCGCCGGCCCCGGCGCGTGCGGATGGAAGTCCTCAGTCGTCGGATCAAACGGCTTCCAGGCGTGGCCCGCGTGCCCGTGCTCGCCATGGCCGTGATCATGCCCGTGGTCGTCGTGCCCATGCCCATGCGAATGAGCATGGTGCTCCTCGTACGACGTCCCCTTCGGGTACCGCCCGTGGTCGACAAGCTCCTGCTCATCCCCCGGCGCAAACTCCTGCGGCCCGGCAAACACTCTGAAATACGTCCGGAACGTGTAGTACGCCGTCATCCCCGCCGTCAGCAGCAGCAGCCACCCAAGAGCCGTGCTCCCCGGGATCGTTCCCCCCGGCAGGCTGAACGCCCCCGCGATGATCATGTCCTTGCTGAAGAACCCGGCCGTGAACGGCACGCCGCTCAGGTTCACCGCCCCGATCAGCATCGCGATCCCGATCAGCCCGAAGCCCTTCATCCACGCCACGCCGCTGAGCTTGCGCAGATCAAGCTGCCCGCCGAACCCGTGCATCACGGCGCCCACGCTGAGGAACAGCGTCGCCTTGAAGAACGCATGCGTGAACGTGTGGAAGCTCGCACCGACCGGCGTCAGCAGCCCCAGCCCCGCGAACATGTACCCCAGCTGGCTGATGGTCGAGTACCCCATCACCCGCTTGATGTCGAAGATCGCCATCCCGATCAGGCCGGCCCAGAACGCCGTCAGCGCCCCGCTCCACGCCACGATCGTCAGGGCCCAGAGCTCGTGGTCGGCCGCGTACAAGGGGAACATGCGGGCGATCAGGAAGACGCCCGCCGTCACCATCGTCGCCGCGTGGATCAGGGCGCTGACGGGGGTCGGCCCCTCCATCGCGTCCGGGAGCCACACGTAGAAGAACACCTGGGCCGACTTGCCGAACGCGCCGACGGTCAGCAGCAGGGCCGCCCACCGCACCTCGATCGGCACCTCGTTGAAGTGCCCCGCCGCCACCGCGTTCATGAACTCCTGCCACTTCGGGATCAGCACCTTGTATTCGAGCGACCCGAAGTGCGTGAAGATCAGCATCACGCCCAGGGCCAGCCCCAGGTCGCCGATGCGGTTCATGATGAACGCCTTCTTGCCCGCCGCCACCGCCGGGGCCTTCTTGTAGAAGTACCCGATCAGCAGGTACGAGCACAGGCCCACGCCCTCCCAGCCCAGGTACAGCAGCACGAGGTTGTCGGCCATCACCAGGCACGACATGCTGAACACGAACAGGTTGAACGCCCCGAAGAACCGGCAATACCCCAGCCCCACGTCGTGGCTCATGTACTCGGTGGCGTACAGCGCGATCAGCGCCCCCAGCCCCGTCACGAACAGCATCCACAAGAGCGTCAGCGTGTCGACATAGAACCCGAAGTCCGCGATCAGCGACTGCGACGGCTTGGTGCCCCACTGGAAGTGGAGCCAGTCGAACCCGTGCACAACCGACGTCTGCCCGTGCCAGCCCATGAACGTGGACAGCACGATCGAGAACGCCGCGGCCAGCGCCCCAAAGCTGATCCACCCCGGCAGCTTGTTCTTGATCCCCACCGCCGCGCACAGCCCGCAGGCGACCATCGCCCCAAGAGTCAGCACCGGCACCAGCAGCAGCAGGTTCCCGCCCTCCCCAAACACCGTCGTCGCAGCATGCACGCCCCCATGAGCCGCGTCCGCCGCGCCAGGCGCGTGCCCCTCTTCCCCGTGCTGCACCGCCAGCACCGCCTTCGCCAACATGTTCGCCATCACCTCAACCAAGCGAACTCCCTTGCTTCCTGTCTTCCCTGGCCCCTGGCCCCCGACCCCTCGTCCCTTCCCTTACCCCTTCATCTCCGACCACACCGACGCATCCAGCGTCTCACGCCGCCGGAACAACAGCACCACCAGCGCCAACGCCAACGCCGCCTCCGCCGCCGCCACCGTCAGCACGAAGATCACGAACGTCTCTCCCGTGTGATTCAGGTGGAACCGGCCCAGCGCGATCGCCGCCAGCCCCGCGGCCTGGAACATCAGCTCCGTGCACAGAAACATCACGATCAGATTCCGCCGAGTCACGAACCCGATCAGCCCCAGCGTGAACATGATCCCCGACACGATCAAATAGTGCAGCAGCGTCACCTGGTGCATCGCCACCGGGTGATCCCCCTGCGCCAGAATGGTGAGAATCCCATCCACGAATCAGACCTCCCCCGGGTGAAGCTGCTTCGGTCCGCGCTCGTCCGTCGTCTGCCCCAGCTCGCTCATCCGCGCCGCCCCCCACGACTGAAGCGCCGCCTCATCCATATCCACCTTCTTGCGCGCCAGCACCACCGCCCCCAGCATCGCCATCAGCAGCACCACGCCCGCGATCTCGATCGACCCCGGCTGGTCGCTCAGAAGGTTGAACCCCACACCCTCGATATTGCTCAGCGACAACCCCGGCGGCAGCGCCACCCGAGTCGGGTTCCCGTTCACGTCGACGACGTCGACAAACGCGACGCCGTCGGGCCCGCGCCCGATCAGCACCCGTCCGTTGTCCTCACCCACCTTCACCTTCGCCCCCGCCGGCAGCGTCCCCGCCTCCCGCAACGCCGTCTCGATCCGCCCCGGCAACTCACCCAGCCGCACGCCCGCCATGTACGACGACGGCATCTCCAGCGACCCCGCCCCGCGTGCGTACAGCGCCGTCATTCCCGCCAGCAGCACAAACGCGAACACCGTGGCGATCACCGGCTCACGGCTGTACCGGTCATACTCCGCCAGCGACTCGACCTCGTCCGCCGTCGGCGCCTCGGTCGCCAGCATGATGACGAACAGGTAGGTAATAAGGATGGCGCCCGCGTACACGATGATGAGCGCAAACGCCATGAACTCCGCCGCCAGCAGGACATACAGCCCCGCCGACGCCAGGATCGTCATGATGAAGTACAGCGCCGCGTACACCGGCCGGGGATGGCTGATCACCCGCAACGCCGCCCCCAGCGCGATCGCCGAGAACACATAAAAGTTGAAATTCGGCAGGTGCTCCGTGCCCTTGACCAGCAGCGCCAGCAGCATCAGCCCCAGCCCCGCCCCGGCCACGATCGCCCCGATGATCTGCGGATTCACCCCACGCCGCGGCAGCGCCAGGCACACGCCGACGGCGCCCAGCGCACAACCGCCGAACATGAGCACGGGGTTGAACAGTTCGCCCACAGCCACGGCGCTCCATAAGCCACGCCGGCACACCGCCGGAAGTCGGATCCAGTAAGGCGGGCAGAGTAGCCCAACCCGCCCCGGCCTTCAAATACCGACAGGCTCCGAAGGAGGGGACAACGCTCGGGAGATCCCCCTCCGCCCTGGCGGAGGGGGAAATGCTTGATCGCCGTTCAGGCGATCAAGCGAGGGGGAGGCGTTGGACGTCGCCGATACGGGCGAGCTCCGTCGCCGGCACGTTCCCGACGCCGGACCTGAGTCCGCGAAGGTCCGGATTCCGCCGAACCCCGCACGCACTCACGAAATCGACTTCGCTCACCAGTACGGCGAAGCGAAGGACGGCACCGGGTGCCCGTCATCGGCCGCTCTCGGACGATGGCGGAAGAACCACCGCTTGCGAAGCACGCTCAGCAACCCACGGCCGTGATCCGGCGAAGCGGCGGATCACGGGCACCCGGCTTGGTGGCACAGGCGTCCCGCCTGTGACCGGCCAAGGGCCGGTGTGCGACGGGGCACTACCCATCCCCACACCGCCCGACGATTCCCGATACGCTGGACCAGACATGCGACGCCGCTTCATTGACACAGCGCCCCCCGCCATCGAATTGGACCTCGACGCCGATGAAGCCGCGCGGATACTGGCGTCCATCGCCAGCTTCCTTGCTGCTACGCCCCACAACAACAAGACGCTATGCGAGGCCCTGCAGCACGCCGTCGAGGCCCGCATCGTGCAGTGGAACGAGGTCGAGCATCTCTCGGTGTGGTGCCACACCGATCAACCGCCCCGCGGCGTCAGCGAACACGCCTGTGAACTCGCCCGCGAGCTTCTGGGTGTCGTGCCCGGCCGGATGCTCGACATCGGGGGGAAGAAGTCGGCCGACTACGACAACATTGCGAAGTCAATTCGGGCGCGTGCTGCTGAAGATCGCGGATAGAACGCTGCGTTGCCGAAGACCCGTCCCACCGGGCTCCGCAGCTTTGGGCGGAGCCCGGTGCGCTCGGACACATCGTCGCCACGGGTCGGACCCTCGATGCCACCCCGCCGGCTCTGGAATAGGGCGACAGCCTCAGGTCATTCACATCGCGCCAGAATCGGGCTTCGTACGTCGTTTTCTCGGAGATCTTTCCTTCAGCTCGGACACGGGGCTTCGCTCAAGCGTGCGCTGCAACGTTCGCTCAAGCATCCTCGGGAACTCCATCGCGAACATGCGCGACTCCCCGTCCCCGAATTCTCTCATCCATGGGCCATGCATCATCTTGGAATTCGCGAATCGGTGGAGTCGCTTTACTGATCCCTGCCCAAATAAATGACTGGTTTTCCTGGCGCGGGCTGTTCGG
>CAZMCC010000068.1:0-21866 GCA_964564695.1 uncultured Phycisphaeraceae bacterium | reverse complement strand
AGGCGATGGCGTCAACGCCGCCGGCGGCGGTGGCGGCGGCGGTGGTGGTGGCGGTGGCGGCGGTGGTGGTGGTGGTGGTGGCGGCGGTGGAGGCGGTGGTGGCGGTGGTGGCGGTGGTGGCGGCGGGGGCGGCGGCGGAGGGGGTGGCGGGGGGGGTGGCGGGGGCGACCCCGTGCCGACGCCGTACTACGGCTTCGACCCCGCGGGCGGTCACTTCGCGACCGGCACCATCGGCGGGCAGCGCGCGCAGCTAGGCCAGGCCACGATCTCGTCGGCGCAGTGGGTCAATACGTCGCTCGCGGCGATCACGCCCGGCGGCGGCGATGACACCCTGATCCTCGGCGGCACGATCGCGGCCGGCGAGGGCGTGTTCGACACCGAGTTCTACAACGTTGCCACCGACGGCCAGACCGGCACCCTCATCGGCACGCTCTCCTCGCTGCACAGCGGCGTCCGCGTCGACGGCCTCGCGGGCATCGGCAACGAGATGTTCGCCAGCGGCCTGGGCACCAACAGCACGCTGCACGGGCAGCGGATCATCTCGGTCAACGTCAACAACCTCGACGCACCGGTCGATCGTCGCGTGGTGCTCCCGGCGTTCACCTTCACCGGCGGCATGACCGGCGCCTCCGATCGCGGCGCGATCATGGCGTTCGGCGTCATGGCCGGCCACGAGGACGGCCAGCACCCCGACCTCATCCAGGTCGACCCGCGGAACAATTACATGGCCGCGACGTGGAGCGCCAACAACGGCGACTTCACCCCCGGCGTGAACACGCAGTTCGCGTCCGACGTGCACGTCGATCTTTCGACGCTGCAGGTCGAGAACATCGCGTACGTCGACGGCAAGGTCGTCTACGACGCGATCGGTACGACCGCCCAGGGACAGCCCGAGCGGGTCACGGTTGTGTACGACCCCACCGCGGCGACCCGCGGCAGCGACTCGCGCGTGCTCCGCGTCGATCGCCGTTCGGCGGCGGACGTGGTCGCGGCGCTCTCGGGCGCCGGCGGCTCGAACGTGCCGGCGCCGGTCGTGCTCGAAGTCCGCGACGGGCCGATCGACACCCGCATCCAGCCGACCTTCGCCCACATGGCGTTCGGCGCCGATGCGCTCCGCACCGACACCCTCCAGAGGCTGGTGGCGTCGGAGATCGTGCGCACGGCCCGCGACCCGGGCGGCTGCCTCGCGAGCACCGAGCTGGCGAACAACCTGGGCCCGAGGCTGGTGGACAACGTGAACGTCGCGGCCGGCGTCGGTCGCACGGTCGCCCAGTTCCGCGCGTCGCTGCCCGAGGGGCATCCCTGCCTGCAGCGGTGAGTCTGGTACGGGATTTGAGGCTCGATAGCGGCTCCGGCGATTGATTCACGCGCGCACGGCGTCAACGCTTGCGGCGCATGAGCACCGCTTCCCACACCCCCCACCCCCACCACCCCCCACACTCTTCCCCCGAAATCGCCCTGCACGAGGTGCGGATGCACGTGGTGCGTCCCACCGATCCGGTGATCGGGCGGGTGGTGCGGAGCGAGCCGTGCACGGCCCCCCCACCCCGCAAAGCCGCCGGGTTCGTGCGCCACGTCGACATTGATCTCTCGGGCACGCCGCTGGCCGGGACGTTCGTGCCGGGGCAGAGCTTCGGGGTGATCCCGCCGGGGGTCGACGCGCACGGCAAGGGGCACAAGGTGCGGCTGTACTCGATCGCGTCGCCGACGCGGGGCGAGCCGGGCGGGGCGGCGGGAACGCCGGGGTCGGTGATCTCAACGACGGTGAAGCGCACGATCGACGAGCACTGGGAGAACCACAAGCTGTTCCTGGGCGTCGCGAGCAACTTCCTGTGCGATGCGCAGGTGGGGGACGCGGTGCCGGTGAGCGGGCCGAACGGCAAGCGGTTCGTGCTGCCGGCGGCGCCGGGGGAGCACGACTACCTGTTCATCGCGACGGGGACGGGGATCGCGCCGTTCCGTGGGATGGTGATCGACCTGCTTGAAGCGGGCGTGAAATCGAACGTGACGCTGGTGATGGGGTCGCCGTACGCGACGGACCTGCTGTACGACGGGTTCTTCCGCGAGCTGGCGGCGCGGCACGCGAACTTCACGTACCTGACGGCGATCAGCCGCGAGAAGCAGGCGGACGGCGGGGAGCCGATGTACGTGCAGGATCGCCTGCGGGCCGAGCGAGACCGGATCGACGACGCGCTGCGGTCGAGCCGGACGCTCGTGTACATCTGCGGGATCGCGGGGATGGAGCTGGGGGTCTTCGAGCAGATCGCGCGCCAGCTCGACGGGGCGGCCCTCGAGCAGTACCTGGGCGTGGACGCCGACGCGCTCGCGGCCCTGCGGACCGGGCCGGCGGGCAAGCCCGTGTGGCAACGGTCGATGATCCACAAGCAGGTGCGGCCGACGCGGCGGATGTTTCTCGAGGTGTACGCGTAAGAGGAAAGAGACTCACCGCAGAGGCGCGGAGGGCGCGGAGGAAGACAGTTCACCACGGAGAGCACGGAGGGCACGGAGTCGGGAAAGAGAGAGGAGCGGCAGAATCTGGGCCCAATCCATTGCTCTTGCCTTGTCTCCGTGTTCTCCGTGTCCTCCGTGGTGAAATGCCTTCCTCTCGCGTCCTCTGCGTCTCTGCGGTGAGTCCGCTTCGTTGCCGATAGACTGAGGCATGCCGGGTCCATTTACGCCACAAGTCGCGTCACGTCTCCAGCGGTGCGGCACCACGATTTTCACGGAGATGACGGCCCTGGCGATCAAGCACGGGGCGGTGAATCTCGGGCAGGGGTTCCCGGACTTTGACGGGCCGCGGTTCGTGCGCGACGCGGCGGTAAGCGCGATGGACGCGGGGATGAACCAGTACGCCCGCATGGCCGGGGCGGCGCCGCTGAACAAGGCGGTGGCGGAGTATTGGGGGCGTGTCGCGGGGGAGGTGATCGACCCCGATGCGCAGGTGACGGTGACGACGGGGGCGACGGAGGCGATCGCGTCGGCGCTGCTGGGATATCTGAACGCGGGCGATGAGGTGATCCTGCTCGAGCCGTTCTACGACTCGTATCTCGCGGGGGTGATGCTCGCGGGGGCGGAGCCGAAGGTGGTGACGCTGCGGGCGCCGGCGGTGAAGCCGGGGGAGCGGGCGAGCGGCGTGACTTCGCCGTTCACGTTTGACGAGGGGGAGCTGCGCCGTGCGTTCACGTCGAAGACGAAGATGATTATCGTGAACTCGCCGCACAACCCCACGGGGAAGGTGTTCAGCCGCGGGGAGCTCGAGCTGATCGCGACACTGTGTGTCGAGCACAACGTGGTGGCGATCGCGGACGAGGTGTACGAGCGGCTGGTGTATGAGCCGGGACTGCCGCACATACGGCTGGCGACGCTGCCCGGGATGCGGGATCGGACGATCACGTGCTCGAGCCTGGGGAAGACGTACAGCTACACGGGGTGGAAAATCGGGTGGGCGATCGGGTCACCGGCGCTGACCAAGTGCGTGCGGGCGGCGCACCAGTACCTGACGTTCTGCACGGCGACGCCCTTGCAGCACGCGGCCGCGGCGGCGATCACGGGGGGGGAGGCGGCGGTGGGAGAACTCGTGGCGCACCTGCGGGCCCAGCGCGACGTGCTCGCCGATGCGCTGCAGGAGATCGGCTTCGGCGTGCACATGCCGGCGGGGACGTACTTCGTCATGGCGGACCACGCGAAGCTCAGCTCAAAGCTGGGGCTGGCGGGGGGGGCGGATGACATCGCGTTCACGAAGCACCTCGTGGAGCACGCGGGGGTGGCGACGATCCCGCCGAGCGTGCTCTACGCGAACCCCGAGCACGGGCGCGGGATGGTGCGCTTCGCGTTCTGCAAGAAGGCGGAGACGATGGCGGAGGGGGTGAAGCGGTTGCGGGGATGGGCGAAAGGGATGTGAGGGCATGGGCACTCGCGCAGAATCCGGCGCCATCAGCCTTCGCGACGGCGTCATCCACGTCGATGGACCGGCGGATCCGCGATGGGGCCAGAGCTACACGCTCGATGTGCGCGATGTGCTGCTGATCGGCGAACTCACCAACGACCATGGGCCGATGCTGGATGACTGGTTCCTTCAGTTCTTCACCAGCGTGGACGAAGTGTGGGGAGTGCCTTGCTACGCCGAGGGGTGCATCGAGTTCGTGGAGGCGCTCGCCAAGCACCTCGGCGAGCCGCTTGAGCAACGCCTCGTCAGTTCTGCGAATTGGGCGAGCAACGTCCTCTGGCCGCCCCCGCTCGCGGGGCGCCCGATCTACACGTTTACGGACATTCGCGCCGACACGAAGCTGGGACGGACGTGGGAGTGGATGACCGGCGGTCCGAGGCAGAACTGGCAGGAGCTGACGCCGGAGGTCCGGGCGTTTCTGGTGGAGGCGGGGAGGAGGGGGTGAGGCCCCCGGCGGACAAAGCTCCGCCGGGGCACCCACACATCCGGTAGGCTTGGCTCATGGTGTCCAAGTTCGGCCTGTGGATCAGTGCGGTGTTTCGGCGCGTCGTTCCGGATCCGCTTGTCATCGCGATCCTGCTCTCGCTCGTGGTGTTCATGCTGGCGCTCCTGTTCGGGCGTGCGCCGGCGGCGAACCCCGACGCGGGGCTGGGCGGGCGTGCGCTGGCGCTGTTCGATGCGTGGCGTGCGACGGACGGGCTGTGGAAGCTGCTCATGTTCGGGATGCAGATGTGCCTGATCCTGGTGACGGGGTATGCGCTGGCGGAAAGCCGTCCGGTGCGCTGGGTGCTCGACCGGCTGGCGGAAGTGCCGCGCTCGCCGCGGGGGGCCGTGGCGCTGGTGGCGCTGGTCGCGTGCCTCGCGGGGCTCGTGAACTGGGGGCTGGGGCTGATCGTCGGGGCGATTCTGGCGCGGGACGTGGCGCGGGCGACGGCGCGCCGCGGGGTGAAGGTGCATTTCCCGCTGTTGGTGGCCGCGGGGTACATGGGGCTCTTGATCTGGCACGGCGGGCTCTCAGGCTCGGCGCCGCTGACGATGACGACAGCGCACACCGCGGCGGCGGTGCTTCCCAAGGCGACGATGGAGCTGCTGGGCAACCAGGGCATCCCGCTGACCGGGACGCTGTTCTCCACGCTCAACCTCGTGATCACGGGCGGGCTGCTCGTGGTGATCCCGCTCACGCTCGTGCTGCTGCACCCGACGCGGGCGGAGGACATCGTTCCGGCGCCTGCGGGGAGCGGAGATCCGAAGACGGGGGTGTCGGGGATGTCGGGCGAGTCGGGGAGTTCGGGCGCGCCGGCGACGCTCCCTGACAGGCTTGAGACGAGCCGCGTCATTGCGTGGCTGCTCGGCGTGCCGCTGGTGCTGGCGGTGGTGCGGTACGGGCTGGTGCAGGGGTTGTGGTCGATCACGATCAACGAGGTGATCGCGCTGATGTTCGGTCTGGGGATGATCCTGCACGGCTCGGTGCGGTCGTACGCGCGGGCCGCGGAGGACGGGGCGGGGGAGAGCGTGGGGGTGATCCTGCAGTTCCCGATCTATGCGGGGATCGCGGCGCTGTTCATGTCGTCGGGGCTGGTGGGGGTGGTGTCGGACGCGATCGGCGAGTGGATCCCGGCGAGCCTGCTGCCGCTGGCGACGTTCATCTCGGCAACGGTGGTCGGGCTGTTCATCCCGTCGGGCGGAGCGCAGTGGGGCGTGCAGGGGCCGGTGGCGCTGGCGTCGGCGATCCAGTCGGGGGTGGCGCCCGGGGCAATCGTGATGGCGGTCGCGTACGGGGATCAGGCGGCGAACATGCTGCAGCCGTTCTGGGCGCTGCCGCTGCTGGCGATCACGGGGGCGAAGGCGCGGGACATCGTGGGATACACGGCGCTGGTGATGCTCGTGAGCGTGGTGTGGATCGGCCTCGGGCTGGTGGTGCTGGGATGAGCGGAACGGGCGCCAGACAGGTCGATCGCGAGCGGGCGTCGATTGTCGACGAGGTGGTGCGGCGCACGCTGGCGATCGCGGACCCGCAGCGCGCGGTGCGCGAGCAGGCGGGCGTGATCACGGCGGACCTCGCGGGCGTGGAGTCGATCACGCTCATCGCGGTGGGGAAGGCGGCGGCGGGGATGGTGCGCGCGGCGATGCCGATCTTCGGGGATCGCGTGCGGGCGGGGACCGTCATTGTGCCGCGGGGGGCAAGCGAGCGGGCCGGGGGGGCGGGGAACCCGGGGAAGCTGCCTCCGGGCGTGGGGCTTGTGACGGCGGACCATCCGACGCCGAGCGCGGCGAGCGTGGCGGCGGGGCAGCGTGTGGAACGGCTGGTGATCGACGCGTCGACAACCCCGCGCCGGGCGGTGGTGCTGCTGATCTCGGGAGGCGCCTCGGCGCTCATGGCGGCGCCGCGCGAGGAGCTGACGCTCGAGGATGTCGCGGGCGTGGCGAGTGCGCTCATGAAGGCCGGGGCGGGGATCGACGAGCTCAACACGGTGCGCCGGCGGCTCGACCGACTCAAGGGGGGCGGGCTGCTGCGCCTCGCGGCGCCGGCGCCGGTGTTCACGTACGCGATCTCGGATGTGCCGGGCGACGACCTGCGCACGATCGGCTCGGGGCCGGGGGTGATGGACTTCACGAGCGACGCGGATGCGCTGGGTGTGCTCGCGGCGCGCGGGCTGCTGGCGGTGAGCCCGAAGGCGCGGGCGGTGCTTCGCAGGGCCGTCGGTGACGACTCGGACGACACCCCCACCGGTGCGAACGCGGCAGGGGCCCGGGTGCTGATGAGCAACACGACGGTGCTCAGGGCGCTCGAGCGCGACCTGGGCGAAATCGGTGAGGTGGTGGAGGTGCGCCCGGGCGTGCGGGGCGAGGCCCGCGACGCGGCGTGGCCGCTGGTTGAGCGCCTGCGCGAGATCGCGGCGGGGGTGAAGACGCGGACGGACAAGCTGCGACTGGTGCTGTGGGGTGGGGAGTCGACGGTGACCGTGCGTGGGGGCGGCGTGGGTGGGCGGAACCAGGAGTTCGCGCTCGGGGCGGCACTCGCGGCCCAGGAGCTGGCGCGGCGTTCGGGGCTGCCCTTGGTGGCCCCGCCGCTGCTGGTGCTGAGCTTCGGGACGGACGGCGTCGACGGGGTGACGGAGGCCGCGGGCGCGTTTATATCGGACACCACGGCGACGACGTGCCGCACGCTGGGGCTGGACCCGGCGCGGGCGCTGGACGCGAACGACTCGCACACGCTGCTGACGGCCCTGCAGGCCCGGGGCGAGCGGTGCCTGGTGCGGACGGGGCCGACGGGGACGAATGTGAACGACGTGATGCTGGGCGTGGTCTGGACGTAGGTGGTTTGGATGTAGGTGGTCCGGACGTAAGTTGCCGCGGCCGCTGCGGTTCGCGGCGGCCAACAACCGCTCCGGGGGCGATTTCGCAACCACAAGCCCTTCCCGCGTGGTATGCTCTCATTGGAGGCGCATTCGCGCAAGGAGGCCTGCATGCTCAGCGGCGGCCTGACGATCCAGCGTCTTTTGTCCGGCATGAAGAAGTTCAATGCCTCCGACCTGCACATCAAGGTCGGTGTTCCGCCCACGTACCGCATCGGGGGGTCGCTCAAGGCGGTCGGCGGTGATCCGCTGTCGGACGAGGAGTCGGACCACCTTCTTGATCCGATCATCCCCGACCGGCTCAAGGGGCGCTTCGACTCGAGCGGCGACCTCGACTTCGCAACGTTCAACGATGAGGGGGACCGGTTCCGCGTGAACATGTTCCGGGCGGGCAACCACGTGAACGCGGCCATCCGGCGCGTGAAGGCCGAGATCCCGACGTACACCGGGCTGCACCTGCCGCCGATCTACAACAAGATCGTGGAGGAGGCGGGCGAGGGGATGGTGCTCGTGGTGGGGGTGACGGGCTCGGGCAAGAGCTCGACGCTCGCGGCGATGATCGAGCACATCAACGGGACTCGCCCCGAGAACATCATCACGATCGAGGACCCGGTGGAGTACCGGTTCTTCCCGCGCAAGAGCATCATCAGCCAGCGCGAGATCGGGATCGACGTGCCGGATTACAAGGCGGCTTTGCGGTATGTCGTGCGCCAGGACCCCGACGTGATCTTCATCGGCGAGCTGCGCGACCACGACACGGTGCTGGCGGCCATCCAGGCCGCGGAGACTGGACACATGGTGTTCGGGTCGCTGCACACGGCCGACTGCATGCAGTCGTTCAACCGCATCCTCGAGTTCTTCCCGCGCGAAGAGCACAGCTTTATCCGCAGCGCCCTGGCGAACACGCTCAAGGCGATCTGCGCCCAACGCCTGCTCCCGGCGGTGCAGGGCTTCGAGGTCGCGGTCGTGCCCGCGACGGAGGTGCTTCTTAACACTCCGATCGTGGGCGAGAAGATCCGCGACGGGCAGGACAACGACATCCCCGCGATCATCCAGAGCTCGGTGGCCGAGGGCATGCACAGCACCACGCAGTCGCTGGCACGCCTCGTTCGCGACGAGTGGGTCGATCTCCGCACCGCGATGTCGTTTGCGCCCAACCGGGACGCCCTCGACAGCGAGGTAAAGGGCCTGGAGGTCCGGAGCAAGTCGTTGGTGAGCCGGATCCGCGCCCCGCGGTAGAAATCGCGTTAGCGGACGCTAACAACACCGTCACGAGTGGTTGGTTTCCGCATGGTGAACGGGCCGCCACGTGATCTCTCGCGTATAGGCGGTCGATGTGGTATTCTTCATGTAGGCAAATTACCGGAGCGGGAGCGGACACGTGAGGCCAGGTCCCATGTCGATATGTGTGTGTAGCCGCGGACGCGGTGCGGCGTTGGTTGGACTGGCGGCGGCGCTGGCGACGGCGGCGTTTGCCACGACGTCGGCGTGGGCCGACGGGCGGGCGACGGGGCCGGTGAAGACCACGGACATCGCGCTGCGAACGCGGACGATCGACGCCTCGGCGGCGCGTCCGGACCTCGCGGGGGCGATCGCGCGGGCGGCGAAGGGGCAGCGGTGGGTGATCCAGCTCGACGGGCCGATGACGCCCGAGCGGCGCCAGGCGCTCGCGGACACGGGGGTCGCGCTCGAGACGTATCTGCCGGTGAACACGTGGGTCGCGCGCCTGCACGGCGCGAACGCGGCCAAGGCCAGGACCCTCGGGTGCGTGCGCTGGGTTGGGGTCTATGAGAGCCCGTGGAAGGTTGATCCGGCGCTGGGGGTCGCGAACTTCGTAACACCCGAGCGCCAGGCGATGGCGGCCCGCGGCACGGAACTCGTGCTCGTCACGCTCTTCCCCGACGAGCCGATCGACGGCGTGGTGAAGACGGTCCGGGGCCTCGGCGGTTCGGCGCTGGTCCACTGGAGCGAGCGTGTCGGCCAGAGCATGGTCGTGAGCGCGACGATCCCGCGCGGGGCGGCCCGGTCGCTCGCGGCCCGGATGGACGTCGCGTACGTCGAGCCCGCGCCCGAGCTGACCGTCCGCAACAACGAGAACCGCTGGATCGTGCAGACGAACGTGCTCAACAGCACGCCGTTCTACACCGCCGGGCTGCTCGGCGAGGGTCAGGTGCTGGGCATCCTGGACACCCGGGTGGACATCAACCACTGCTCGTTCACCGATCCGAGCAACCCGATCGGCCCGCTGCACCGCAAGATCCTCGCGTACAACCGCGACTGGACCACGCCCGGCTCGCACGGGACGCACGTGGCGGGCACGGCCGTGGGCGACGCGGGGGCGGACACAGCGACTCGCGGAGTCGCGTACATGTCGAAGCTCGTGTACGCGGGGATCCCGTCGTACACCGAGGTGTCTGTGCTGGCGGCGCTGAACCTGCACCACTCGCAGGGCGCGCGGGTCCACACGAACAGCTGGGGCAACGACGCCACCACGACGTACGACGGCCTGTGCCGCGGCATCGACCAGTTCATGTACGACAACGAGTCGTCGCTCGTGCTGTTCGCGTGCACGAACACGTCGACGCTGCGGAACCCGGAGAACGCGAAGAACCTGCTCGCGGTCGCGGCGACCAGCCACTTCCCGAGCCAGGATTCGCATTGCCGCGGCGGCGTGGGACCGACGAGCGACGGGCGGCGCAAGCCCGAGGTGTACGCCCCGGGCTGCAACACGGTCTCGTCGCGGTCGGCGACGGCCTGCGACACGATCACGATGACGGGCACGTCGATGGCGACGCCGGTGGTCGCGGGCGCGGCGCTGCTGGCCCGTCAGTACTTCACCGAGGGTCGCTACCCCACGGGCGTGGCGACTCCGGCGAACGCGTTCGAGCCGTCGGGGGCGCTCCTTAAGGGCGTGCTCGTGAACTCGGCGCAGGACATGACGGGGGTCACGGGGTACCCGAGCCTGCTCGAAGGCTGGGGACGCGTGCGCCTCGACGGGGCGCTGATGCTGCCGGGCGATGCGCGGGCGACGATCGTGCGCGACGTGCGGAACATCAACGGCCTGAGCACGGGTCAGCAGACCGACCTGGTCATCAACGTGCAGGCCGGCGAACCGCTGCATGTGACGCTCGCGTGGACGGACGTGCCGGCGGCGGCGAACGCCGCGTTCGCGCCGATCAACAACCTCGACCTGGTCGTGATCCCGCCCGACGGCGAGCCGCCCTACATGGGCAACGACATCAGCCTGGGTGAGAGCGTACGGGGCGGGGCGGCCGACAGCATCAACAACCTCGAGCAGGTCGTCGTCGGAGAGCCGACGCCGGGCCTGTGGACCGTGCGGATCGTGGGCACGGGCGTCAACGTCGGTACGCAGGGCTACGCCCTCGTCGTCTCGGGCCTCGCGGGCGAGATCACCTGCCTCACGGACTGGGACCTCAACGGCGTGATCAACTCGACGGACGTCGGCGAGTTCATCAACGACTGGTTCGAGGATCAGGTCAACGGCACCCTGCTGGCCGACTTCAACGGCAACGGGATCTCGAACTCCACCGACGTGAGCGACTTCATCAATCAGTGGTTTGTCGAGCTCGGCGGCTGCTGAGCCCCCCACCCTCCCGTTGCAGCAATTCACCGCGGAGAGCGCGGAGGACGCGGAGGGAGTCGGAACGCAGTTGCATTGGGAATTGGAAGAGGCCGGCGTGCTGCCTGCCTCCGGTGTGCGTTTCACTGCACGGGGGCCAGGTCGGTCACGATCGGCATGTGATCGCTGGCGCGTGAATCGCGCTCGTGCAGGCCGGCGGTGCGGCGGGCCTCGGCGGTGAGGCGGGCGCTGTCGAGCACGAACGAGCGCCGGATCGCGAGGGCCGAGTCGCCCACGAGGATCCAGTCGAGACGCCCGGGGCTGAAGTTCGATTCGTCGTCGGACCAGGTGACGTAGGTCGTGTCGCCGAGCACGCGGGTGACGGCGGGGGCGAGCGACGTGCCGTCGGCGTCGCCGGCGGAGGAGAGCTCGTCCAGGGGTGTGCGCGATCCGACGAGGTTGAAGTCGCCGGCGATGACGCGGAAGGCGATGGCGCGCTGGTCGGCGGCGGTCGCGAACGTCTGGCGGATGAGCTGGGCCTCGGCGATGCGGGCGATGTCCTCGGGGCTGCCCATGGAGCCGCAGCACTTGAGGTGGATGCTGGCGGCGGCGACGGCCCCGATCGGAGTCTCGATGATCGCGCCGGTGAAGCGGGTGGCGCGGTCGCGTTCGGCACGCTGGGAGTCGGGATTGGAAGCGCTGGGACGGTCGAGGTGCTCGGGGCCAAGGCGCTCGAGCGGGTAGCGAGAAACCACCGCGACGCCCCAGCCGTCGCTCGTCATCGCGTGCCACGGGCTGCCCCAGGGGAGGTGCTCGTCGAACCACGCGGCGAGGGCCTCGGGCGGCGTGTTCTCCCACTCCTGCACGAGGACGATGTCGGGGGCGAGGGCCGAGAGCACGCGGGCGAACGGGCCGGGGCGGGTGTTGGGGCGGGCGAGCTGGATGTTCCACGAGACGACCCGCAGGGCGCCCTCGGGGCAGGCGGGGATCTCCGCGCCGCCTTCGTATTCACCGATCTCGGAGACGCCGCGGACGACCTCGGAGGCGCCGACGGGGCTGCCGGCGCTGCTGTACTGCACGAACCGCGACGAGGCGCGGCCGGGGGAGAACTGCACGCCGAGCACGCACTCGAGCGCGGAGCGCGAAACGCGCATCTCGTACTGCTCGCCCGCGAACGTGGGCGAGAAGGAGAAATCGAGGTCGGCGTGGGTGACGTGGCGAGTTGAGCCGTCGGCATAGACCACGCCGGCGGCGACGCCCTTGGCGCGGTCGGTGAGGTTGGGGAACGCCGTGCCGGGGGAGAAGACGAGCAGGAGGTCGGCGCCGATGGGGTCCTGACCGTCGAGCGCGGGGGGGGCGAGGCCGGTGGCGGCGTCGCCGTCGGCGTCGAGGTAGAGGGCCATGGGCGTGTCGCTGGCCTGGAGGGTGGAGAGCTCGGAGGGCTGGAGGCGGAAGTAGATGTAGCGGTCGTCGCACCACTGGCCGAGGTCGACGGGCCAGTCGGTGAGGTTGCCGTCGAGCTCGACGAGCTTGGCGTGGGAGGCGTGCTTGTTGCACGCCGGGAGGGCGGCGAGGGGAACGAGGGCAAGCGAGAGCAGGGCGGCGCGGCGGATCGAGGCGGTGGACCGAGTGGACTCAATGGACATGGGGCAGACCCTCTTCATGGCTCCGGTCGTCGCGACCGGTTGGCAGGAGGGTACTCGATCTCACCCGCGTTTGCACGGCATGCAACTCACGTTCCACCCCTCCGAAGAACTCTCTGTGAGCATCAACATTTACTTTCGCGGCAGACCGGAAGTCGACGGGGAACGGTTCCGTTTGATCTTCTTCAGGGCGATGGCGGCGACCGGTTCGTCAAACCCCGGCGACCGGTGGGACTGCATGCACGATGAAGCGCAGTTCCACGTTTTCGTGTGGGGACCCGAGTCGCTCGACTGCCACACGTACTTCGGCGCGGGCCCCCTCCTGCTGGAACTGCCGCCGGGGTTCGAGGCGACGCCGCTGGGGAAGCTGCTCACCGAGGGAGAGATCACACCGATGTTCGTCGAGACAGCGCCGCTGTGCGAGTTCGATGGCGTGCCGTTCAGGCGGAACGCGTTGGCCGTGGCGGAGATCCTCACACCGGAGGCGGTGGCGATCTGCGATTGGTGGATGGGGCGGCTTGCCCCCGTCACCTCGCACACATCTGAACTGCTCCGCAGCTCCGATCCACGCCGCGCGTTTGACGGCGGCGTGCAGTTGGCGCGCCCGGGGCGGCGGTGACGAACGGCCCAGGATCCAAAGCCCGAAGGGGTTGTTAGACGGCCGCGATCAGCACCCGCATCGTCTCGTCGGCATTGACCTTCACATCCGAGCACGCTGCGGGGATGACCGCGGTATCACCAGTCGCCAGCGTCAACGTCGTGCCGTCGGCGGCTTCGATCCGGCCGCGGCCGGCGAGGACGATCAGCGCGGCGCACCGGCGGGTGGGTTCGGGCCACAGGGGCGCGAAGCGATCGGCGTCGAGGTCGAAGCCGTCGAGGGTGAAGAAGTCGGTGGTGACGAGGCGTGTGCGGCCGCCGCCGAGGGCGATGCGGGTCGGGGCGGGCGGCTCCTCGAACATCGCGCTCGCGAGGCTCTGCTCGATGTGCATCTCGCGCCCGGTGCGTCCCCAGTCGTAGAGGCGGTAGGTCGTGTCGCTGGGGGTCTGCACTTCCGCCACGAGCACGCCCGCGCCCAGCGCGTGCACCGTGCCGCTGGGGAGGTTGTGGCACTCGCCGGGGATCGCGGGGATGGCCATCAGGTCCGCGACGATCGAAGGGTCCCCGGCCCGCGCCTTCGCGGCGAACGACTCGCGCGTCACGCCCGGACGCAGGCCCTTGTAGATCACGCTCCCCGGGTCGGCGTCGAGGATGTACCAGCACTCGGTCTTGAGGTGCGACCCCGGGTGGGCCGCGGCGTGTGCCGGGCTCGGGTGCACCTGCACCGAAAGGTTGTCGCACGCGTCGAGGAATTTCACGAGCAGCGGAAAGTCGCCGGCCGCGGTCGGCCGGGCGTCGCCCAGGAGGGCCGTGCCCCACGCGCTCACCGCGTCGCGGAGCGTTCGCCCGGCGAGGGGGCCGGAGGCGATGGTCGTGCGCACCGAGCCGCCGCCGGCGCCCGAGGCGCTGGTGCTGGGCATGTCGGCGAGCTCCCAGGATTCGCCGTAGCGGGCCTGGGGGTCGGGGAGGCTCTTGCCCAGGCGTGCGAGGCGCTGGCCGCCCCAGACCTTTTCGAAGAGCTGGGGAACGAGCGTGAACGGAACGGGGGCGACCTGCCGGGGGTGAGGGTTGATGGCGGTCGCGGGATGCATGGGCTGGGCCATCGTGTGAGGATCTATCGGGAGGGCGAGACGCGGGATAAAGGCGAGTGTAGATTCACGCCATGGGTTCGATCCGTCGTCCTGCCAGTCGACTGCCGGTGCTTGCGCGGGGGCTGCTTGCACGCCCCTGGAGCCTGCGGGCGGCCGTGCGGATGCCGGGGGAATCGGCGAAGGGACCGCTGCCGGGAATGACCCCAGCGCAGTTGTTGCTCGCGGGCAAAGTGCGCCGGGATGTCGAGCACCTGGCTGGGGAGATCGGCGAGCGGAACACACGCAAGCCCGAGCAATTACGGGTCGCGGACACCTGGCTGGGGGCGCAGCTCGCGGCCCTGAACGTGGGTCCGATCGTTCACCAGCCGTACATGGCCGACGGCGTGGTGGTGGCGAACATGTGGGTGGATGTGCGGGGGTCGGGGGCGGCAGACGGTGCGCCGGGACCGAGCGCGGACGAGATCATCGTGATTGGGGCGCATTACGACTCGTTCCCCGGCTCGCCCGCGGCGAACGACAACGCGTCGGGAGTGGCGGCGGTGCTCGCGATCGGGCGGGCGCTGGCGGCGCTGCCTCGGGAGCAGCGCCCGGCGCGGACGGTGCGGCTGGCGCTGTTCACGAACGAGGAGCCGCCGTACTTCTGGACGGAGCTGATGGGGAGCCTCGTGATGGCGCGGTCGTTCCACGAGTGGGGCGAGCGGATCGTCGCGATGCTGACGCCCGAGACGATCGGGTGCTATTTCGATGCGCCGGGGACGCAGAAGTACCCGCCGCCGCTGGGGCTGTTCTATCCGAGCGCGGGGGACTTCATCGCGTTCATCGGGCTGAGCGGGTCGCGAGGTGCGTCGCGGCTGGTGAAACGGTGCGTGGGGGAGTTCCGGTCGCTCTCGCCCATGCCGAGCATGGGGACGGCGATGCCGGGTTGGGTTCCGGGGGTCGGGTCGAGCGACCACTGGTCATTCAACCGCATGGGTGTGCCGTCGCTGATGATCACCGACACGGCCCCGTTCCGGTATGCGTATTACCACACGCCCGAGGACACGCCGGACAAGATCGATTACGAGCGGATGGCGCGGGTGGTCGAGGGGCTGAGCGAAGTGGTCTGCGCGATTGCCGCGGGCGGCGCGATCTAGCGGCGCCGGCGCGAGACCAGCAGGCCGCCGGCCATGTGCGTCCACGCGGGGCCGGGCGCGGGGATGGGGGTGCGGGCGAGCGATGAACTTACACGTTGAACAGGAAGTGGCACACGTCGCCGTCCTGCATGACGTAGCCCTTGCCTTCGATCCGCATGCGCCCGCCGTCCTTGATCGCCTTCTCGGTCTTGAGCTCGATGAGGTCCTTCACCGAGTAGATCTCGGCCCGGATGAAGCCGCGTTCGAAGTCGGTGTGGATGACGCCCGCGGCCTGCGGGGCCGTCGAACCGATCGGAACCGTCCACGCGCGGATTTCCTTGGGGCCTGCGGTGTAGTAGCTCTGCAGGCCGAGCAGGTGATACGCCTCGCGCGCGAGGGCGTTGAGCGCCGGCTCTTTCATCCCCAGGCTCTGGAGCATCTCGAGGCGGTCCTCGTCGGAGAGTTCGCTCAGCTCGCTCTCGATCTTGGCGCACACGGGAACGACGTCGTGCTCGGAGTCGCCGCCGCGGGCCTTGACCCACGCGCGAACCTTCATCGCCAGCGGCCCCCGCCCGTTCACGTCGTCGTCGGAGACGTTCGCGACGTAGAGCGTCTTCTTGGCCGAGATGAGCCCGAGGCTCTTCACCGCCTTCTGCTGCTCGGGGTCCTCGAAGCTCACTTCGCTCGCCGGCTTGCCGTCGTTGAGCACCGGCAGCAGCTTCTTGAGCACCTCGTAGCGGGCGATGCTCTCGCGGTCGCCGGCCTTCGCGGCCCGCTCGGCCTTGCCGATCGCGCTCTCGACGGTCTGCAGATCGGCGATGATGAGCTCGGCCGCGATCGTCTCGAGGTCGCGCACCGGGTCGACGGTCCCGTCGACGTGCGTGATGTCCTCGCCGCCGGGAGCCTTCTCGAAGCAGCGGACGACCTGCACGATCGCATCGACCTCGCGGATGTGCGAGAGGAACTTGTTGCCCAGGCCGGCTCCGGTGGAGGCCCCGCGAACGATGCCCGCGATATCGACGAGACGCAGTGCCGCCGGGATGACCTTCTGCGACTCGATGTGCGTGCGGATGACGTCGAGCCGCGGATCGGGGATGGGCACGACGCCGACGTTGGGCTCGATGGTGGCGAACGGGTAATTGGCGGCCAAGGCGCCCGCCTTGGTAAGGGCGTTGAACAGGGTGCTCTTGCCGACGTTGGGGAGTCCGACGATGCCTGCTTCCATGGGACGGGGAGGGTAGGTGAGGCGGGCGGGTGAAAGCCGCCTACTTGTGCGTCCAGGCGTACGGGGCGTACGACCCCGCCTCGGCCCCCCACCGCACCAGCGCCCCCTCCCCCACCCACGCGTCGAAGTCGTCCTGGCCGATCGACCCGTACGCCTCGTCGTCGGACGCGTTCATCGCCTCGCTGTTGCGCTCGCCGAACACGATCAGGTTCTCGTTGACCGCCACGCTCGCGAGCGCATCGGTCGCGAACCCCGGCAGGGCCCGCTCCACGGCGTACCGCGCCGACTTGTGCGTGAACACCGAATTCAGCAGGGAGCTGTGCAGATTCAGCCCCTCGCGCTCCGCCACAGCCAGCTCGCTGTCGGGCGGCAGCTGCTCGTCCACGCTCTCGATCGCCCCGTTGTACTCCTCCAGCGTGCGCGACAAATGCTGCGACCGCGGCGACGAGTCGCTCGGGCAGAAGCACGCCCCGCGCCCGTCCCTGTACGGCTGAAAGAAGATCGCCCACGGCGGCTCCGCCTCGGAATTCCCCATGCCCCCGCCCGAGCACGCCTCGGGCGAGCCGGGCACCGGCGTGCCGTCGTCGAGCACCCAGCCCTCGTGGTGGTGGAACATCCCGCCGTTGTGGTCGTCCATGTACAGGCGGGAGGCCATCGCGAGCTGGTGCTGGTTCGACAGGCAGGCGGTCCGTGCGCCCGCCCCACCACCCCAACGCGGCGCCATCACTCCCGCGCAGCAGGTGCGTCGGAAGTACGACGCCGGCGGCGGTGCGGACTCTCGATCGAAGGACGCCGGCCAGCTCGGGCGGGCGTCACTCCCCCACGGAGGGGGCCGCGGGCGGCCGGGGAGCCGGTGCTGCCGGCTCCTGCGCCCGCTGCGCAAACTCGCGCAGCGCCCGAGCCATCTCCTGCCCCAGCGTCATGCCGCTAAGGAACGCGCTCTCGATCGTCCCGAACCGCGGCGGGGCCTCGGAGGTGGCGGCCGTGAAAATGTCGCCGCACGCGCCGATGCGCCGCTCGAAGTCGATGGCGAAGGGCTGCGGGTCGGCCTCGGCGACGCGGGCGTAGCGCCAGCGGTGAGCCTTGCTGAAAGTCGGCTCTCCCGCGCCGACGCTCGCCAGGGCCGAACCGGGCTCCGCGCGCGCAGCGGCGTCGCGGAACGCCGCGACCAGCAGCGGCACGGCCTGCTCGGCCTGCAGTTCGAGGTGTTCGCGAGTCCAGGCTTCGGTCGCGTGCGCGACCCAGGCGCAGCGGGCCGGACCGGGCCGCTTGGCGCTGTCAAGGATGATCTGCGTGAGCGGGCCGGACGAGAGGTTGATGACCGGAGGAGATCCGGACCCGGCGGACAAAGCTCCGCCGGGGCACCCAGCGCCCCCACTCCCCGCTTCCCCACCGGCAAACTCCACCATCAACGTCCACGTCGGCGTCATCGTGATCTGCTTCATCCGCTCCGCCAGGGGCGGCATGAACGCCAGCAGCGTCGCCGCCTGCTGGGACGGCGTCGCGACCACGACCGCATCGAAACCCGGCTCGAGATTCGTTTCAAACTTGTCGTACAGGCGCCAGCGCACGCCGTCGCGCGAGATCCGCCAGACCTCGCCCCCGCCAGGCCCCACGCCGCAGCGCACGCTCAGACCGCGCACAAGGTGGGCCGCGACGGCGCCCATTCCCGGCGTTCCGCTGTACATGCGCTCGCCCCCCGCCGGCGCGTCCGCCGGTACCGCCACTGCCACCCCCTGCTTCACCCACCGCTCGACCGCCTGCACGAACTCCGGCGACCGGGCCGCGAACATCGGGCAGCCGTGGTCGAACTGGCGCTGGTCGTACCAGCGCGTCGACGCGCGACCGCCCGGGGCACGACCCTTGTCAAAGACTCGCACGGCGTGTCCGGCCTCGACCAGCACGCGGGCGGCCGCCGCCCCGGCGATTCCCGCCCCGATCACCGCTACAGAAGATGGCATGCCGCGAGCGTATGCGCCGGGGCTCGGAACAACCGCAGAGCAGGCGGCGGACTGGGCCCACTACGATTAGCTCGTGCCCGCCTCAGCCCCCCGCCTCACGTTCCCGCGTTCCCGCCGCCTGACGCACGCGCTGGACTTCCAACGCGCGTACGCGGCCCGGATGCGGGCCGTGCGCCTGGGCGGGACGATGATCGTGTTCGGCCGAGTCAACGGCCTCGCGCACTCGCGCCTCGGGCTTTCGGTCGGGCGCGTTGTCGGCGGGGCCGTGGAGCGCAACCGCGTGAAACGCCTCATCCGCGAGGCGTTCCGACTGGACCAGCATTCCCTGCCCCAGGGGCTCGACTTCGTCGTGAGCGTCCGCGGCCCGCTGCGCCCGCCGGGCGACACGCTCGAAGCCGTGCGGACCGAGCTCAACGGGGCGGCCGGGCACATCGACTCCATCCGGCGCCGTCGCCACGGCGAGGCACGCCCGTGACCCCCCCCACCCCCACTACCACCACCACCCTCGGCCCGATCGCGCGCGTGTGCGTCGGCCTCGTCCGGGCGTACCAGTACACCCTCGCGAGCGTCCTCGGTGGCCGGTGCCGTTTCCATCCGACCTGCAGCGAGTACGCCATCGAGGCGTTTCGGGGCCACGGTGCCGTCCGCGGGCTCGCCCTGGCCGCACGCCGGTTCGCCCGCTGCCACCCCCTGGGCGGCCACGGCGTTGACCCGGTTCCGCCGCCGGCAAGCGGGCGCGGCGGGGTCGGCGGGGCGTCGAACGGGGGGTGATCGGCGGGGATGTGCGGGGATCGGCCCGGGATCTGGCGACAAATCGAGAGTTTTTTGAAGCACCCTCTTGGGGCCCCCCCAATGTGAGCGTACACTAGCTTTTCGTAGGGGTGATTGCTTGCGTGCCGCGAGTGGTGCCGCGGAGGTGACAATCGGATGGGACGGCTCCCTGCCGCGAAGCGGCGTGAACAACTGCTCGACACGGCCGCGAAGCTCTTCGCCGCGCACGGGTATGCCGGCGCGACGACGAGCCAGATCGCCCGCGCCGCCGGCGTCACCGAACCGATCATCTATCGCCACTTCGAGTCGAAGCGTGACCTCTTCATCGCGCTGATCGAGCGGACGAGCGCCGACACGATCTCGCTGTGGGAGGAGGAGCTCGCCAGCGCCCCCGAGCCCGCCGAGCGCATCAAGCGCCTGCTCCGCGCCAACCCGATGGTGGCCAACCGGGGCAAGGGTGTGTACCGCGTCATCGTGCAGGCGATGACCGAGGTCGAGGACCAGAAGATCCAGGAAGCCCTGTCGAAGCACATCGGCACGCTCCACGCCTTCCTCGCCGCCGAGGTGTACAAGGCCCAGGAGAGCGGCCAGGTCTCCAAGCGCTTCAGCCCCGAGATCACCGCCTGGGCCCTTATCCACCTCGGCCTGGGCTACGGCGTGCTGAGCGCGATGGGCGTCTCCGGCCACGGCGTCGACAAGCAGGGATTGCACATCCATGAGCTGCTGGGGCAGCTCATGCTCGGGGAGCGGTACAAGGGGGAGTGAGGCGTGCTCGATCGGCTGTTAGTCACGCTTGCCGCCGGCGACGACGGCCTTGTCGCGGTCAACGTACTGATTACGTTGGCGCTGATCGTTGCCGGCTCGTTGGGACTCTACTGGGTGATCGCCCGTCGGCTGCCGCAGGCGCACACTGGCGGCTGTGAATCTTGCGGATACGACCTCCGGGGCGTACGTCAAACTGCGGGCGACTCGGGGCTTACCTGCCCAGAGTGCGGGCACCGCAACACCAGCAACGGCGAGTCG
Source organism: uncultured Phycisphaeraceae bacterium (assembly GCA_964564695.1). Taxonomy (GTDB): domain Bacteria; phylum Planctomycetota; class Phycisphaerae; order Phycisphaerales; family UBA1924; genus CAZMCC01. The sequence goes on along the minus strand of CAZMCC010000068.1, from coordinate 1,561 downwards.
CGTACGATTGCAAGTGATCGATCCACGCCGGATTGAAGTCATTGACGATGTCAGCGCGAAGATCTACCGCGGCATGACACCAACGCGCAAGATGAAAGTGCTGGCGGGGCTGTACCAGTCCTGTCGCAAGATCGTCGAAGCCGGTGTTCGGCACAGCCATCCGGACTGGCCGGAAGCACAAATCAATGCTGAAGTGCTTCGACGAATGCGCGGGCCCGACTGGCCCGGGGCGGCCGCGTGAATCCGGACGAACTCATGGTCGCCGTGTCCGACGTTCTCAACGCCAGCGGAGCAAGGTACTTCGTGACAGGCTCGATGGCGTCGATGATGTACGGCGAGGTCCGGACGACGCAGGACGTGGACATTGTCGCCGATCTGCGCCATATCGACGCCCTCGCGCTGCGCGAGGCGTTCCACGAACCCGACTATTACTTCGAGCCTGACTCGATGTACCAGGCGATGAGCGTCTGCGGTATGTTCAACATCATCCGCATCGGCTCGGCGCTCAAGGCCGACATGATCGTTCCACGCGAAACTCCCCACAACGCCACACGCTTCGAGCGGGCAATAACCCTCGACGTCGACGGCCACCCGGTATGCGTGTCGGCTCCTGAAGATGTGATTCTGAGCAAGCTGATGTTCTTCCGCGAGGGCGGCTCCGACAAGCACCTGCGTGACATCGCCAGCATGTTCCGGGTCAGCGCCGACCAAATCGACGTGGACTACATCGAGTCCTGGGTGCCGAAGCTTGCCGTCACCGAGCAGTGGGCGGTGACGAAACAACGCCTCGGCATTGGATGAATGCGACTGGTTCTCAACGATAAATACTGATTATCGAAATCACGCTTTCGATTGATTCGATTCATGCCCCCCGCTCCGTATTCTTGATGCGGATCGCACGCATCCCCGTCCGCCTAGGAGCTCCCCATGCCGTCCAGCCCCTTCAACTCCCGCAAGACCCTCACCACCAAGCACGGCACCTACACCTACTTCTCCCTCGCCGCGCTCAAGGACCAGAAGATCGGCCACGTCGACAAGCTCCCCTTCTCCATCAAGGTCCTCCTCGAAGCCATGCTCCGCAACGTCGACGGCTTCATCGTCACCCAGGACGATGTCGCCGGCATGGCGAACTGGAACGCCAAGGCCCCGGTCAAGGAAGAGTTCCCCTTCATGCCCGGCCGGGTGGTGCTGCAGGACTTCACCGGCGTCCCGTGCGTCGTCGACCTCGCGGCCATGCGCGACGCCATGAAGAAGCTCGGCGGCGACCCCAAGCTCATCAACCCTCTCGTCAAGTGCGACCTCGTCATCGACCACAGCGTACAGGTCGACGCCTTCGGCCCCCCCACGTCATTGGGCACCGCCCTCACCATCAACGCCCAGCGCGAGTTCGAGCGCAACAACGAGCGGTACGAGTTCCTCAAGTGGGGCCAGCAATCGCTCAACAACTTCACCTGCGTGCCGCCCGCCACCGGCATCGTCCACCAGGTGAACCTCGAGTACCTCGCCTCCGGCGTGCTCACGAAGCCCGACACTGGTGGCACAGGCGTCCCGCCTGTGTCCG
>CAZMCC010000067.1:0-22106 GCA_964564695.1 uncultured Phycisphaeraceae bacterium | reverse complement strand
ACGCAGGGCTTCGCCTGTGATCCACCATACCTATAACCGCGCAGAGATCAATAAGAGATCTCCCGCCGCGCATCGCGGAGGGAGAAATGCTGAACCGGCGTTCAGCCGGTTCAGCGAGAGGGAGGCCGTTGTGCTTACGAACTCCAATTCAATCACCACTCTCAAGAGTGAACCCATGAACACCACCCACCTGAACCACATCACCCTCGCCGCACTCGGCGCGATCGCCCTGGGCGTCTGCACCACCACCGCCATCGCCCAGATCGTCGTCCCCCCCGGCTTCGTCGCCGAGCAGCTCTCGCCGCGACTCGACAACATCACGCCCCGCATTGAGGCGATCCGCAACCCCGCCTACGGCACGGGCGTCGTCGCGGCGAGCGTTGCCAACCAGGTGCTCACCGTGCGGCGCATCGACGCGGGCACGGTTTCGGTGATCGCCGCCATTCCGATCGCTTCAGCCGGCGCCTTCGTCAATGACATCCGCTTTGATGGTGTCGGCGTCCAGGCAAACCGGCTCTTCGTCGCTGTGCGAACGGGCAACTTCTTCACCACCATCATCTACCGAGTCGAACCCGACGGCACGACGACGCAGGTCACGGCCCTGGGCACCGCCTCCGACGAACTGGGACTGACCTTTGACTTCACCAGCGGCCTGGGCGGCTACACCGCCGGCGCCTACATGAACGACATCAGCCAGAACGACGGAACTTCCATATGGCACTGGTCGCCCACGGACGTCTTCACCCGTCTCGCGCAGAACAGCGTGCCCCCGGGGCGGTTCGACGTCGACATCCGCGGTGTCGAATTCGACCGGACCGGCGTCTTCAACAACCGCTTCGTGCTCGTCGACAACGACGCCAACGAGACCGGCATCAACGCGGTGTACACGCTCAGCCCGGCCCTGCAGTGGCAGATGCTCGGCGCGCAGCAGTCAACCGCGACCATGTATTACCGCGACCTGGCGATCTCGCCCGGCGGAGCGCTCGGGCAGTTCATCTACCTGCTCGACGCGAGGCTCGACCGCGTCATCCGCATGGACGGCGCCGGCGCCTTCACCCAGTTCGCCTCGGGCTTCACCGTCGCGTCAACCTATGACGACACGGCCGACGGCGCCGCGTCGCTCAGCGTCAACAACGACGGCAGCGCGCTCTACGTCGCGGACACCAACGGCGTCTACCGCATCCGCGAGACCGCGGCGATTCCCGGCCCGACGATCGTGATGCGCGAGCCCAAACTGCCCGGCACCGCCCCGTTCACCAACCCGCTCGGCGTGGTGGCGACGCGCATCGCCTGGTCCGCGCCGGTCAACTTCGTCGCGGCCGACATCACGATCACGCGCCTCTCCGACGCGACACCCGTGCCGTTCGCCGTCGGCGGCAGCGGCTCGGCGTTCATGATTATCGCCTTCGGCCAGATCCTGCTCGACGACGCCTACACGATCACGATCAACGACACCGTTGTCGCCTCCATCGGCGGCGCCGCCATCGACGGCGACAGCAACGGCCTCGCCGGCGGCGACGCCGTCTTCACCCTCACCCACGCCACCTGCGTTCCCACCGAATGCGACGCCGATTGGGACGGCAACGGCGTCGTCAACTCGACCGACGTCGGCGAGTTCATCAACGACTGGTTCGCGGATATCGCGAAGGGCTGCGGGCTCTGAGATCTCCCTCCGCTTGTGCGCGGAGGGAGATCTACAGCCCCAGCTTCTCCACCAGCTCGCTCAACGACCCCACGCGCATCGTCGGCTCGGTCGCGCCCGGGCCCGACGCGCTCACGCCGCCCCGGGTGCGGTCGACCCACACCGTCGGGAACCCGAGGCGCGACGCCGGCTCGACGTCGTGAAACCGGCTCTCCGCGACGTGCAGGATGCTTTCGGGCGGGAGGTCGAGGCGGGTGCACAGGGTGCGGAAGTGGGCCTCGCCGGGCTTGTATGAGCGGACCTGCTGGGCCGTCACCAGCGCGTCGAGCGCCACCACGAGCTTCGGCGCGGTCAGGGCGAACAGGTCATCGTCGATGTTGCTCACCACCGCGAGGCGGTACCGCGTCTTGAGGCGCGCGAGCGATTGCGGCGTGTCCGGGAATGCCGGCCACGCCCCGATGGAACGCCACAGCGTGTCGAGATCGGCGGCGGTCGCATCGCTCCCGAACAGCTCGCGGGCCACGGCCCGCAGCACGTCGCGGTAGCTCTGGTACATCGGACGCTGGGCCCGGCGCTCGGCGTCCGCGAACGCCGCGAAGAGCGCCGCCGGCTCCATCTCCCGCCCGAGACGCTGAAGCACCGGCCCCGCGGCGCTCACAAGCCCGCTCTGCCAGTCGATGAGCGTGCCGTAGCAGTCGAACGAGACGGCGCGGATGGTGTCGAACGCAGCCATGAACTTGGAAATGGGATCGCCTTGACGAGACCGGTGTGTGGGCGCCGGTACACGCTTGAAAAACGGACTCGATTGGTTGAACGGACGGTTCACCCTGAGCGTGCGCCCAGGGCTCGTTCATGCTTACCCGCGCCGACCGAGCAGGAACCCGATCACCGCGATGACCGCGATCACGCCCACCAGCGCACCGACGAGCCCGAGCAGCCCGCCGAAGCCCAGCAGCTGACCCGCGAGCGCACCCGCGCCCGCGTTGAGGATCGCCGTACTCGCGACCACGAGGGCAATGCCCATCACGATCACCATGCCCAGCGCCAGCCCGCCGCCGATGCCCGACCACGTGGGGTCGAACGGCTCGACCGCGATCAGCACCGGCCCGCCCGCCAGCATCGCGCCCGCGGAGACGTCGCTCGCGGCGCCGGCCGGCTCGAAGAGCCCGCTGGTGCCCGCGGTCTCGCCGCCGGACTGTTCGCCCTCGTACACGCCCGCGAGCAGGTCCGCGCCCAGCGACGTGTCGTCGCCTTCGCGGGTCATCTCCATGAGGCCCGAGCCCGAGCCCATCGCCTCAACCGTCGCGTCGGCGCCCTGAGCGGCCGTGATCTGTGTCGCCGCGAGCGGGTCGGCCTGCTCGTCGGCTTCGTCGAAGATGCTGATGCCGGAGCGCTCCTTGGTGCCTTCCTCGGCGGGGATGCGTCCCGCACCGCCGCCGCCGGCCGCCGGGCCCGAGTCATCGGGCGCGAGGCCGATCGCCGAGTCGTCGGCGAGGCGGATCTCGTCCTTATTGAGCAGCCGGTCGACCTGGTCGACCTTGAACACGAGGTTCTTGCCCGAGTCGCGATACTCGGTCAGGTCGCCGCTCGACACGAGCTCCTTGATGCCCTGCTCGCTGGTGCTCAGGCGCTGCGCCGCCTCTTCCATCGTGTAGAACATCTTGGCCATGGTTCTGCGTGCTCCTGACGGCTGCCCGGTCTTGATGTGGCGAGCCAAACTTCGGTCAACCAAACGTCCATCCCAACCGGTCGGTTCCGCGGCATCCGGGCCGCGGCCACCCCTCCCTAACCCTTCCCCAGACCCCACTTTACCCGCTTGGGGGGCCGCCAGCCTACCCAACCCCAGCCGGGATCGCAAGCGCGCCTTGTTGTACGCTGCGGACATGCCCCCGGCTCCCACCAATTCCCCGTTCGCCGGGCCCCCTCCCGCCGACCACCCCCTGTGCCGGACCCCGGATTTCCCCTCAGCCCACCGCCTCCGCCCGCCTCGTCCGGTTGAGGCCTTCGACATCCCGCTTCCGACGCTCCCCCCGCACCTCGAAGGCCTGACCATCCTCCACATCGCCGACCTGCACATCCGGGTCCAGGCCCCGGGGCGCCGGTCGTTTCTCGAGCTGCTCAAGGCCCTCGCCGTGGTCCCGGCCGACCTTGTGGTCCTCACCGGCGACTACATGGACCAGCCCGGCCACGAGCCCGCGGCGTTGGAGATGCTCCGCCAGGTGCTGCGGGCGGCCCGTCCGGGTTCGGCGGGGAGCGTGCTCGGCATTTTCGGTAACCACGACACGCTCGACTTCCAGAAGGCCGCCCGCGAGCTGCCGGGCATACGCTGGCTGGACAACGTGGCCGCCGATGTGGACATCCCCGGGCGGGGGAGCCTGCGAGTCCTCGGACTGTCCTGGCCGGAGGACCCGCTGGCCGCGGCGCTGTCTCCTTCCTCACCAGTGCCCGGTGCCCAGTCCCCAGTGCCCTTCCTCCTCACCCTCGCCCACATGCCCGGCGTGATTTTTCCCGCGGCCGACCTGGGCCTGCCGCTTGTGCTCGCCGGTCACACGCACGCGGGCCAGGTGCGCTTCAGCCCGCGCTCGGCGCCGCACACGAGTTCCGATACACCGTCGCACCTCGCCAGCGGGACCCTGCGGCTGCGTGACACGCTGCTGTGCATCTCGCGCGGGTTGGGGGAGGCGGTGTTCGAGGGCGCGCGGGTGAACTGCCCGCGCCAGTTGCCGTTGTACGCGCTGCGGCGCGGGCCGCTGCCCGCGACGCCGGATCCGATGCGGGTGGCGCAGGTGATTGCGTGGTGATCCGAGCCTCCCGCGCGAGCGGGAGGTCATGCGGGTCTGGACGCCCAACACCTCCCGCTCGCACGGGAGGCTCGGATCACTACCCTCCTCCGCCCCATGTCCCCACTCCGAACCACCTTCGTCGGCCTCCTGCTCAACCTGCTCCTCGCGGTCACAAAGCTCTCCGCCGGCATCCTCGGCAACACCTACGCCCTCATCGCCGACGGCCTCGAATCGCTCACCGACGCACTCTCCTCTGTCCTCGTCCTCGGTTCGCTCCGCTACGCGAGCCGTCCACCCGACAGCAACCACCCCTACGGCCACGGCAAGGCCGAGGCCCTCGCCGCCCTCGCGGTCGCGTGCCTGCTCATGGCCCTGGGGTTCGGCGTCGGCTCCTTCGCCGTCCACGCGATCGTCACCGGCGCCGCCCGTTCGGCCCCCGCGACGTGGACGATCTGGGTCCTCATCGGCGTCGTGATCGTCAAGGAAGGCCTCTTTCGCCTGATGGCTCGCACCGCGGACCGCTCCGAGTCCACGCTCGTTCACGCCGACGCCTGGCACAACCGCGCCGACGCGATCACGTCGCTCGCGGCGGCTATCGGCATCGGCATCGCGCTCCTGGGCGGCCCGGCGTTCGCCATCGCCGACGACATCGCGGCCGTGATCGCCTCGGGGATCGTCATCGCCAATGCGGTGATGCTCTTCCGCCGCCCGTTCCTCGAACTCACCGACGCCGCGGCCCCCGAATCGCTGCTCGCGAGCGTGCGGACCGCCGCGTGCGAAGTGGGGGGCGTGGGCGTCGAGAAGCTCCGGGCCCGCAAGTCGGGCCAGCGGTACTACGTCGACATGCACCTGCATGTAGACCCAGCGATGAGCGTCCGCGACGCGCACGCGCTGGCCGGGAAGGTGCGGGCGTACGTGCGCGAGAAATTGCCGAGCGTGGCGGACGTGCTGATTCACATCGAGCCGGGGGAAGGGCGCGGGTGAGAGTGCGGGGCTTCACGCCGAAGGTGTGAAGAACCGCACGATGCGATCATCCCACCGCCGGGGCCCGCCGAATCACCAACGTCCGCAAACCCAACTCCACCCGAATCTTCTCCCACCCGCAAGGCACCGCGCCCCCCGCGACATTCACACCACGTACGCGCCGCCTTCACCACCACCGGCGCGGGAGGAATCGCCGCATGTCGACAGATCGTCGCCTCGTCATCGCCGCCGGGCTCGCCGGCGCCGCGGCAATCGCGCACCGCGCCAGCGCCGGCCCCCTCAACCCGCCCGCCGGGCCGATTTCGTCCACCCCCGGCCCCGAGCCCCGAACTCCCATCTCCTCAACGACCACGCCCGGCGACGCCAACGCCTACTTCCGCATCACCCAGCCCGGCAGCTACTACCTCCGCGCCAACATCGCCGCCCTCGCCAACAAGCCCGCCATCGCCATCGACGCCGACAACGTCAACATCGACATGATGGGCTTCGGCATCATCGGCCAGGGCCAGACCGGCTTCCCCCTCACCCTCGATCTTCCCGCGTCCAACTTCACCCTCCGCAACGGCTTCATCCACGCCTGGGGCGCCTACGTCACCCTCAACGGCGTCGAGAACTGCGTCTTCGAGGACCTCGTCATCCGCGGGCCCTACTCGGGCAACCTCGAAGCCAACGCCAGGAACTCCATCTTCCGGCGCATCATCATCGAGAGCTCCGGCGAGATCGGCATCGCCGCCAGCCAGAACTCCCTCGTCGAGGACTGCGTCGTCGTCGGCATGGGCACCGGACTCGGCGTCGGCATCGGCGCCTCCCTCAACACCATCGTCCGCAACTGCGTCGTCCGCGACGTCGGCGTCGGCATCAACGCCTTCGGCAACTGCCTCGTCGAGAACTGCTCGGTCTTCAACGCCACCAGCGTCTCGTCCTACGACGACGCCGCCATCAACGCCGACAACGGCGCCACCGTCCGCGGGTGCGCCGTTTCCGGGGGCGCCAAGTGCGGCGTCCGCGTCGCCGGCGGCTCCACCGCCGTCGGTAACCAGATCCTCAACTCCGCCATCGGCGTGGGCATCACCACGTTCTTCGCCGGCGCGATGCGCTGCCGGGCCATCGACAACCACATGACCAACTGCGCCATCGGCATCAAGTCGACCGGCACCGCGAGCGTCATCGCCCGCAACTCCGTCACCAACTCGAGCACCGCCGCCTACGACATCCACGCCGGCAACGCCCTGGGCGAGATCATCGACGCGACCGCCGGCGCCTCGCTCGGCGCCGCCGCCGGCCCGTGGGCCAATCTCCGACTCTGAGCCATGGAGGCTCAGGCGCGCCACGCCTGGCGCAAAAACGAAACGGCCGCAGCGCCTCTCATGGGCCTGCGGCCGGTTCGTTCAAGCACGCTATGGCCGACTGCCTTAGTCGACCGCATCTCACGGTAGCGTGTCTATTCGGCACGATTGAATCTGTTTGCGGAAATTCATTACACGGATGACCCCGTCATGATTTTCCCGCGCAAGCTTTTGGAACCCTCCCCAAGTCTCGCGCAGCTTCTCCGCCTCACGCCCCCGCAATCGCCCGAGTTACCGTCACCGCCGCGCACAATCCGTCCACCGCCTCGCGATCCACCACTCGAGGCGGATACGCGCTGTTCAGCGGCTGGAGCCTAATTACCTCAGATCCGTTTGTTGCCCTCTCAAAGTACACACGTTTGAACGTCGTCTCGTGGTCCGGCAGCAGCCGGGCATAGCAGTCCATCCCGCTCTTGATTTCCCGGGCCGGGCTGAACACCACGATGTCCCCCTCCTTGTACTCCGGCAGCATCGAGTCCCCCGTCACCCGGGCCGCGAATGCGTCCGGGTCACCGATGTCCGGCGCCAGCACGTAATCGTCCGCCACGCCCGCGGGGTACCCCAGGTCGGTGAACTCTCGCGCGACGCCCGCCTGCACAAGGTTGATCAGCGGCACCTGCATCGGCAGCAACCCGGGCGGTGCCGCGCGGCGAGTCCGCCCTGTCCCGGGCCCGGACTCCGATCCCGATGGGAGGGGCGTGAAAGGTGGGGGGGGCGGTGATGGGGGCGGCGAAATCTCATTGATCAGCCGCCCCAACCACCCGCTGCGGTGCAGTTCGTCGAGCTTCCCCGGCCTGGCCGCGTCTCCGCGCAGCAACGCCGCCAGCCGCTCGGCCGCCGCTCCTTTGCGTTTCAGGCTCGTCATCTCGTCGCGGATCGATTCGGGCGTGCTTTGCCAGCGGGCCGCGTTCACGAGCACTCCCGGTGCCAGCCCCAGCGCCCCCTCGACCTTTGCCAGCAGTTCCTCGCTGGGTGGGTGCTCGCGCCGCTCGTTCTCGATCGACGACAGGTAGCTCTTGGTGCACCCCGCGAGCTCGGAGAGCCGCTGCAGCGTCAGCCCTAGCTCGCTGCGCCTCCGGTGCACGATCACCCCGACCGACTGGCCGGCAAACCGACCCGCGGCGGGCGGGCTGGTGGGGTGAGGTGGGGGGGTGGGGGTGGCGGTGGGTGTGGTGGGGGGGGTGGTTGGTGTCACCCTGGCCGGGTCGGCGTCCCCGGGGTGCCCGGCCCCGGCGGAATCATGTTTCTCAGGCTGCCTGCCTCGTTCGCCCATGTTCACACCTGACCAATCCCTAAGTGCGCTTTTGCGCGCAGATTTCCGTACTTACCATACAGAACCCTTGCGTTTTGTTCTCAATGTGGTAAAACTACGAATCGCAAGTTTACTACATTGTAAACACATTTCTGGGGTGTGGCAATGGGAACGACCACGAATTTGTGCAAAATCCGCGAGCCTGCACACGAGCGTGCGAGTGAGCTCGGCAACGCGCCGCTCGAAAGCACCGGCCTCGATCTCCGGCGCTATCGCGGACGCGGCGAAGCCAAGCGTCGCGAATTCGCCGAGATGATCCTCGGCCGCACCGATCACCTTTCCGCCGCCGACGCCGCACTCGTCGTCGCGGTCTATCGCGACCGCATGCTCGTCCGCACCATCGCCGAGCTCGGCGCGGCGGCCGGCGATACCGCCAACTCGAATGTCCCGCAGATCCGCCGGCGCCTGCGGCGCATCACGCGCCGCTGCGTCGACCCCCTCTTCGCGTACGTCGCCGTCAACATTGACACGCTGCAGCCCACTATGCGTCGCGTGGCGGTCGCCTGCGTGCTGCACGGCCTGAGCCTCCGCGAAGCCGCGATCTCGCTCAACCTCAGCCACCACGTCGTTCGCAGCCAGCGCGAAGCGCTGCGGGCGATCTACGCCTCCAGCACGAAGCCCTCGCGACGCACAAGGCCTCATCGCGCCCCGGCGCCCGCGCTCGTCGAGGTGGCCCAATGACCGCTGCACTCACCACGCCGCGCTCCCGCCGCGCCGCCGCGATGTTCGGTGTTCACGGCGCCCGAAGCGGGCCCACGCCCCTTGAGCACGCCGCGACCGCGGCCCGGCACATCCACGATCTCCTCATCGATCGGCCCGGGAGGGGGGGCAAGGACGGCCGACTCATCCTCCTCACCGGCCCCAGCGGCTCGGGCAAGTCCTCCGCCCTGCGCGAACTCGCCAACCTCGCCCGCGCCCGCTCATCGATCCACGCCCTCGACGCCCGCGAGCTCGCGTCCCTCGCCGCCCGTGCCCGCCCGATCGTCGACTGCTTCCGCGCCCCGCTCCCCGAAGCCCTCCGCACCCTCGCCGCCTTCGGGCTCGCCGACGCCACGCTCTTCTCCCTCACGCCGGGCGAGCTCTCCGACGGCCAGCGCCTCCGCCTCGCCCTCGCCATCCTCGCCGAGCGCATCGAACGCGCCCGCTCGCGCACGCCCGCGCTTCTCGTCATCGACGAGTTCGCCGCGATCCTCGACCGCGCCACGGCACAGTGTGTGGCCCGCGGGCTGCGCCGCTGGGTCAACCGCCTGAGCGCCTCGGCCTGTGCCGCCAGCGCCGCCCCGGTCGTCATTGTCGCCACCAGCCACGCCGACCTCGCCGAGTCACTCCGCCCCGACATCGTCGGTGAGTTCGATCTGGGCGCGCCGGCACGTATCCGCGTCCTCGACGACACCTCGGACGAACCTGCCGACGACCACGTCACCATCCGCGAAGGCACGATCGACGACTACCGCGCCCTCGCCCGCTTTCACTACCGCGCCGGCGAGCCCGCCTGCGTCGCCCGCGTGCTCCGCGCCGACGACCCCGACGACCCCGACGACCCCCCCAACCCCCACAATCCCTCCCGCCCCGCCGGCGTCCTCGTCGTCTCGATGCCCACGCTCAACGGGCGCTGGCGCGAGCTCGCCTGGCCCGGGCGCTACCGCGCCCCCGATCGTCGCACCGCGGCCACACGACTCAACGCCGAGCTGCGCTGCATCTCGCGCGTGATCGTCGACCCACGCCGTCGCGCCAGCGGCGTCGCCACCGCCCTCGTCCGCGAATACCTCCGATCCCCGCTCACCCCCGCGACCGAGGCGGTCGCCGCGATGGGCGTCTGCTGCCCGTTCTTCCGCCGCGCCGGCATGACCGAGTACACCCTCGCCCCGAGCCAGCGCGACGCCCGCCTCGCCGACGCGATCGCCGCGGCCGATCTCAACGGGCGTTCCCACGACGACCCGCCTGTCTCGCGCCTCCTCCTGGGCACCTCCCGGCGCGCCCGTTTCATCACCCGCGAACTCCGCCACTGGGCCCGGGCGAGCCGTGCGACGAGGTCGCTCGCCGATGCGCCGATCGAGCACGTCGCGCAAGCCGCGTGGAGAGCACTGGCAGCGCCGCTCGTCGCGTACGCGCACGTAGATCCCCCTCCGCAACGCGGAGGGGGAAATGTTCGCTCGGCGTCCAGCCGTGCAAAAGAGGGGGAGGGCGTCGTGCATTCGTAAAGCCCTCACCCCTCCCCCTGGTCGCATCGGCTGAACGCCGCTGCGACCGGTCCCCCTCCGCGTTGCGGAGGGGGATCTCCGCGCACATGGAGTTTCCCATGCCCACACCACCCCAACCCCGCCCCGCACCCACCCCCGACTCCCTCCCCCACGCCCTCACCTTCTTCCTCTCCGCCGGCGACCGAGAGCGCATCCTGAAAAAACTCCGCCGCTACGCCCCCGACCGCAGCACGGCCCTCCGCGCCGCCCTCGGCCTCTCGCGCCGCACGAAGTAACCCGACAACTCACGCCCGACACACCCCACAAGCCCGACACATCCATCGCCCCGGGGAGGTGACCCATGACCCTTCGTCTTCCGAAGCCCGACGCCGCGTGCGCCAACACGCCCGACACGCCCGACACACCCGACATCCCCGGCGGCCCCGACACGCCCGCCGCATTCGACCCCGCCAAGCCCCCCGAGGGGCGCGTCGCTCTCCACCGCTTCGTCCGCGAGGTCCTGGGCGCCGACGTCGCCCTTACGCCGCTCCTCGACCACGGCGTCAGCGACGCCCCCATGGACTACCTCTACCACACCTTCTTCGAGGGCCATGTCGCCCGCGGCGACCTGCGACCAGGCGAGCCGCGCCCGCTCGCCGCCGTGCGCCCGGCCGACTGCGTCGTCTGGGCCAACCGCGGCGGCGGCAAGACCTTTCTCGGGGCCGTCGCCACTGTCCTCGACCTTGTCTTCAAGCCCGGCATCGAGGTCCGCATCCTCGGCGGCTCGCTCGAGCAGTCGCGCCGCATGTACGAGCACCTGCGGCGACTCTTCGAGATCCCCCTCCTCGCGGAACTGGTCGACGGCAAACCCACTACCCGGGGCCTCCGTCTCTCCAACACCTCCCGCGTCGAGGTCCTCGCCCAATCCGAGTCCAGCGTCCGCGGCACACGCGTCCAGAAACTCCGCTGCGACGAGGTCGAGCTCTTCGAGCGCGAACTCTGGGCCGCCGCTCAGCTCACCACCCGCTCGATGCGTTGCGAGAAAGCCGGCCCCTGGGGCCAGTGGGTCCGCGGCAGCATCGAGGCCCTCAGCACCATGCACAAGCCCTACGGCCTCATGTGGGACGTCGTCGGCTCCGCCGTCCGCACCGCCACGCTCCCCGCGCCCACCTCGAACCCGCCCCGGCGCCTCTTCCGCTGGGGCGTCCTCGATGTCCTCGAGCGCTGCACGGACGAGCACGCCTGCCTGACATGCAACCTCCACGACGACTGCGCCGGGCGGGCCAAGGAGCGAGCCCCCGGTGAAGGCGGGCACGTGAGCGTTGCCGACGCCGTCGCGATGAAGTCGCGCGTTGACATTGGCGCCTGGCAGGCCGAGATGCTCTGCCTCCGCCCGCGCCGGGGCGCGAGCGTGTACCCCGAGTTCAACCCGGCCCGCCACGTCATCACTTCCGGCCACGAGCCGCCGGTTGTCAGCGACGAGCCCTTCGACGCCCTCAATCCCGAGGCCGGCCGGCGCCGCGACCGCATCGAACTCGTCTGCGGCATGGACTACGGCTACCGCGCCGACACCGTCATCCTCATCGCCCGCATCGACACCGAGCCCGACGGGAGGGGTGCGGGGGGCGCACGAACCCTCATCACCATCCTCGACGAACTGGTCGCCAAGGAGACCACCGTCCCCGATCACATCGCGCGACTGCGGGCGTCACCCTGGGTCCGCGCCTGGGGCGACCCCACCTGGATCGGCGCCGACCCCGCCGGCGAACAGCGCAGCGCCATCACCGGCACCAGCTGCGCCGACATGCTCCGCACCGCCGGCTTCAAAGTCCGCGACCGCCAGCACGGCCTGCACCCCGGCCTCTCCCTCGTCCGCTGGCGACTCGCCCCCGCCGACGCCTCCCCGCCGCGTCTGCTCATCCACGCCCGCTGCCGAAACCTTATCGAGTCGCTCGAGAAGTACCACTTCCCCGAAGACAAACCCGAATCCCTCGACCCCGTCAAGGACGGCGCCGACCACGCCGCCGACGCGCTGCGATACCTCGTGGTCGGCCTCGACGTGTTCACGACCGCGAAGATGTCGAGGTGGGCGTGAGACCAACGCGGAAACGCGATAACGCGATAAATAAAAACACTCGCCCGCGAGTGCATCAATTTATCGCGTTATCGCGTACCAGCGTTATCGCGTTTCTTCAACCCACCGCAGCCGCAAACACCTCAACGAACAGATACGTCGCCAGCCCCAGCCCGATCATTCCCGCCACGATCAGGAACGCAAACTCCGCCACGGGGCGCCAGAACTTCCGCGGGTCGGGCACCCGCACCGCCTTGTACGCGATCGCGATCCCGATCGCCAGCGGCACCAGCAGCAGGTACCAGTGGTCGTGAATGTGGATCGGGTCCAGGAACGGACGCCACGCCAGCACTGTGCTCGAGAGCATCACGCGACCCCCTTCCGACGACGACCGCGGTAGGCCGCGTCGATGATCACGATGAGGTTCAACATGCCCGCGATCGTCGAGTACAGCGTCCCCAGCTCGTTGACGCGCCCCAGGCTCGTCGTGATCGGCGGCAGCTCGCCGGGGGCCGCGGGGCGGATGAACGGCACGTTCGCGTTCATCATGCCGGCAAAGCCGGTCGAGATCTGGACCTGCTCGACGCGGATGACCTCGTTCGGGCCCGGGTTGCGCTTGGGACGCTCGGCCAGGTCCTGCGTCGAGGTGATCGGGCCGTCGTAGGCCTTGAACCAGTGCTGGTGAATCGCGTCGACGCCGAACGCGATCGGGCCGACCAGCGCCTGCCCGAAGAACCAGACCTTGGCCTCCTTGCGGTCCACCGAGTCGAGCCCGCCGATCAGCAGCCCGCCGAAGAACAGCCCGAGCACACCCACGCCGATGTACGCCGCCCGACGAGTTTCACCCAAATAGGCGTGACCCAGCCCCGGCACGAGCACGGCGAGAATCGCGGCGACGGGCTGCCACTGGTCGGGCTCGACGGACGGCACCGGTGGCGGTGCGGGTGGGGGGGGTGGAGGGGGTGGAGGGGCGTGATCGGTTGGCAAGCGGGCCTCGATGGGGAAGACTGGGAGCACAAGCCCCGGGGAGGGGGAGTTGACACGGCGCGGAAGGGTTGTAGTCTACCGCCCTTCGCGGACCCCCCCACAGACCGCACCCCCCCCGCGCCCCCCGCGCGGAAGTGCGGAAAGTGGAACCGCGAAGCGCCGCCGGGTGAATCGGGTGCGAGACAAAACGCTCCCGAGGCGGGCGTGGTTCGCGGTGGGGGATGTGAGTAGCCTTGGGCCTTGTGGGCCCTTGGGTGTCGAACGGTGCGGACGCGGGGGGGGACGCGGGTGGGGACGTGGGGGCGAGCGACGGGTCATGTGTAACCGGTGATTTGACGGCACCGGAGTTGATGTAGAAGACAGTTGCACGGGGATTCAGATCCCGGGTGGGAGCAAGCCATGGCGAGCGAACTCTTGAAGAAGGTCGGGCGGGGTGTGGCAGGAGAGCCTGTGCGGGTCTCCGCGCCGTGGCGCAGCGGGGTTGACCCCGCCGGCCGCTGGACCTCCAGCGGCGTCGGCACGCGCTGGGTCGGCGCCCCGGTCCAGGGACCCCTGGCCGGTGACGACGACGACGATGAGGACGGCTTTGACGGCGACGGCGACTTTGACGACGACGAGGAATTCGAGGACGACGACGAGTTTGAGGATGAGGACGACGAATTCCTCGACGACGACGAAGAAGAGGGCGACGACGCCGAGGGCGAGGACGATGATGACGACGACCTGTGAGCCCGGCCTCTCGCCGGCGGCTTCGGCGTGACGTGTGCCGGGCCGCAGCGGCGAAAGGGACGGCTCGGTCGAGCCGGCCCGTCACCAAGGGCCCGAGGTGCCACGGTGAGTGTCCAGAACGAGCACGACGGGTCGTCCCCCAAGAATTCCAGCAACTCCCGGCCCGACCGGCGAGCCGGCGACAAGGCCAGCCAGAACCTCGGCCCCGCAGGGCGTCGCGACGTCCTCCGCGCCGAAGGCGGCGTGATCGACCCCCGCATGGGCCTTGATCGGCGTGCCATGCGCGACGCGAATCCCGTGGCCAGCGAGGCCGGGGCCACCGACGCCCTTCGCGATCTGACCGGCCTCGAACGGCGTCGCGGCGCGGGCCGCCGGCGCAGCGACTTCACGCGCTCGGCCGAGGAAGGCGAACTCACGAGCGAGCAGTTCCTGTTCGTGAAGGCCATCGACGAGTTCAAGAAGGCCAACAACAAGATGTTCCCGTCGTGGACGGACGTGCTCGAGGTGATCCGCCTGCTGGGTTACCGCAAGACGATGGCGAGCGAGCTCTCGATCCGGGCCGCCGAGGACTGGAAGGAAAAGCCCGACACGCCCGCGAACGTCCGGCCGATGGGCTGGGAGCGCCGGTTCAACGACGCCGAGCGCGAGGCGGCGTAAGCGTCACTTCGGGACATGTCCGGCGGCCGGGAGAACGAGCACAACGCGGGTGCCGTGGGACAGCCCGGGAACCGGCGAGTGGAACTCGACACGCCCGCCGCAGCCGGTGATGAGGGCGACGACGAGAGCGAGCCCCAGGCCGCTGCCGTTGCGTCGCGTGGTGAAGAACGGCTCGGCGCACCGCTTGAGGACCTCGGCGGACATTCCGGGCCCGTCATCGTCAACAACAAGCTCGGTGGCGCCGCCGCCCCCATGGCGGGCGAAGACGACGATCCTGCCCGGGCGAACCTCCGACGCGATGGCCTGGCGGGAGTTGCGAACGAGGTTGAAGACGGCCTGTGAAAGAGCGGCGGAGGTGATCTGCACGCGCGGGAGCGATGCGGGCAGGTCGAACGCGATGTCGATCGACGCTGGGAGCATCCGGCGGTGGAAGGCGGCCACGTCCCCGGACCATTGATCAAGGCGCAACGGGGCGGTCCTGATCTGGCCGTGGGCCGGGTCGACCGAGAGCCATTGCAGGTTGACGATCGAGTTCTGGAACTGGCGGACGAGCATCTGGATGGCGTCGAGCTCCTCGCGTGCGGGCGCGGCGAGGCCAAGGTTCTGGAGGCGGTCCAATCCCATCCGGAGCGGGAGCAGGAGGTTGACGGAGTCGTGAGCCAGGCTGGCCACGAGGGTGCCCAGGTCGGCGAGGCGGTGCATGCCGGTGACCTGCGCTTGAAGTTCGTGGTCGCGAGCTTCGCCGCGCCGGTCGATCAGGGCGAGGTTGCTGTGCTCGCCGATGAGGTCGAGCAGCTCGTGCAGGGGCGCGGCCTCATCGTGCGTGAGGGGGCGACAGAGTTCGTCCTGCAGCTCGAGCACGAGGACCGAGCGGAAGATGCGGTGCTCGGCGAGCACGGAGTGGGGGTCGCGATTCTGCGTGAAGCGGGCGGAGCCGTGGGCCGGGGATTGCTCGACGAGCCGGCGGACACCCTCGGGGTCGCCGCTCTCCATGGCGGTGGCGAGGGCGTCGATCACCTCGGTGATGGAGTTCTCGAACTCGGCGATGGTCAGGCGGTCAAGCTCGGGCATCGCTTCGATGCTGCGGCGGCGCCAGCGGATGAGGATCGAGCCGGTGCGGTCGCGCAGGGCGAGCGCGATGGCGGGGAAGTGGCGCTCGGTCAGGCGCCGCGAGCTGCGGTCGTTTTCGTCCTCGAGTCTTGGGGTGTTCGTTTCCACGGGGTGCTTCCTCCATGAGTGGCGCACGGCGGGGATCGCCGGCGACACTCGCCTGAAGGACGTGTTACTTGGCGATCCACGCGGACGACGCGGCCGTGAATCGACCCTGGATCTGGTCGAGGGCTTCGTCGACCTGCCCGTTGGACGTGATCGAGGTCCGCCAGACGTTGTCGGTCGTGTAGGGATCGAAGACCCACACGGCGGGCTTTTCGTAGGACCCGTTGACGAGGATGAAGATCGCGGGCGCGCCGGGGCCCACCTTCAGCGACCACTGGCTGTCGAGCTCGAGGGTCGTGTCGGGCTCGCCGAGGACCTCGCGGAACTTGCTGTGGATGTACATCAGCAGGGGGGACGCGCTGGGCATATACGGACTCCGTGGCGACAAAGGCCAAGTCCGTGGTTCACACCGGTGCCGGTGATATGAACGTGCCGCTGGGGCGCGCGGGAGATGGTCAGAGGAACTCGCGGCAAGGGGTGATCACTTGCCGTGGACGGTCGAAACCGCATTCGCTCGACAGGGCAGTCTATGCAGGCCGATCGTGGTGAGGCGTGGCGGCCCGCTCTGCCCAGTCCTGGAGCACCGAATCGATGCAGCGCCCATTCAACGGCGCCGAGCGCGAGACGGTGTAAGCGCGGAGTCGCCGACGCCCTGGTGGCGGAGCGAAATCAACAGTTACCAGTACTCAAACCCGGCCCTCGGCGTCTTCCGCGATGACCTGTCGGACAACATCCAGGTGGTGCCGACGCCGGGGGTGAGCGGGGCGATCGCCCTGGGGGGCCTTCTGGCGGCACGCCGGCGTCGGTAGCGGGCAGGGCTTCGTACGTCTCTGATAACCGTTGCTGGCCGCGCCGGCGGGGCGTGGTACTCTCCTCATTGCCCTTGCGACGCGGAGCTCGAGCCAAGCGTGTGAGCGCCGGCTCGATTGATCGCGCGTCGGACGGAGAGAGAATCGTGCGAACGTCGATGTGCGTGCTGGTGGTGGCGACAGGGCTCGCACGAGTCGCCAGCGCCCAGTCTGAACTCGTGCTCACGCCCGGGGAGATCGAGTACCGGGTGATCGCGGACCACACGCTCGTGACGTCGCCGGACGATGCGCTCGTCTACCTGGCGCTGCAGGTTCGGTATGTCGGGACCGACGTGCGGGCGGCGTCGATGGGCGGGTCGCGTGGCCGGATCGTGTCGAGCGAGGCCGACGTCGCCGGCGTGCTCACTCGGACCGGTGTTCGTGACGGTCCGCTGGGCAACCTCGACTTCGGGCCGCCGACTCGGCGCGGGATGACCGAGTCGCACCGGGAGCTGTTCTCCGGCGGAGGCTCACCCAACAACAACGCCGACCAGAACGGCGGCAACCCCGCGGCCGCGACGGCGCTGAACCCCCACAACGGCGCGGGGGAGTTCCGCTGGGCCCCGGGCCTGGCCGGGTTCGGCAATCTCCTGGCGTTCGACAACTCGGGGAGCGGAATCGGGAGGAGTGACGACGCCCTCGACGACGACCGGCTGCTCTCGGTCGGGCTGATCGACGACAACCGGGGCGACGGCGACGACACGGGCATCGAGCCCACCGCCGGCATCACGACCGACGAGAGCCGCTGGGACACGGTGTTCATGTTCATGTACGCCGTCACCAACTTCTCCCCGCGGACGATCAGCTTCGATTATCAGAATCGCGGCTCGACGGCGTACGCGGGCTTGTCCGAGGAAACCCTGCTGTGGTGGGACGAAAGCTCGGGCCTGCACGGGAATTACCTCTACTCGAATGCGGCGGCGGGCGTGTTTCGGGATGATCTGTCGGACAACATCCAGGTGGTGGTGCCGGGGCCGGGGGTGGTGGGGTTGATGACGATGGGGGCGTTGGTTGGCGTGAGGCGGCGGCGCGGGTGAGCCGGTGTAGACACCGTGCGCGTGAGCGCGGGGTTCGCACCGCGCGGCGAATTCCCAAGTGAATTCGAGTAATTCGACGTGCAAACTTGTGCCGAGGCCCCTGCGAGGTACTCTGTCAACATGACCGCACGGCGAGCGGCGCGAACTCCTCGTGGGAGCGTCGCCTGTTCGATCGTGAGCCGCCGCAGCGCCGTTCTGGTGCGCGGTGAGTGGTGCCATTCTCGTGGGAGTTCATCATGAAGTCTGTCTTGTTGGTCGGTGCGGCGGTGCTGTCGGGTGGGGGCACGGCCGCGGCCCAAACGTTCCTTCTCAACCCGGGGAACATCGAGTTTCGTGTGGTCGCGGACAACCTGGTGGTGACCGAGGCGCCGGGAGACAACCTCGTGAACTTTGCCCTGCAGACGAGGTTCGTCCGAACCAACGCGCCGCGGGTCGCCACGTTCGGCGGCACGCACGGCCGGATTGTCTCCACCGAGTTCGACATGCTCGGCGTGCTTGATCGCGCCAGCGTGGTCGACGGGACGTTCGGCAACGCGGACTTCGGCCAGGCCACTCAGCGCGGGATGACCCGCGAACTGCGGGGCCTCTTCGGCGGCGGGCTCCCGAACGACTCCGACCTCAACGGCGGCGATCCGAACGTCGCTTCGTTTCTGAATCCGGCCAACGGCGACGGTGAGTTTCGGTGGCAGCCGTGGCGGACCGGGTTCGCGAATCTGCAGGCATTCGACCACGTCCTCGACGGACCCGGTCGCGCCGATACCGACGGACTGTTCGTGTCAGTGGGGCTCATCGACGATACCAACGGGGTCGACGGCGATGACACCGGCATCGAGCCCACGGACGGGATCACCACGGACGAAGCGCGGTGGGACACCGTGTTCCTGTTCAGCTACACCGTGACGACCTTTGGTCAGCGCATGATCAGCTTTGACTATCAGACCCTCGGGTCGGTGGCGAATCCCGGGGCCAATGAAGACACCGTGATCTACTGGCGGAATCTCGACGAGTTCTTCGCGATGTCCAACCCGGCTCGTGGGTTGTTCCGCGATGACCTGTCGGACAACGTTCAGGTGGTGCCGACGCCGGGGGCGGTGGGGTTGGTGACGCTGGGGGCACTCGTCGCGCTGCGGCGGCGGCGCGGTTGAGCACGGGATACGCAACGCCCGGC
Organism: uncultured Phycisphaeraceae bacterium; assembly: GCA_964564695.1. Classification (GTDB taxonomy): domain Bacteria; phylum Planctomycetota; class Phycisphaerae; order Phycisphaerales; family UBA1924; genus CAZMCC01. The sequence continues at coordinate 3,144 of CAZMCC010000067.1, read as the reverse complement.
GGACAGAGCTCCGCCGGGGCACCCGGACCCTTACCCGCGCCTGTGGCATCCGACGAGCCGTGCGGTGACGCGAACCCATGCACAGCACCTCCCGCTTGCGCGGGAGGCTCGGATCAATAAAAAGAGCCCCGCCGGAGCGGGGCTCTTTGTCCATGGGTGACGAACAAACAAAGGGGGTGGGGAGAGTACAAATCCACGCCCAATCGGCACGGCCATGGTGACGATGCGAGGTGTCCCTCACTGTACGAATTTGGCGCGGCCGTGGTTCCGTTTCAGCGGCGCCGGCGCCCGGCGGCGAGGCCGGTAAGTGCGAGGAGGCCGGCGGCGCCGGGGGCGGGGATGGGGATCATGGCGTAGGCGCGCACGACGCCGTTGTGCAGGGCGGTGCCGACGATGATGCCGTCCTCGCTGATGCCCATGGCGGAGTTGCTGGTGCCGCCGACGAGGTCCCAGCCGTCGGGGTTGGGGAGCAGGTCCATGAGGCGGTAGGTGGCGGTGCCGTCGTAGAGGAAGGGGATGGCGGTGGCGGACGAGGCGGTGCCGACGGCCCAGCCGGCGGAGTTGACGCCGCGGGCGCTGCCCTGGCTGGTGCCGATGGGGAGCGGGATCTCGACCATGCCGAGGGAGTCGGACCAGATGTAGGGCAGACCCGAGCCCTGGTTGAGCATGCTCGAGCCGACGACGAAGCCCGACTCGCTGACGTCGAAGGCGAGGGCGCCGTTGCGACCGGGGAGCGCGCCGACCTCGAAGGCGGTGTCGGTGGCGGAGTCGTAGACGTAGCCGACGTTGCGGGCGGCGGCGTTGGGGTCGATGGCGGTGCCGACCATGCGCCCCGCGTCGTTGACGCTGAAGAGGACGTTGGAGAAGCAGCCGATCGAGGTGGTCCGCGTGACGATGGAGCCGACGCCGCCGGCGAACATCGCGGCGCGTTCGCCCGAGCCGCTGCCGACGGAGCCGACGGCGGTGAGCGAGATGTTGACGTCGTTCGCCTTGCCGAAGGACTGGCCGGCGGGGAGCGGGAGCTGGCTGACGACCCCACCCCCCCCACCCTGCCACATGAGGGGCAGGGGGCTGGAGCCGAAGGCGGTGGTGGCGCCGACGCCGACGACGACGCCGTTGGCGTTCACGCCGTTGCCGACGCAGAAGTTGCGCGCCGGGGAGGCGAGGTTGGGGAGGGCGACGGTGCCGCCGCCCTGGGTCCAGCTGAAGGCGACGGTGCCGGTGCCGAGGGAACGGCCGGTGCCGATGCCGTTGGGCGAGACACGGAAGGCCTGGGACGCGGTGTCGGCGGGGCGAGCGACGCCCATGTCGACGATCGTGTACTGGGGCGGGAGCGCGGAGGCGACGGTGGCGAGCGTGCCGACGGCGGCGGCGGCGATGACGGCGGTGACGGACGGGCGCATGGCGATCGCTCCTCTTGTGGGAATGCCGGTGCGGTCTACAGGAATACCGGCTGGTGGCGGCGCGGCGGGTACGTCACCCATGGACGCCCGCGCCGGTAGGGAGATTGTGACCGGTCGGTTGGAGAAGGCCACAAAAGTGTAATTATTTTCAGTGTAGATAAGTAAATAATTACAGATCAGCGGGCCAAGGATGCGGAACGGGGCAAAATCTGGTACGCTGGCAGGGCCACATGCCACCGAACGAACTGGAAACCAGCCTCGGTCTGGACCTGCCCTCGCTCGACGCGCATGCCGGGGCGGTGGGTCTTGAGCTTGCGCGGGCGATGGGACGGCTGGTGAATGCGGTGGCGCCGCCGCCGCAGAAGCCGACGGCGCTGGCGCGGGTGTTGGGGGTGCACCGAGTCATTGCGAGTCAGCTGATCGGGGCGCTGGCGTGCGAGGACCCGTACGAGGTTCTGCAGCGCGTGCCGGGGCCCGAGTCGCTGCGCGCGGTGGTGGCGGGGGCGGGCACGGTGGATGTGCCGGGGGACGTGGTCGCGGACGCGACGCGGGCGATCGAGCGGTTCAGCTCGCTGATCCGCCAGGACTTCGGGACGCGCGGGGCGCTGAACGCGGCGATCAGCCCGCAGAGCGCGGAGCTGAACCAGCGGTTCGAGAACGCGAGCCGCTATCACGTGTTCAAGGGGATGCGCCAGATCATGGGGGTGGATGCGGAGACGTGGATCACGTCGATGATCTTCGTGCCGTCGCCGGACGAACCGGACGCGGTGAAGGTGACGACGATCCAGGGGGCGTTCGGGATGCGCCGGCTGCGGCCGGACGCGAAGGCGTATTTCACGTTCGGGCCGCCGTTCCAGGGCGCGGGGGTGGCGCCGGACGTATCGAAGAGCGCGGTGGGGCTGCAGGACCTGTACACGCACACGCCGGCGCGGCTGGAGACGCACGTGGCGGGGGAGCAGCTGGTGCACCGGCTGGCGGACGACCGGCTGGGGAAGCGGGCGCTGATGGACATGGTGGCGGTGAGCCACAATCCACGCGGGTCGCGACGCTATGCGACGCTTGAGCGGCGCTTCGGCGGCGTGGTGGTGTACACGGATATCCCGGCGAAGACGCTGATCTGCGAGGCGATCCTGCACGACTCGATCTTCCCGGACACGACGCCGGAGTTCCGGGTGTACAAGCCGGGGACGCGCGGGCCGGCGAACCCGAACGACCCGTCGCGGGACATTGACCGGATCCACTTCCCGGAGCAGATCGAGTTCCTGGGCAAGCGCGATGACCGGTTCAACCTGCCCGAGGTGCCGAACTACCCGAAGATGATCGCGCGGGTGTGCGAGCAGATGGGGCTGTCGCAGGGCTCGCTGCGGGTGTACCGGGTGCGGATCGTGTACCCGGTGGCGGGGTTCCAGCACGTGATGGCGTTTGAGGCGCCGGTGCGGGGGTAGGGAACGCGGGAACGCGGGACAGCGATAACGCGATACATTCGAAGGTGGAGGGTGACGGGTTCCGCGCGCGGCGTGCCGCCTGCGGGTGGTGTTGCGCGACGATTCCTATCGATCAGAAAGGGCAGAGTTTTGAGCGATAGGAATTGTGCCTATCGCTCACGCGGGAGCGTTGGCGTCGGGGATATCAATTCGCGCAGCCGCGTTGCTGGTCTTTGCAGGCTTGGAGAAGAAGGAGGGGCGAAGCCCTCACCCCTGCCCTTGTATCTTGATACCGCCCCATCCGTGTCGGAGGGGGA
>CAZMCC010000066.1:0-22108 GCA_964564695.1 uncultured Phycisphaeraceae bacterium | reverse complement strand
GGGGGGGGCGCGACGGGCGGGGGGGCGGGGTGCCGGGCGGCGGGGGGGGGGGGGGGGGGCGCGGGGGGTGCGCCACCATCCCCGGCTTGTTCCGCACGACCCGCTCGAGCGCATCCACCACCTCGTCCCGCGCACGCGTCGACGTGTCCAGCTTCACCGCGTCGGTCGGGCACACCAGCGGCCCGACTGCTCGGGTCGAATCCAGCTCATCCCGGCGCGCGATCTCCGCCTCCAGCGTCGCCACGTCCGCGCTCACGCCCTGCTCGGCCAGCTGCGTCGCCCGCCGCTCCGCCCGGATCCGCGGCGACGCATCCAGATAGATCTTCACCTTCGCATCCGGGAACACCACCGACCCCTGGTCCCGCCCCTCGGTCACGAGCCTGGGGTGCACCGCCGCGATGGCCCGCTGCTGCGCCACGAGCACCTCGCGCAGCGCCCCGATCGCGGCCACGCGAGACACGATCGCCGTCACGTCGTGCCCGCGGATCCGCGACGCCACGCACGTCCCCCCCGCCAGGATCGACGGCGGGTCGGCCGTCCAGTCAAACCGGATGTCCGCACCCTGCACCGCGGCCACGACCGCCCCGTGCTGGTCGGCCTTCGTCGGGTCGAGCTTCGCGTCGAGCACGACCACCGACGCCGCCCGGTACATCGCGCCCGTGTCCAGGAAGTCCAGCCCCAGCCGGCGCGCCAGCAGCCGCGCGACCGACGACTTGCCCGTCCCCGCGGGCCCATCAATCGTCACGACCAGCGACGACACGGCGCTTCCCCCCGACGACGCCACCTGCGTCGCGCGGCGGGAGTTCGGTGGCGGAGAGGGAGGCTCGGGCATCGTTGAGGCGAGGGTCTGCGGCATCGTTGGCGGCCCCGTCCGTCGTGCGCCGACATGAAACGCGTGAATCCGCTCAGTCTTCCTCGGCGGCGGCGTCCTTGCCGGCGGGTTCGTCTTCGGGCTCGGCGTCCGCGGCGTCCGGAGCGTCTTCGAGCAGTTCGTCGTCCTCGTCATCAATGTCCAGCGTCAGCCCCGCCGCCACCGCCATGAGCTCGCGGGCCCCGCGGATCGCGTCCGGCGCCGAGCCCTTGCCCTTGAAGTCGATCGCGATCGTCCCCTGGTACCCCACCGCCTCCACCGCCTCCATGTACTCCGCCAGGTTGTACGCCGCGTGCTCGATCCCCATCCCCTTCTTCGCCGGTGTGAAGTCCATCACGCTTGCGGCCACGGCCGAGGCGTACGGCGTCAGCCGACGCAGATACTGCACCGGGTCGCTCGACTTCGACGCCGACAGGAAGTCCGGCATCGTCCCGATCCGGAATCCCCCCACCCGCTTGATCAGGTCCGTCAGCCGCTCCGGGCTCTGGCACAGCCCCGGGTGGCTCATCAGCAGCAGGTTGATCTCGAGCCGGTCGCACGCCCGCAGCGCGTCGCGCAGCCGCTCGGCCGCGATGTCCATCGTGTCCGCGTCGTCGGGAGCCGCCACCGCCAGCGCCGCCGAGTTGCACCCCAGCCGGTGTGCCGCCCGCGTCACCTTCACGATCCGCTCCACCGCCGCCGACCCCTTCTTCTCGTCCAGCTCGCCGAACGCCTGCGGCTCGTTCTCGATGAGCACCAGGCACGGGCACGACGCCTTGTCCGCCGCTTCGCGGAACTTATCCAGCCGCTGGAAGTCGGCCCCCACCAGCAGGTCCGTCGAGATCGTCAGCCCGTTCAGGTTCAGCTCTTCGCGGGCAAACCGCGGCACATCAATAAGCCCCATGGCCGGTTCGGCCTTGGGCGCCGGGGCGCCGGGGCCCATGCGCAGGTGCGGACGGAGCGAACTGACGTTCAGGGTGAGGAGCATCGCAGGGCCGCACTGTACCGTGGCCGCCCCCCCGGTGCCAAGCCAAAAAGGTGCGATGGGTGGCATGTTCAAGCCGCTCTGGGCTTGAGCATGTCCTCGCCTAGAGTCGGCAAACCGCGACAATGCCCGTCCGGTCTTCCATCCGCCCCCCCGTTCCCGCTACCGCGGATTCGAGCGAAGGATTCCCGACCATGGCTTCACCCACCGACCGCGTCTACTCCGACTCGCACGAATGGCACAAGGTCGAGGGCGACACCCTCACCCTCGGCCTCAGCAAGTTCGCCGTCGACCAGCTCACCGACGTCACCTACGCCGAGATGAAGGCCCCCGGCTTCAAGTTCAAGGCCGGCGAGTCCGTCGGCGAGGTCGAGTCCGTCAAGGCCACCAGCGACGTCTACTGCGCCTGCGCCGGCGAGGTCATCGAGGTCAACAAGGCCGTCAAGGACGACCCCAGCCTCCTCAACACCGACGCCTACGCCAAGGGCTGGCTCGTCAAGATCAAGATCACCGACAAGAGCGGCCTCTCGAACCTCATGGATTCCAAGACGTACGACGCCAAGTACGCGGGGTGAGCGGGGTATCCGCGGTTGACCCAGACTGACCAGACTTCAAAGACGCCTGTGACGCCCCGCAACGCGGACGTTGTGTCACGCGCCGCTCCCGAAAGCTCCGCCATCCGCTGCGAAGGCGTCGTCAAGGGCTACGAACTCGCCGGCAAGGGCAGCCGGCGCGTCGAAGCCCTCCGCGGCGTCGACCTCGCCATCGAATCCCCCGGTTTCTACGGCATCATGGGCGCCTCGGGCTCGGGCAAGAGCACCCTGCTCCACCTCCTCGCCGCCCTCGACCGCGCCGAACAGGGATGCGTCATCGTCGGCGGGCGCGACCTGGGCACCATGGACGAGCGCGAGCTCACCCGCTTCCGGCGCGAACGCATCGGCATCGTCTTCCAGCAGTTCAACCTCATCCCCACGCTCACCGCCCGTGAGAACGTCGAGCTCCCCGGCGTCCTCGCCGGCCGCCCCAGCGCCGAGCTGCGCAAGCGCAGCGACGAGCTGCTCGCGGCCCTGGGCGTCGCCCAGCGGTCCGAGCACCGCCCCGACGCCCTCTCCGGAGGCGAGCAGCAGCGCGTCGCCATCGCCCGGGCCCTGCTCTTCTCCCCGGCCCTCCTGCTCGCCGACGAGCCCACCGGAAATCTCGATTCCGCGAGCAGCGAGAAGCTCTGGACGCTCCTGGCCGACGTCGCCCGCGAGCACGAAACCACTGTGGTCATGGTGACGCACGAGCCCGCGGCCGCCGCACACTGCTCGCGCGTCTTCGTCCTCCGCGACGGCGTCGTCGCCGGCCAGATTGAAACGGAGGGGCTTGATGCGGGCGCCGTGGCGGCTCGCTACCAGCAGCTTGTCCGGTCGGCGTAGCCGCACCGCACTGCTCATCGCGACGGTCGCGCTCTGCTCGGCGCTGATCGCGGCGGTCGCGTGCGCGATGGCCAGCGTCCACGCCGCCGTCGAGGCCCGCGTCGCCGGAACCGTCGGCGCCGCCGACCTGCGCGTCGAGCACGTCGGCCGCCGCGCCTTCAGCCCCGACTACCTCGCCAAGATCGACACCTGGCCCGAGGTCGAGCTCGCCGTCGGCCGCGCACGCGGCGCCATCGCGCTCCGCCGTCCCGCCAGGGGCGACGCCGATCACCCCCGGGAACTCACCTTCATCGGCCACGGCGTCGACCCCTCGCGCGAGTACCGCCTCCGCCCACAGCGCCTCAAGGCCGGCCGCACCGTCGAGCGCGCCGGCGAGGTCGTCATCGACACCTACGGCGCCACCGAACTGGGCGCAACCGTCGGCGACCGGCTCGAGGTCGTCCGCTTCGGCGAGCCCATCTACCTCGCCGTGGTCGGCGTCGCCGAGCCCCCCGCGCTCGGCGTCATCGACTCCGCCGAGTGCTTCGTCACGCTCGCCCAGCTCCAGGCCATCGAGGGCACCAAGCCCGGCCTCCGCGAGATCGACATCCTCCTCAAGCCCGGCGAGCACGCCGAGCGCGTCGCCAAGGCCCACGCGCCCCGCGCCGAAGACGCCGACCGCGCCGGCGCCACCGGCGGCCTCGAGCTCGAGCCCGGCGTCCTCCTCCGCGTCACCGCCAAGATCACCGCTGGCCTCCGCGAGAGCATGAAGGCCTCCCAGGTCGGCCTCGCCATCGCCAGCTCGCTGAGCTTCCTCGCCGCCGCCTTCATCATCCTCACCGGCCTCACTACCAACGTGCAGGAGCGCCAGCGCGAACTCGCCGTCGTCCGCTGCATCGGCGGCACCCGCACCCAGCTCGCCGCCGCCCAGATCCTCGTCGGCGCCGTCATCGGCGCGATCGGGGCCGTCATCGGCACCCCCACCGGCGTCGCCGGCGCGTACATCCTCGTGCGGGTCTTCCACGACCTGCTCCCCGCCGGCTTCCACGTCTCGTGGCTCGGCGTCGTCATGGCCATCGGCGGCGCCATCGGCGCCGGAGTCGCCGGGGCCGCGTGGCCCGCGTGGCGGGCGGCCCGCACCAGCCCGCTCGATGCTCTGAGCGTCCGCGCCAAGCCCGCCAGCGCCCGCGGCACATGGATCTGCCTGGCGCTCGGCCTCTGCGGCGCCGCCCTCCACGCCCTCAACCTCGCCTACGCGCCCACCAACGACGTCCGCTTCTGGGCCGACGCCTTCATCGGCCTCCCCGCCATGTTCGCCGGCTACTTCCTCCTCAGCGTCCCCGTCATGGCCCTCGCCGCGTGGGCCCTCGGCGGCCTCATCTCACGTCTCCTCGCCCTGCCCCACGGCCTGCTCACCCGCACCGTCCTCGCCACTCCATACCGCCACGGCTTCACCTCCGCCGCCATGATGCTCGGCCTCGCGCTCCTCATCGCCCTCTGGACCAACGGCCGCTCCATCCAGCGCGACTGGCTCGGCGCACTCCAATTCCCCGACGGCTTCGTCCACGGCCTCAACCTGACCCCCGCCACCCAGCGCCGCATCGAGCAGGTCCCGGGCGTCACCGGCACCGTCGCCATCACCCTCCAGGCGATGAAGACCGACGCCTTCGGCATCGCCGCGTTCCAGAACTCCAATACCACGTTTATCGCCTTCGAGCCCGAGCCCTTCTTCCGCATGACGAAGCTCACGTGGGTGCAGGGCGACCCCGCCACGGCCCAGAAGCGCCTCCAGGAAGGCGGCGCCATCATGGTCGCCCGCGAGTTCCTCGTCACCAAGGGCCTGGGCGTCGGGGACAAGCTCAAGCTCAAGTACAACAGCGTCTTCCACGAGTTCGAGATCGTCGGCGTCGTCAACTCGCCGGGCCTCGACATCGCCAGCCAGTTCTTCGACATCGGCGACCAGTACCTCGACCAGGCCGTGAACGCCGTCTTCGGCTCGCGCAAGGACCTCGTCGAGAAGTTTGGCAACGACGCGATCAACCTCATCCAGATCGGCATCGCCCAGGGCACCGACCACCGCACCGTCATGGCCGACGTCCGCCACATCCCCGGCATGGGCATCATCTCCGCCGGCAGCGCCGACGAGGTGAAGGAGCGCATCGGCGAGGTCCTCGGCTCCACCTTGGTCGTATCGAGCGTCGTCGCCATCGGCGCCATGCTCGTCGCCTGCCTGGGCGTCGCCAACCTCATCATCGCCGGCATCCAGGCCCGCCAGTTCGAGTTCGGCGTCCTCCGCGCCATCGGCGCCCAACGCGGCCTGCTCACGCGGCTTGTCATGGGCGAGGCCCTACTCATCGCCGCCGCCGCGTGCTTCCTCGGAACCGTGATGGGCCTCCACGCCGCCTGGGGCGGCCAGCGGATGAACAAGGCCCTCGTCGGCATCGAACTCACCACCCAGATCCCCTGGGCCGCCCTGGGCGCCGGCTGCGGAGCCCTCGCCCTGATCACTCTTCTCGCCGCCTGCCCCGCGGCATGGAGCCTCTCCCGCAAGCACCCGCGCGAGCTGCTCGCAGCAACAAAAGGATGAAGGCGGTACGCGGAGAGCGCGGAGGCAGCGCGGAGGAACGCGGAGAAAGAATATCGGATTGGTAAAGCGCAACGGGCTTTCGCCCCGGCTTCGCGTCAATCCAATGCTCCTTCTCCGCGTTACTCCGCGTTCCTCTCCGCGTCCTCTGCGTACCGCCTTTGCCTTATTCCCGCGGCCCCGCCGACGCCACCAGCCGAATCACCGGCGTCTCAATATCCAGCCCCGTCCTCATGTCGCTGAAGTCGTTGGGCTTGATCGTGAGATCCACCGTCGCTCGCCGCAGCTTCGGCCCCGGCTCGAACTCCAGCACGAACACCGCCTCGCGGACGTCCCGCAGCAGCGGATACTGCTCCGTGATCGCCGGCGGCGTCACCGTGCCGTCCAGGTACACAAGCCACAGCTCGAACGACCCCGGTTGCGTTGCATCCGCCCGACGCTCGATCCGCGTGATCCGCCCGTTCTCCGCCAGCCGGTCCGCTTCGGTCACGAACGCCATCGTGTTCGTCGCCAGCGGGTTCTGGGCCGGGTCGCTCGTATCCGCCGGGTACGGCGTGAAGTCCGACCCCGTCCGGATCATCGCCAGCAGCCGGTGCATCACGATCCGGCTCACGACGTGCGTCGACGCCGATTCCGTCGTGTGCTTGTACGACCGCCACGCCGCGTCCAGCGCGCTGAGCATCGCCGTCAGCAGCATCGCGCAGATCGTCAGCGCCACCAGCAGTTCCACGATGCTGAACCCGCCCGCGCGAGTCCGCATGCGCTTCGGTCCGCTCGGCCGGTCCGGGCGTGGATACGGATAAGGCTTGTAGGCGTTCATTAGTGCAGGCCCTCCTTGTACGAGCCCGTCACCGGCACCGTGCTCAGCGGCAGCATGATCCCGTCCGGCATCGGCAGGTCCGGATTCCAGTTCAGGAACACACGCCCGAACCCGTAGAACGGCACCGGCGTCGACCCCGGCGGCTGAGGCCGGTCATACGCCACGTCCGCGATCCCGTCCGCGTCGGTGTCATACCCGACCATCTTCGCGCCCGGAATCGTCGGGTGCGCCGGCAGGAGCGCCGGATCGAGGCTCTCGCCGTCGCCGTCGAGCGGTCCGAAATACCCCAGCGTTGCGTTGAACTGGGCCGGGTTGCCCACGGGCTCGCCCAGGTACTCGAGCGGGCCCTCGCCCGCGACCGGCGCGAACGTCAGGAGCAGCGTCCCGTCGATGTTCGCGTTCCCGCGCACGTCCAGCACGCCCGCCACGATCGTCCCGTTCAGCTGCACGTTCTGCGACTGCGGCCCGCCGATAAACGTGTCCGTCGGGCTGTTGAACGACCCGATGTCCACCGAATATCCCGGCAGCATCATCGAGCTCTTCGCGATCTCCGCCGCGTCGCTGGGGTCCGGGTTCAGCTCGGGGTTGTCCGGCTCATTGGGGTTCTTGTCCAGGAACCGCGTGCCGCCCGTGAACTGGACCTTGTTCCGCGAGTGCGTGTACTCGTCGGTCGAATCCGACACGATCGACCCCACGAACGTGCAGTTGTGGAAGCGGATGTTGTTCGAGTACTGCTTCGTGTTGCGGGCCGTGCCCAGGCGGATCACGCCGTCGATCACGGGCGGGTCCGGGAAGTCGTTGTAGTTGGCCGGCCCGTCGGTCACCAGCCCCGTCGTGTACCGCAGGAAGTCGCTCTTGTCGAGCGGCTCGGTCTGCGGCACCGGGATGCCCTGCTGCTGCGACCACTGCATGCGCCCGTACAGCGACCAGTTCGGGTGGTCGTTGTCCGTGTACGACCGCACCCACGTCACCCCGATGAACGTGCAGTTGATGAACAGCCCGTTGTTCCCGCGCGGGATCTGCACGTTCTTGAACGTCATGTTCTCGAACCGCGGGCGGAAGTACCAGTCATAGAAGCTCTGCACCGGCGCGTTGAACGGCATCCGCTCGTAAACGTGCTGGCCCACCTGCCCGAACACGTACGAATCGGAGAGGTCCGCCCGGTAGTACCGCGCGTTCGTCACGACCGGGTCGTTCTCCGTGTACGTCGGCAGGTCCGCCGCCGCGATCCCCAGCTGCGTCGCCACCTGGTTGTTGAACGTCGCGCCGTCCGCCGCCAGCTGCAGGGGCGACTGCGTTGCGGTGAACGAGTTCTGGTCGAGCACCGGCAGCTCGTCCTCGGGGGCATCGAAGCGCACCGCCGACTCGCCCACGGGCGGCGCGATCGTCCCGCGCACGTATTGCTGGTAGTTGCCCTGCGCGTCCGTCCAGTCCTGCTGGCGGGCCTTGAACACGAGCTTGCCGCGCACCTTCGCGTACGCATCCTTGCGGTCGATCACGCCGTCGCGGTACCCCAGCACCCGGTCCGGGAACGTGTCGTACACGCTGTCGACGTCGCGCAGGTCCTCGCCCGCGTCCCAGCGGCGGTTGTTGTTGTTGTCCTCGAAGCCGCTCACGCCGTTGCGGTTGCGATCCGGCATCGCCGAGTCCAGCAAGAGCGCCATGTCCTCGTCGCCGGTGAATTCCGCCGAGAGTCCCTGCGACGGCGTGCCGTTCGTCAGCACGCTCGAGAGCACGACCTTGCCGTCGCGGTTCGTGTCATAGTGATTGATGAAGACGTCGAACTCGTCGAGGAACCCGTCCCCCGTGGCGTCCTGGTACGAGCCGTCCGGCACGCCGTCGCCGTTGAGGTCCGTGTCGACCGGGATGCCCGCGCCCTCGACGCCGTGCCCGATCCGCAGCCGGTTGTCGCCGTCGACGTCGTAGTCCGGCAGCCGGGCAAACAGCGCGTTGAGCTTGGTGTCAAGCGCCGCGTTGAGCCCGAGGAAGTCCGAGCGGATGACGAGCGGGTGCCCGTTGTTCTCCTCGACCTGCGTGTAGCTCGCGCCAAGGTTGCCCGTGATCTGCACGTTCTTGCCGATCATGATGCGCGACGGGCTCACCACCGCGTGATTGTGCCGCTTGGTGATCCGCACGTCCTGCTGCAGCACGCGCGACACCGGCCGGAACCGCCGCCCGCTCGCGTCGTACGCGTACTGGAAGCTCGACCCCAGCTCCGTCACCGAGCTGTACCCCGTCACGATGATCCGCACGCCCGCCTCGCCCGTGAGCGGCGCGTACGTCACCTGGAACGCCGCGGGGCCCGCCGCGTCGTCGCCCGCGCCGTCGATCCCGATCGCCGGCGTCGTCAGCCAGTGGTCCGCCCGGAAGTCGTCGCTCTCGAAGCCCGGCAGCGCCGAGCCCACCACCGGCGCGTCCGGCGCGTCCGGCATCGAAATCACATTCCGCTCCGCGTCGTACGCGTTCGCCAGCGCGTGCACGATGCCCGCGGGCGGCGCGCCCTCGCTGAACCCGCTGACCGGCGGGAGCCGGTCGATCGTCCCGTCCCCGCCCGACGTCGTGCCGGCCCACAGCCGCCAGCCGAACTCGGAGTCGACCGAGCCCTTGGAGATCACGAACCGCTTCGTCGCCTCGTCGAGGCGCTTCACCGCGATCGCCATCCCCGTTTCCGCCGCCGACAGCGCCCGCTGCACGTGCAGGTGCGTCTGGGCCGTGCGCAGGTTGCCCTGCGAGACGATCGCCATCGCGACCGCCAGCGACCCGAACATCACCACGAACATCATCGCGAGAATGCTCGCCACGCCGCGCCGTCGAGGCGCGCGCTTGCGGCGCCGATGCTGACGCGACGCGGAGGAACTCTGCTGAATGGATCGGTGCGCGGTCATGGTGTGCGTCCTCGGGCCTCCGGAACGCGGCAGAACAAAGCGATACTCACGCTCAGGGAACAACCCACGAAACGGTGACAATGTCGGACGGCTGCGCGTCGAACGGCCCCTGGTACCGGACCGTCACGCTCACACGCAGCGGAAACTGGTCGACCCGCAGCCCCGCGAAGTCCGGGGGCACCGCCGCGACCGTGTACGCGTCGGGGCGCACCTGCGCCATGTCGAACGGGTCGATCTTCTGGACCGTCACGAGCTGCGACCAACCCTGCATCGGCCTCGGGTTCCCCTGCCCGTCGGTCATCACCTCGCCGTTGGCCAGAATCTCCGGGATCACGTTCCCGAACGCGTCGATCGGGCCCGCGAGGTCGTGATCGGCGACCCCGGCCGTCCCGTCGTTCACGAACAGCATCCCGTCAAAGTCATCAATGTCGTCGAAGTCCCGCGCCGTCACCTCGCCCGGCTCCGGGCCCCACCCGTTCAGCGTCGTCGCCGGCGGCGTCCCCGTCGTGTACAGACCCGTCACCGGGTCGTGCCGCGGCAGCTTCCGCGCCATCTCCCGGATCTCGTTCGCCAGGTACGTCGCGGTCGCGGCCTGCGTCGACCACGCGTTCGTCCGCATGAACGCCTGCTGCGCATCGATCAGCGCCAGCACCCCCACCCCGATGATGACGGTCGTCAGCGCCGTCTCCATCAACGTGAAGCCCCGACGCCGCGCACGCCCGCCCCGCGCGTTCCGCCGAGCGTTCATGTTCACCGGCTCCCGAAGGCCCAAGTTCATGTTCAAACGTCCTTCCCGCCTGCCTTCACCAATGCCCAGTGCCCAGTCCCCAGTGCCTACTTCACCACGCTGCTCATCTTGAAGATCGGCAGAATGATCGACATCGCGATGAACCCGACCACCGAGCCCATCAAGACGATCATGAGCGGCTCGATCATGCTCGTCACCGCCTTGATCTTGTCCTTCAGCGTCTTGGCGTAGTACGTGCTGATCTCGTCCAGCACCTCGCCCAGCTTGCCCGATTCCTCGCCCGCCGCCACCATCTGCGCCACCGCACGCGGCATCAGCGGGCTCTTCACCAGCGGCGTCGCGATCTTGCGACCCTGCTTCACGTTCGTGTACACGCTCCGCCACAGGCCCTTGTACAGCCGGTTGCCCGAGATATCGCCCGTGATCGCGAGCGTGTCCAGCATCGGCACGCCCGCGTTGATGAGCTGGCCCATCGTCTGCAGCGAGCGCGAGATGTACAGCGCCCGGAACATCCCCTTCACGATCGGGATCGTCAGCTTCGCCCGGTCAAGCCAGAACCCGCCCAGCTCCGTCTTCGCAAACGCGAAGATCGCCCCGACGATGCCGATCAACCCCGCGATCACGAAGTACCAGTACGACACCATGAACGCCGAAACCCCCATCAGGAACTTCGTCGCCCACGGCAGCGCCTCTTCCTTGCCCTTGAACACGCCCGCGAACTTCGGCAAGACGAACGTCAGCAGGAAGATCGTCACGCCGCACGCCATCGTGCCGATGACCGCCGGGTAGATACTGGCCCCGATGACCATCTTCCGCGTTTCCATCTCCTGCCCGATGTACCCCGCGATCCGGTCCAGCATCTCCGCGAACGACCCCGACATCTCCGACGCCTTCGTCATGTTGATGTACAGGGGCCCGAACAGCTTCTTGTGACGGGTGAGCGCCTCGCTGAACTGCTTGCCGCTCTCCACGTCCGCCTTCAGCTGGTTGATCACCTTCTTGAAGTTCGCGTGCTCGGTCTGGTCCGCGATGCCCTCGAGCGCCGAGCGGATGTTGATGCCCGCCCGGATCATGACCGCCAGCTGCGTCGTGAAGTCCAGCACGTGCCGCTGCTTCGGCTTGCCGGCGTTCATCTCCTTGAACTTCTGCATGAGCGACACGCTCTGCGCGTCCGCCGACGTCAGCGGGTTCACCGCCAGCACGTGCGACCCCTGGGCGCGCAGCATGGCGGCGGCCGAGGCGGCGCTCTCGGCGGCGAGAACGCCCACCTGCACCTGCCCCTTGCCGTCGCGAACTTGGAATCGGTAGTTAGCCATGGGAGAGGGACCAGGGGTCAGGGGTCAGGGAACAGGGGTTAGGGACTAGGGACGAGGGACTCGGAGTCAGGGTCTCGGACTTCAGGGCTTTCCCTAGCCCCTGGTCCCTGGCCCCTCGCCCCTTCCTCAGGCCACCAGCATGCGGTCCAGCTTATCGGGATACGCCGCCTGCGCGATCGCGTCCTCACGCGAGATCATCCCGTTGAAGTACAGCTCCGCGATCGCGGTATCGAGGCTCTTCATGCCGATCGCGCGGTTCGTCTCGATCACGTTCGGAATTTCAAACGTCCGGCTCTCGCGGATCAGGTTCCGCACCGCCGGCGTGCACAGGAGCACCTCGACCGCCGGCACCATGCCCGGCGCGTCGATCCGCGAGAACAGCGTCTGGCTGACCACGGCCTGGAGGGTGTTGGCGAGCATCGAGCGGATCTGGTTCTGCTGACCCGCCGGGTACATATCGATGATGCGCTCCACCGTCTGGCTCGCGTTGCACGTGTGCAGCGTGCTCAGCACCAGGTGGCCCGTCTCCGCGGCCGAGATCGCCAGCTGCGTCGTCTCCAGGTCGCGCATTTCGCCGACCAGGATGATGTCGGGGTCCTGACGCAGCGCGTGTTTGAGGCCGCTCGAGAACGTCGGCATGTCCGCGTGCAGTTCGCGCTGCTCGATCACGCACTTGGCCGACTGAAACACGTATTCGACCGGGTCCTCCAGCGTGATGATGTGCGAGCGGTACCGCTCGTTCATCGCCTGGATCATCGCCGCCAGCGTCGTGCTCTTACCCGAACCGGTATCGCCCGTCACGAGCACCAGCCCGCGGGGCAGATACGTCAACCGGGTAATCACTTCCGGCAGGCTCAGCTTCTCCAGCGCCGGCACCTTCGTCTTGATCATGCGCATCGACAGCGCCGTCGCGCCGCGCTGGCAGTGCGCGTTCACGCGGTACCGGGCCAGCCCCTCCGCGAAGAACGAAAAGTCCGCGTCCTTGTTCTTCTCGTACGTCGCCACCGCCTCCGGCGGCGCCATCTCCTGAAGGAACGCCCGCGTCGTCTCCGGCGCGAGCACCGGGAAGTCCATCGGCGTCATCACCGTGTGCACGCGCATCATCGGCGCGTGCTTCGCCACCAGGTGCACGTCCGAAGCATCCGCCTGGTGTGCGGCCTTGAGAATGTCCAGAAGCTTCATGGCGATCGATCCTCCGGGCAGGGGGGTGGCATGCTCAAGCCGCTCTGGGCTTGAGCATGTCTCGTCCGCGGCACGCCGCGCCGCCCTCCGGCGGCCTCGACACCCGCGGCTATGGATGCATCGGTGCGCCCGGACCCCCGGTTCAGCGGACTTCCTCCCCCGGGGCAACCCAACCACGTTCCCCAATCCCACCCGCCGTGCCAGGTGGCACAGGCGTCCCGCCTGTGATCGGCCGCTTGGGGCCGATGCCGTCGCGTGGCGGGTACGCTTCTCGCGCGTTATCACCACGTCCCGCGACGCCCCCTTTCGCCGTCGCAACCTCGGAGCCGCCGACATGCCCGCCGTCTTCACCTGCTTCGCCGCCTGCCTCGTCATCGGTGCCCACGCCGCCATCGCCCAAACCTCCGAGCTCGTCCTCCCCAACATCGCCCGCTTCGCACCCGCCGGCTACGACCCCGCCGCCAGCGGCCCCTCCCTCGCGCTCCAGAAGCAGCTCCCCGGCGCTTGGGGGGGGGGGGCCGTTCCCGCCGACTGGAAGACCAAACCTGTCTTCACCGTCGATTCCTCCAACGGCATCAGGAACCTCGTCTCCATCGCCACCGCGCCCGGCACCAGCCTCTACGGCACCGGCGAAGTCGCGGGGCCCCTCCTCCGCAACGGCCGTCGCATCACCTGTTGGAACACCGACGCCTACGGCTACGACGAGAAGAACCCCTCCCTCTACCAGTCACACCCCTGGGTCCTCGCCGTGCGCAAGGACGGCACCGCCTTCGGCGTCCTGCTCGACACCACCTGGCGCGTCGAGATCGAAACCGCCTCCCAGCCCGGCCCTCAGGGCATCCTCTTCCGCGCTGAGGGCGCGCCGCGCCCGGTCTACGTCATCGAGGGCAAGTCGCCGCAGGATGTGATCAAGGGCCTCGCGCAGCTCACCGGCACGATCGAGATGCCCCCGCGCTGGGCGCTGGGCTACCACCAGTGCCGCTACTCCTACTTCCCCGAGGCCCAGGTCCGCGACATCGCGCAGAACTTTCGCGACCGCGACATCCCCGCCGACGTCATCTGGTTCGACATCGACTACATGAACGAGTACCGCGTCTTCACCTGGGACGCCAAGAGCTTTCCTGATCCCAAGAAGCTCAACGCCGACCTGCACTCGCAGGGCTTCCACACCGTGTGGATGATCGACCCCGGCATCAAGGCCGAGCCCGGCTTTAGCGTCTACGACGCCGGCACGAAGCAGGACGCATGGGTCAAGACGGCATCCAACGAAACCTACAAAGGCGAAG
The DNA here is from genome assembly GCA_964564695.1 of uncultured Phycisphaeraceae bacterium. Classification (GTDB taxonomy): domain Bacteria; phylum Planctomycetota; class Phycisphaerae; order Phycisphaerales; family UBA1924; genus CAZMCC01. Next base: position 8,055 of record CAZMCC010000066.1, on the reverse strand, counting down.
TCTGGCCCGGCTGGTGCGTCTTCCCCGACTACACCCGCCCCGACGTCCGCTCATGGTGGTCCAGCCTCTACCCCGCCTTCATGGCCTCCGGCGTCGACGGCGTCTGGAACGACATGAACGAGCCCGCCGTGTTCAACGTCAAATCCAAGACCATGCCCGAGGACAACGTCCACGCTGGCGGCGACCTCTCGGGCTTCGGCGCCCTCGTCAAAGGCCCCCACCTCCAGTACCACAACGTCTACGGCATGCTCATGGCCACAGCCACCCGCGACGGCATCATGGCCGCCAACCCCGACAAGCGACCCTTCGTCCTCACCCGCGCCGGCTACATCGGCTCGCACCGATACGCCGCGACGTGGACCGGCGACAACTCCGCCGAGTGGGACGACGTCGAACAGTCCATCTCGATGATCCTCAACCTCGGCCTCTCCGGCCAGCCCTTCTGCGGCCCCGACATCGGCGGCTTCAACGGCAACGGCGACGCCGCCCTCTTCTCCCGCTGGATGGGCCTCGGCAGCCTCATGCCCTTCAGCCGCGGCCACACCGGCAAGGGCAACATCCAGAAGGAACCCTGGGCCTTCGGCCCCGCCGTCGAGAACACCGCCCGTCAGGCCCTCCAGCGCCGCTACCGACTGCTCCCGTACTTCTACACCCTCTTCCACGAGGCCCACACGACCGGTCTTCCTGTCGCAAGACCCGTGTTCTTCGCCGACCCCGCCGACCCCGCGCTGCGCAGCGAGGACGACGCCTTCCTCCTCGGCGATGGCCTCCTCGTCGTCGCACGAACGACTCCCGTCGGCGACCGCGTCCCCGCGCTTCCCCGAGGCACCTGGCGCCGCGTCACCCTCGTCGACGAAGGCACCGCCAACAAGGACCTCCCCGACCTCCTCGTCAAAGCCGGCGCCATCATCCCCCTCGGCCCCGTGATGGAATTCTCGACCGAGAAACCCCTCGACCCCATCACGCTCCTCGTCAGCCTCGACAAGAACGGCAAGGCCTCCGGCGAGATGTACGAAGACGCCGGCGACGGCTGGGGCTTCCGCACCGGCGAATACCTGCTCACCCGCTACGAAGCAAGCACCGACGGCAAGACCGTCACCATCAAAGCCACCACCACCGACGGCAAACTCCCCCGCCCCAACCGCCGAGTCGAAGTCCGCGTCCTCCTCGACGCCGGCAAAGAAGCCACCGGCGCCGGCCGCGAGGGCGAGTCAATTCGAGTGGAGTTGCCGTAATGAGGTACTCGCAGCGAGTGCCAAGAGGGGAATGCGTTGGCGTCGACATTCTTCACGCCGAAGGCGTGACCGTTTGTAGCCGGCGGTGAAGCGAGGCTTTGCGAGCGCCACCGCCGGATAGCCGTCGCCCACCCACCTCTCCTTTGTCCTTTCACGCAGTCCGACGGACTGCTCGTGCCGTCGCTTGTGGTCGAGGCGCCCTGGCGCGGTAGACTGCCCGCATGCCTCGTTCGGTAAGGCAACTCGGGGTCGCGATCGCGGCCGGCGTGCTCATCAATTTCGCGTTGGCGACAGTGCCATCTCTTTTTGTGATAACACGGGAATCTCCGGTGCCATCCCAGTCACCCCTGGGCAAGGCACTGGACGAGATTCTCTGGGAACTTAAATTCCAGAAGCTCTGGCTCGGCTCCGGACACTCGATGCTGTCCGACACGGCAGTTCATTCTGCCGACAGTGGCGGAGCAGGGGGCCGCAGAAGTTTCGGTATTCCGTGCCGCAGCTTGGGGTACTCGTTCTGCTACTCCTCGGGTGGTCTGACGGTGATTACCAACGGGCATCTCGTGCAGGACAGCCGACGCTACCGACCGCCGCGCGTAATTCCCCTTGAGATTCTTTGGCGCGGCCTGGCCATCAACTCCGTGTTCTTCGCGAGCGTGGCCCTCGGAACGTCGGTCGCTTGGCAATTGGCCATCACCGCCCACCGCCGCCGCCACTCCCGCTGCCCCACCTGCGGCTACTCAACAACCGGCCTCCCCACCCCCACCTGCCCCGAATGCGCCGCCGCGATCAACCGGTACTGCTCCCGAGGGAACTCCTGCACGCCGAAGGCGTGACCGTTTGTAGCCGGCGGTGAAGCGAGGCTCTGCGAGCGCCACCGCCGGAAAGGCGTCCCCCACCCACCTCTCCTTTGTCCTTTCACGCAGTCCGACGGACTGCTCGTGCCGTCGCCGCGCGACGAACGCGACGAGGACCCCTTCAGGGTCCATCTGAAACAACAAGGAGTTCGTTGACCCCCGCTCTCCGGCGGTGTCGTCGCAGAGCCTCCTCCACCGCCGGCTACACACGTTCACGCCTTCGGCGTGCAAGACACCGGAGCCCGCGCCACGCATGTTCCCGATCTAACATCCCCACATGGCATCCACGCTCACGCGGATCCTCATCCATATCACATTCTCGACCAAGCACCGCGAGCCGATCATCCCGGTGTCCATCGAGCCCGACCTTTACGCCTACATCGGCGGCATCTGCCGCCGCATGGACTCGCCCCTGCTTGCGATGAACGGTCCCGCTGACCACGTTCACCTCCTCGTCGGCCTCTCGAAGACCGTCGCGCTGTCCGACCTCCTCCTCAACGTCAAGCGTGACTCCTCGACATGGATCAAGGACTCCGAGCCCTCGCTCGCCAACTTCAGCTGGCAACAGGGCTATTTCGCCTTCTCTATCGGCGAGTCCGGCCTCGACGCCCTCCACGCCTACATCGCCAATCAGAAGGAGCACCACAAGACCATCGACTTCAAAGACGAGGTCCGAGCCTTCCTCCGCAAGTACGGCATCGAGTGGAACGAACGGTACGTGTGGGATTGAGCCACATTGCCACTTCGCGAGGAGTTCACGAGGGCATCGCGATGTGCTGCCACCAGCATCTTCTTCACGCCGAAGGCATGACGCCTCCGGAGGCGCGACGGTCTTCACGCCGAAGGCGTGGTCGTGAGTAGCCGGCGGTGAAGCGAGGCTCTGCGAGCGCCACCGCCGGAAAGCCGTCGCCAAAACCCCTTTCTTCTTTTCAGAAGGCAGTCCGAAGGACTGCTCGTGCCGTCCCCGCGCCGATCGCCACGAGGACCCCTTCCGGGTCCGTTCAAGTCCAAGGAACGGGATATGACGCCCTCTCCCGGTGGTGTCGTCGCAAAGCCTCCTCCACCACCGGCTACAAACGTTCACGCCTTCGGCGTGCAAGGCCAAGACCGTTTCTCGGTCTTGCCGTCTCACCTCACCCCCGCCCCCTGCGCCCTCGCCAACACCTCCGCCACCGTAATCCGATCCATCAACAACCTCCCCGCCGCCGCGTTCTTGTGGTTCAACCGGTCCGACGGCGTGACATGCTGCAGCACATCCCGCTCCCGCCGATACGGCCCCACCAGGTCCACCCGCGTCGGCCCGAACAGCGCCACCATCGGCCGGTCGAACCCCACCGCCATGTGCAGCGCCGCCGAGTCGTTCGCGATCACGAGCGACGACGCCTCGATCAGCGCCATCAACCCGCCCACGCTCGTCGACCCCACTCGGTCGATCACGCGCCGATCGCGCCCGGCCAGCGCGAGCAACGGCCCGATCTGCTCCCGCTCCGCCTGCGCCCCCACCAGCACCACCGCGCTCACGCCGTAGACCGGGTCGCTCACCAGCCGCTCGGCCACCACCGCGAACCGGTCCGCGGGCCACTGCTTCCCCGCCCAACGGCTCGTCGCCGCGATCACCGCGAACCGGCGTCCGGCCAGCGCCTGATCCGCCGCCATCGCCGCCCGGTCCGCCGGCGGCGGATACAGCCGCATGTCCGCCACCACCGGCGCCCCCAGCGGCGTCAGTAATTGCAGCATCCGGTCCACCGTGTGCAGCGTCCGCGGCGCCTCGGCCCGGATTGTGTACGCCAGCGGCGCCCCCTCCCGCGCGTCGGCATACCCCACCCGCGTCCTTGCCCCGGTTGCCAACGCGCACAACCCGCTCCGCGCCAGACCCTGGGCGTCGATCACCGTGTCGTAACCCGCTCCCCGAAGCCCCCGCATCCACCGGAGCACCTCGCCGGTAACAGCCGGGGACGCCCAGCGGCTGAACCGCCGCCGGGGAAACGCCACCACCCCCCCGCCCCCCGAACCGGCCACGGCCAGGGCCGGGTGGTGAGCCACCGCGTCGACAAAGCTGTCCTGCACGAGCCAGTCGATCCGGGCCGTCCCGAACGCCGCCCGCAGGCTCGCCAGCAGCGGCACGCTGCGGCACACATCGCCCAGGGCACTGGGCCGAATAAGAAGAATGCGCGCAGGCGCTTCGGAGTGGGGGGGCGGGGGCATCGGGGGTCGATGGTAACGCCTCGCCGGGGGGATTCGGCGGAGATTTGTGCCGGACGGGTCGAAAGCCCACCCCCGTCCGACCCAACAAACCAACGCGAGGGCCCGTTCACGGGTCCCGCAGCAACAGGTACGATCGGCCCGCCGCGTGCGAGCGGCACAAACCAGGAGAAGAAGTCCATGAGGCTTAATACGACGGGTGTCCGCTCCGGCAGCGGTGGAACGATGTGGCGGCGTGTCCGCAACAGCACGGCCTTCGTGCTCGCGACCGCCGGCCTGGTTCTCAGCGCCGCTCAGGCCCAGGACAAGCCCGCGGGTGGGGGGGCGGCACAGCCGGCCGTCAAGCCGCCCGCGCCGGTCGTGCTCATCGACAAGCCGAGCCTCGACAAGCTCATGGTCGACCCCAAGGACGAGGCCTTCAAGAAGGCCCTCGCCATGATCCCGACGCGCCTCCGCGAGCTTCCGCGTGAGATCCCCGGCATGGAGCAGGTCCCCATGCCCGTGGTCGACCTCATGCTCCAGCTCATCGCCCGACCCGCGCGCTTCGGCATCACCTACTCCCCCGACAACCCCAGCAAGGGCGGCTTCGGCGCCGGCGTCGTCTTCAGCCTCGGCATGGACGACGAGCAGGGCGCCAGCGCCATGCACGGCACCATCAGCGCCCTCACCGCTATGGGCGGCGACGGCATGAAGTCGATGATGAAGCCCAGCGCCACGTACACCGGCATGACCGACGTCACTCTCCCGTTCGGTATGCTCTCCTACGGCCCGCGCAAGAGCGACGACGCCGGGTGGCGCTACGAGGTCCACTTCGGCTCCCTCGAGCACCCCGACAAGCCCTTCGCCGGATGGGCCAAGACCACCGACCTCGTCAAGGGCCTTGACCCGATCATGCGGGCCCGCTTCGACCCCGCGCCGCTCACCCCGCTGGTGAACATGGGCATCGCCCTCGCCGGCGGCGGCCCCGAGCTCAACGAGGCCGTCAAGAACCTCGAAGGCATGGGCCTCATCGGCGAGAACGCGGTGAAGTACTCCTACTACGCCGGCTACACGAGCGACCGGCACGTGAGCGTGACCGTCGCGCAGGGCGCCAAGAAGTATGCCGGCAAGACCGGCATGGTCGTGGAGCCCCTCAGCGCTGCCGAGCTCAAGGCCCTGCCCTCCGACGCCGTCAGCGCCGGCATGATGCGCTACGACTGGAAGAGCACCGTCGGCACGCTCATCGAGCAGGCGACCAAGGCCGACCCCGAGGCCGCGCAGGGCCTCGCGCAGTTTGAGGGCCAGATCGGCCTCAGCCTCAAGAACGACGTCCTCCCCGCACTCGGCACGACGTTCGGCTGGTACCTCGCTCCCTCCGCCGGCGGGCGCGGCATCGGCTCGGCCGTCGCCCTGATCGCCATCGGCGACAAGGCCAAGTTCGACGCCCTCAACTCCCGTCTCGCGGGCTCCCTCAACGCCCTGGGCTCCTCGCCCCAGGTCAAGGGCTACGTCCGGGCCCGCCAGTGGACGCAGGACGGCCTCGCGCTCAACACGCTCACCTTCCCCGGCATCCCGGTCCCCTTCGAGCTGACCTACGCCGCGACCGACAAGTGGCTCGTTCTCGGCTTTACTCCCCAGGCCGCCCTCGCGGGCGCCGCGCAGGCCGCGGGCAAGGGCGATGCCGGCATCTCGACCAACGCCGCCCTCGCGGCGATGCTCCCCAAGGACAAGCAGGTTCTCTCCCTGACCTTCGTCGACACGGCCAAGACGATGGCCGACGGCTACCAGTACATCTCGCTCATCGGCTCGGCCGTCGCGAACGCGGTCCGTTCGCCCGCGGACGCGGCCCGCGAGCCCGGCCTGCTCGTCCCGCCGTACAAGGTGCTCGCCGAAGGCGCGAAGGCCACGGTGAAGTTCAGCTACCTGAGCGGCGACGACGTGGTGAGCGAGTCTCATTCGGATCGCTCCATGCTCGTGAACGGCGCGGGCACGATCGGGGCGATGGCCCCGGCGTTCCCGCTGTTCGCCGCGTTGATCGCGGGTATGGGCGCCGCCGCCCAGCAGGAACGCATGATGATTCCCGGCGGGGTCGACGCGGCGTGGCCCGCTCGGGAGCGGAATGATGGGCTATGGGACATCTTCATGCCGTCGGCCCGCGAGGAGAAGGAACTGGTCTGGGCCCGCTGACGCGGCCGCTGACCGGGTTGGTCATGGCGGTGGCGATGCTGATCGCCGCAGTCGGCACGAGCGCTGACCAGCCCGCCACGCCAACCGCACCAACAACGACCCCCACAACCCCACCACCCCCAACGACCCCAACGACCCCTGCGGCACAACCCGCGGGGGTCGTTGTGTTTGCGTGGCTCGACGGGTCGCGCCTCGTGACCAAGGCGGGCGAGGGCGCGCCCGACTCGTACCGCCCGCTCGCCAGCGTGCTCGAGGTCGTGCTGCCGGGCGTGAGCGGGTCGGGCCAGATCACGTCGATCGACGCCGCGGCGTCGGCGGCGGTCGTGACCGGCGGCGCGGCGTGGCTGCTCGTGAGCGACCTGGAGCCCAGCCCCGCCCCCCACGAGGGAACGCACATCGGCGGCGCGAAGGCGACGCTCCTGATGCACGCGCGCGGGGCGAGCGTGGCGCGCGTGCGCGAGATCCTGAGCAAGTCGGGGGCGGTTGTCACCGAGCGGCCGCGCTCGGCGGGGTCGTCGGTGATTGAGTTCCGGGCGAAGTTCGGCGGCCCCGACGGCGCGGGCGACACGCTCGACGGCCCGCGCGTGCAGCTGCACGCCGCGGCGGTGACCACCGACGGCTCGAAGGGCGACCTGTGCGGGCAGATCTACGTGGACCTGAACGCGCTTCGCCGCAGCGTGCCGGACGCGATGGACGACACGGTGCTCTCGCGCGTGCTCGGGGTGTGGGGGCTGGCCAATGCGCGCGACGTGATGCTGACGTGCCGTCTGGTGAAGGCGGACGATGTGACGACGCGCGACCCGGCCCTGCCGGTGCCGCAGGGCACGGCGCCGCCCGAGGCGTACACCGGTCCCCCGATGGTGCGCGTCGATGTGACGTGGTCGGCGCGTTCGGAAGAGCCGACCAAGATCGGGCGCGGCACGCTCGCGACCGGGTTCTGGGGACTGGGCAAGGACGCGGGCGTGCCGGCGGGAGCGCGCTGGGTGGCGGGCGTGCGGGGGGACCTCGAGATGTGGACGCTGCTGGCCCTGCGCACCCACGCGGCCCGGCTGGACCCGCAGGCCCGCGGCGTGTTTTCGCGGAGCGTCGACCGCTGGGCCGCGACGCAGGGCGAATCGATGGACCGCCTCGTTCGCGGCACGCGCGGCTGGGTCGCCCTGTGGCCGAGCGCTGATGGGATCGGGCTCGATTGGCGACTCGCGCCGACGATGGCGCTGCCGGTGGACGGATTTGGGAAGGACGCCGCGAGCGTGCTGACGCCGTTCCCGGCGACAGCGGCGGCGGATGCGAGCGGCGTGCGGGTGGGAGTGTGGCGGGGGATGGCGGTGGGTTTTGCGCCGACGGGTGGGGGAGTGGTGGGACGGGTGGAGTTTGATGAGGGGGCGGCGGAGAAGGCGCGGGGGGCGGTGGGGGAGAGGGTGAAGGGGAAGTAGGGGGGATTGGATTGGGATAAGAGCCGGAAGCGGTAGCGCCCGGCCACGGCGACATCGACTGCGAAACGGGCGTCGGCGTGGCCCGTTGCTGCCGCTCGGGGCTCCTATTCGCCGCGAGGGAGAGGGGGGCGACGCCCTCCCTCTGGTTGCCGCGGCTGGACGCCG
>CAZMCC010000065.1:0-22624 GCA_964564695.1 uncultured Phycisphaeraceae bacterium | reverse complement strand
CGGCCGCAAGCGCCTTGTCGCCCTCGATACCATCAAAGAGAAGATCGCCCAGCAGCCGTTTGAGCCGTTCGTGATCCGCGCCAGCAGCGGGCAGGGGTACAAGGTCGCCGACCCAAGCCTCATCGTCCTGATGAAGACGAAGGTCTTCATCGCCGAGCCGCGATCGGACCGGGCCGCAACGGCGCCGTATCTGCACATCACGGCAGTTGAAGAAACCGGCAATGGCGACGGTCACGGCAACCGCGGCTCGTCACGGCGCGGACGTCGCTGACCGCACTACACCCCGCACCCCGCCGCCAGATCCTCGAACCACCGGTTCACGAACTCACCCACGTCCACCGAGTTCGCGATTCCGTCGAGGTTGATGTCCGTCACGAGCGTCCCGAATCGCTGGTCCAGGAACCACGCGTTGATGAACGCCGACACGTCCGTCGAGTTTACCACGCCGCTCCCGTCCCAGTCCGCACGGCACACCGGTGCCGTTCCACTCAGATTGGCCGCGATAAACGCCCAGCTCTGCGCACCCTGCACCCCCAGCATCGCGCCCAGGTCGTGCGGCTGGCCCGTCTCCACGTAGTTCACCGCGATCCCCAGCTCTTGGAGGTGATCGCGGAACTGCCGGTTCCCGTCGACCAGCGCACCGACCACGGTGCGGAAGGCCGCGTTCGCCCCGAGAGGCTTGGCGTTCTCCGTCGACCACCGCCACGGCGAGTAGTCGTCGAAATACGCCTCGTCGTTGTCGAAGATCTCGCTCGCGATCGCCGACTGGAACTGCACCATCCGGTCCCACGTCAGCATCGCGCCGTCGTAGTTCACGCACACGCCGAACAGCTCCGGGAACTTCGACGCGAACTTGCTCGCCCCGAACCCGCCCATCGAGAACCCGTGGCTCACTCTGCCCGCCCGGTCCGCGATCGTCCGGTAGTGCGCATCCACGTACGGGATCAGCTCCTGCACCACGTTCGTCTCGGCCGGCTTGTTGGAGTTGGCGCTGTTCGCCCAGAAGCTGTTCGTGTAGCCGTTCGCGAACACGATGATCGCCGGCCCGATGAGCCCCGCCGCCCGGGCCGACTCGTACGACGAGCTGAGCGTGTTGAGCTGCCCGCCCAGGTGACTCCCCCCCAGCCCGTGGAAGTGGTACACCACCGGCAGGTCGTCCGTCCCCTGCGCGTAACCCTGGGGAAGGTAAATGCTGAAGCTCACCGGCCCGCCCGTGACGGGTCCCGGGAACGTCACCTGCTGAAGTGTGCCCTGAAGCTGGGCGTGGGCAGAGACAGCCCCGACCGCGACCACGGCAAGAGCGAGAAACCGCCCAAGAACTCGCATGTTCATAGAGACCTCCGGTGCGGGGCCAACGCTCACTGAACGTCAGTATTGCACCGAAATCACCCTCGCTTGCGCGACGGGCTCGTCCGGATCCTTCTTAGCACACCGGCAGATCAAACGCCGTCACGCTGATAGCCCGCCGGTGCACCGTGTCGAGCGTGATCACCACCCCCTGGGCCCGCGGGTCGTCGCTCGCGACGTCCAGCGCCGACGCCGTCTGGTTCACCATCGCCTCCAGCGTCGCCTGGATCGACCGCCCGATCACCGACCGGTGCGGGCCGGTCATCCCCAGGTCCGTGATCGCCGCCAGTTGCCGATCGACAATCCGCGCGTCGGCCGTCTGCACGTGCGTGTGCGATCCCACCACCGCCACCACCCGCGGCGACCCGGCCCGCGGCGGCGTGCTCTCCCCCGGGGCCGTGGCCCCCGAGTACTTCATCGCGCAGTGCCACGCGATCGCCGCCTTCTCGCTCGTCGTCTCCGCGTGCACCTCGACGACCACCATCGCGTTGTCGTCCCCCCCCACTCCCTCCCCGATCGCCGCGATCTCCCGGTCCAGCGCGTCGAACGGGCTGTCCGCCGGAATCGGCATGAAGATCCGCCCCAGCACCGTCACGACATACAACGGCCCGTCAGCGCCCGGCAGCGCGAGCCTCGTCCGCCGCTTCCCCGGCGCCCGAGCCGACAGGTTCGCCGGGCGCGCAATCGGCTCCCCCGAGTCCTCGAGCATCGGCACGATCCCCCGGTCCTTGAGCCAGTGGTCCCCGAGCGTCACCGCGTCGACCCCCGCACGCCGCAACTCGCGGTAATTGTCCGCGCTCAATCCCGACCCGTGCTTGGCGTTCTCCCCGTTGGCGATGACCAGCGCCGCCTTGTACCGCTCGCGCAGCACCGGCACCGCCCCCGCCGCGGCCGAACGCCCCGGCGAGCCAACGATGTCCCCAAGAAACGCGATCGGTACGTGAGCCATGAGTCGCTCACGGTAGACCCCCCCCGCATCACCGCGGCGACCGCATCCACTCCAGCGTCTTCGCCCGCACACGGGTCTTGATGAACTCCTCGAGCACGACCACGCCCCCACCCGTCGCCCCGCCCTCGCCCGTCACGACGCCCGCGTTGATCTCGGTCCGGATCGCCTCCGCCCACTTGGTGTCGATCCCCAGGTCCGGCGACACGAACATCGCCTGGTCGACCGCCGCCTCCACCGCCGCGTCAACCACGGCCAGACGCGTGCGAACCAGCCCCTCCTCCGGCTCGAATCCGGACGCCGCCTCGGTCGCGGCCTCCGCGATCGCGTCCGCCGCTTCCTCGGGCGACCACACCCCGTCGCCGCTGGGATCGGTATCGGTCGCGATCGGTTCGGCGTCGTCGCCCGTCCCGCCGCCGCCGCCGCTCTTGCAGCCGCCCAGCGCAACGACACCGACCAGCACGCCCAGCACCGCCAGCCGCCACCACACGTGGGATGTCACGACACGTCTCCGGCCCGACCCGCACCCGCCGACATCTTCCCGCGCCACGCGACTCGCGTCAAACCAGGAGTGGAACGCGGAGGACGCGGAGAGCGCGGAGGAACGCGGAGAAAGAAGAAGCAGAATGCAGAGTTCAGCAGCAAGGAATTGGAATTGAAGCAGAACACACGCGCCTCTGCCTGAATCCGAGTCCTGCTTCCTGTCTTCCTCCGCGTCCCTCCGCGCTCTCCGCGTCCTCCGCGTTCCTCTTCCGCTATCGCGCGTACACCACGTTGATGTGCATCGCCGTCAGCAGCCCCGGCACGAACGGCGTAACCAGCCGCTCGTCGTGCGGAATCACCCGCACCGCCATCGTCGGGCTCGCCTTGAGCTTCGCCGTCGTCGTGGGCAGCAGCCCCGTGTAGCGGTGGCGCCCGCCGCCGATGTCACGCTCGTGCTTGAGCGCCAGGGCCCCGCCCATGGGCATCTCGTCGTGCCCCACCATCGCGTCGGGCGAGAGCTGCACGCTCACCTCGTCGGGCTTGAGGCCGTTGAGGAACACCTCCGCCCAGCACTTCACGACCATGTCGGGCGAAGTCGTCGGGGCCGGCGACGCCTCGGCCCCCGCGTGCTCGATGCGCACGCTCTTGTACGCCTGGCGGTACGCCGCGATCCGGTCCGCCACCGCCACGGCCAGCTTGAAGCCCTCCGCCGCGAGCGGCCCCGCCGCCCGATGGGCCGGCAGGTAAAACTCCTGCGCATACTCCGCGACCATGCGGTGCGTGTTGAACCGCGGGCCCATCTCGCGCACGCACGCCGTCACCATCCGCAGCCACCGCTTGGGCAACCCCCCGGCGCCGCCCTCACGCATGTAGAACGCCGGCACGAGCCCGTTCGCGATGATGTCGTACGCATAGTCCGCCTCGCGCGCGTCGCGCTGCTCAACGCTCTCCCCCGGCGGCGCCCAGCGCCCGCCGATCGCAAAGCCCCACTCCGGGTCGTACCCCTCGTCCCACCAGCCGTCCAGGATGGACGCGTTGATCGTCCCGTTGATCGCGGCCTTCATTCCGCTCGTTCCCGACGCCTCGAGCGGGCGCACCGGGTTGTTGAACCACACGTCGCACCCCTGCACCATCGCCCGCGCCACGTCGATCCCGTAGTCCTCGAGGAACACCACGCGGTGCCACACGCCCTCGCGCCTGGCGAACTCGATGATGTTCTGGATGAAGTGCCGCCCGGCCGTGTCGCCGGGGTGCGCCTTGCCCGCGATCACGAGCTGCACGGGCTTGTCACAGAGCAGGAGTGCCCGCAGCCGCTTCGCGTCACGAAAGAGCAGCGTCGCCCGCTTGTACCCCGCGAACCGGCGCGCAAACCCGATCGTGAGCGCGTTCTCGTCGAGCACCGTCCCCAGCCGCGTCACCTCCCCCTCGTCCGCCCCGCGCCCCCGCGCCGAGGCCACGAGCCGCGCCCGCGCGAACTTCACCAGCCGCGCCCGCCCCGCATTCCGCGCCGCCCACAGCTCCGCGTCCGGAACCGCGTCGATCCCCGTCCATGCGTGCGGATCATCCGGGAACGCGTGAATCCGACCCTTCGCGCCGCCCAGGTGCTTGTCGTAGATCCCCCGCATCTCCGGCCCGATCCAGCTGTCCGCGTGCACGCCGTTGGTCACGTGCCCGATCGGCACGTCGTTCACCGGCGTCCCGGGCCACATCTTCGCCCACATCCCGCGCGACACGTGCCCGTGCAGCCGGCTCACGCCGTTGGCCCACTTGCTCGCCCGCAGCGCCAGGCACGCCATGCTGAACAGTTCGGTCTTGTCCTCGACCTGCTCGCGCCCCAGCGCCAGCAGCCCCTCCGAGTCGAGCCCGATCCCCGGCAGGATCCACCCCAGGTACTCCATCACCAGGTCGGGGTTAAACCGGTCGTTGCCCGCCGCCAGCGGCGTGTGCGTCGTGAAGCAGTGCGCCGCCGCCGCCCCCTCGCGCGCCTGGTCAAAGTTCAGCGACGGGTTCGCCAGCCGGATCTGCCGGATCCGCTCCAGCGTCAGGAACGCCGAGTGCCCCTCGTTGAGATGGAAGACGCTGGCCTTCTCTCCGACTGCCTGCAGCGTCCGCACGCCGCCGATCCCCAGCACCAGTTCCTGCTCGATCCGCCGGCGCGCATCCCCAAGGTACAGATTGCTCGTGATCTCCCGGTCCGCCGGCGCGTTCTCATCGAGGTTCGTGTCGAGCAGGTACAGCGGCACCGTCCCCACGTCCACCCGCCACACGCCGGCCACGAGCCGCCGCCCCGGGAACTCGACCGCGATCCGCAGCCAGGTGCCGTCACCCGCGAGCACCCGCCGCATCGGCAGCCGGTCGAACCCCAGGTCCGTGTGCACCTCCTGCTGCACGCCGTGGCCATCGATCCGCTGCGTGAAGTACCCGCGCCGGTACGCAAGCCCGATCGCCACCAGCGGCAGGTTCAACTGCGCCGCCGACTTGAGGTGATCCCCCGACAAGAGCCCCAGCCCGCCGCAATAGATCCCGAAACACTCGTTGAGCCCGAACTCCGCGCAGAAGTACCCGACGCGGAAGTCCGACGGCGACGCCTCGTCGCTCCCGCTCGCCGCGTTGTACCGCACCGGCGTCGCCAGCTCGCTCTTCATCCGCGCGTGCACCCGCGCAATTTCGGCCACCAGCCCCGCGTCCGCCGCCGCCGCCGCCAGCTTCGCGGGCTCGGCCTCCATCAGCGTCCGCACCGGGTTGTGCCGGGTCCGCTCCCACGCCGCGCCGTCGACCCGCCCGAACAGGTTGAACGCGTCGGCGTTCCACGACCACCAGAAGTTGAACGCGATCTCCCGCAGCGGGTGCAGGGCTTCAGGGATCGGCGTGGGGGGGGCGGTGAAAAGGGCGTGATTCTCGAACTTCACGTCGGGCATGCAGCGGCTCCGTCCTTGGCGTCCTCGTGCGTTTGAACCGCCAAGCGTACCCGAACCCCCGTGGCACGGTCTTGGCCGCTCAGGCCCAATCCGTGCGTCGGCCCGTGTACTGACTCGCCCTGCGCCATCACCGCCGTCGGCGACTTCATCCAGGCGGGATCGGTCGAGCGTTCCTTGGGGTGCCGGGTGTGTGGGGGGTGAGGCCTGGCGCGGGGGCGGGATGAACCGCCAATCCCCGCCGACACCCCGAATTCCGGCGAATTCTGTTGCACACCCCCCCGCCCGGGTTAGGCTGAATTCAGCAGGAGGTGAGCCATGTCAGCTCCCCACTCTCCATCGCGTGTTCCGTGTGTGGCCGCGCTCGCCCTGGCGATCGCGCTGGCCGCGGCGTCATCGGCCCAGCCCCTCGACCCCGTCGCCTGGTACAGCTTTCAGGGTGACCTCACCGACTCGGCCGGAAGCTACGACGGCGTACCCGTTGGCCCCGTCACCTACGTGACGGGAGTCTGCACCGGCTCCGCCCAGGCGCTCCACCTCGAGGGCGCCACCGCCGTCCGCTTCGGCCCGATCGGCAACTTCGGCATCAACGACTTCTCGATCGCCATGTGGATCCGCGTCGCCCCGGGCGCGCCCGACCTCATCGAGGTCCTCTCCAAGCGCTCCCAGTGCGGCCTCAGCAGCTACGTTGACCTCCGCCTCAGCCTCGGACGCCCCTCCCTCGAGATCTTCGGCTCCACCAACGACAGCACCCCCTCAGGCGTCCTCATCCCGATCGACATCCGCGACGGCCTGTGGCACCTCGTCACCTTCACCCGCGACGCCCCGATCGTCCGCGGATACCTCGACGGCGTGCACGCCCGCACCACCGTCGCCGCCGCCGACATGATCTCCAACTCCGCCGACCTCACCCTCGCCGGCGGCCCGTGCGTCGACGGCAAGACGACCGTCGCGCTCACCGGCGACGTCGACGAGCTGCAGATCTACCACCGCGCCCTCACACCCACCGAGGTCGCGGGCATGTTCGCCGGCGTGACCTCCTGCCCCTCCGACTTCGACCGCAACTGCCTCGTCAACTCCACCGACGTCTCCGCCTTCATCAACGCGTGGTTCGAGGACCAGGCCAACGGCACCATCATCACCGACTGGGACATCAACGGCATCATCAACTCCACCGACGTCTCCCAGTTCATCAACGACTGGTTCACCGACATGGCCACCGGCTGTGGGGCGTGACTTGCCGGGCACGGGTGCCCGGGGTCGGGCGCTTCGCCAGACCCCGGCGGTGGGTCAACGAACGTCGGCTTGCAAGCGGGCGGCAACCCCGGGTCTGGCCAAAGCGGCCGACCCGGGGCGCCCGCCACGATCATTCAGAAGCCGACGGCCGCCAACCGCCCTCTTCCGGCGGATACATCGCCAGCCAGTGCGCCCGAACGCCCCGAACATTCGGCAGCTCCGCCCCGCACTCCGGGCACGCGCACGGCAGCGGCAGGTCCCGCACCGAATACGCGCAGTACGGGCAGAACAGAAAGTCCCCCGCCTGCATCGCCATCGCCTCGGCCCGCCATTTCGCACGCCGGTACTTCACGTCCGCGACGATGAGCGGCACGACGGCAAATGACATCAGCGGGCACATCGCCGCCGACATCCGCCGCGACAGCACAACCGCCGCGATCGGCAACCCCACGACCCCGATGAGCGCAATCCACCGCGCCCACCGCCACGCGATCTCCGCGCGGGTCAGTGCACTCAGGTGCCCTTGCAGCTGTGCTTCCATCCGCGACTTCAGGCCATCGCGATGGCGATCTGCCCGCCGCGTTGACGCGTCTGCTTCATGTACGCCTGCAGGTTCCGCCCCGGGCACGCCGTCGGATTGATCTCCTGGTGCGTGTAGATCCGGCTCACCGGAATCCCGTATTGGCGTGCGCTGCCGGCGACGAACCGATCGAGCGCCGCGAGCGCCTGGGGCGTCGGGCGCTGCTGATCGAAGTTCCCCATCACCATCACGCCCATGTTGTTCTCGTTGTTGTCCTTCACGTGCGCGCCCTGGAAACGGATGCTCCGCGCCTCCCACACGCGCCCCGCCGGGTCGATCACGTAGTGATACCCGATGTCCGCCCACCCGCGCCCGCTCACGTGGCCCTGGCGGACCGACTCGAGCCGGCCCTTGGCCGCGCCCTCGCTCGACCCCAGTGCCCCGCTGATCCCGTCGTGGTGCACCGTGATCTTGCGAACCCCGTTCATCGGGTTGATCTCGTTGGGCCGGGCCACGCCCGAGCGCGTCCACTGGCTCCGCGGGATCACCCCCGTCGGGACCGACACCGTCTCCGTCCGGGGCCCCTGCACGCTCACCGGCGGCGCCGGCGGCGTCGGACCCTCGCCCGCGTCCGGCCACACCGGACCCGGCAGCGCCCCGCCCGCCACACCCGAGCGGTTGCACCCGGCGAGCCCCCCCACGAGCAGCGCCGCAAACCCGCCGAACGCGCCCAGCGCGACCCGTCGACTCAGCCGGTGCGCCTCGTCCGTACCCGGCTCAACACCCATGCTGCGCAGCATCGTGTCGATCGCCCCCACGCTCGGAACTCCCTCAAGGGCCGCGTTGTTCGTCTTGCTCTGGTCGTGCTGGCTCACCCGCGGCCTCCGAGAAAGGCGTGGTCCGTCAAACCGTCAACCGATCCCGCCGATCGAGTCGCGTTGAACCCGTGTTTATCGCCCGGATCGAATCGAGGGGTTCAATCATTGCGCGCCCGTCGCTCCAGACCGCACCGCGATCGCAAAAACCGCAGCAAACGCTCACTCCGCCCGGCGCAGCCATTCCTCTTCCAGCTCGTTCTTCTTCGCCTCCGCCGCCGCCCGTTCGGCCAGCGTGCGGTTGAACTTGTCCCGGTCGCGGTACACATCCCCATCGGCGAGCTTCGCATCGAGCTTGGCGAGCATCGCCGCCGCCGCCGCCACCTCCACCTCGAGCTTGTCCATCCCCATCCACGAATAGGGGCTCTTCTTCCCCTTCGCGCCCCCACCACCCCCGCTCCCCCCACCGCCGCCCGCCGGCTTGGCGGCCGGCTTTGCCGGCGCCGCCACGGGCTTCGCGGCCGGTTTTTCCGGCGCCTTCGGGGCGGGTTTCGGCGCCGGCTTGGGCGCCGAAGCCGAACCCTGCTTCCCCTTCCCCGGATTCGCCTTCTGCTTCGCCGCGGCCGCCGCGGCCTTCTCGGCGTCGTGCCACTGCGTGTAGTTGCCGTGGAAGATCTGCACCCCGCCGTGCCCGTCCAGCACGATCAGGTGCTCGCAGATCGCATCGATCAGGGCCCGGTCGTGGCTGATGAGGATCACCGTCCCCGGAAACAGGGGCTCGCCGATCGGCTGCCCGTCCTCACCCTTCTCCGCCGCCGCCAGCGCTTCCTCGAGCCGCTCGGCGCTGGGAATGTCCAGGTGATTCGTCGGCTCGTCGAGGATCAGCAGGTTCTTCGCCGACGCCAGCAGGGCCGCGAGGCGTGCCCGCCCCCGCTCGCCACCCGAGAGCCCCGCGATCGGCTTGTCCTGGTCCTCGCCGCTGAAGAGGAACGCGCCCGCGAGGTCGCGCGCCTGCTGCTCGCTCATCGTCGAGCCCGGGTTCTCCTTGCGGATCGCCCGCTGCAGGTACTCCCACACGAGCGTCCCGGGGTCGACCTTGTCGGCCAGCTGCGAGAAGTACCCGACGTGCACGTTCGCCCCGAGCTTGGTCGTCCCGTCGCTGAGGTCGAGCTTCCCGAGCATCGCGTTCACGAGCGTCGTCTTCCCCGCGCCGTTGGGCCCGATGATCCCCCACCGGTCCCCGCGCGAGATCGTCACCGTCAGCTCGTGGAACAACTCGCGCGTCTCGTACCGCTTGGCCGCGTCCCGCACCACCGCCACGAGGTCGCCGCTGCGGGGCGGTTCGGGCAGCTCGAGCGCCATCACGTTCATGTCCATCGGCCGCTCGAGCGTCGACTGGTCCTTCTCGCGCTCGAGCCTCGTCTCCCGCCCCTTCGCCTGGCGTGCCCGCTGCCCCGCCTTGTACCGCCGGATGTACGCCTCCTGCTGGCGGAACTTGGTCTGCTGGTTCTCGAACGCCCGCATCTGGCTCAAGCGCCGCTGGGCCCGGATCGCCGCGTAATCCGCGTAATTACCCGGATAATTCACCAGCCGCCCGCGCTCCACTTCCTCGATCGCGTGCACGACGTTGTCGAGCATGTAGCGATCGTGGCTCACCATGATCACCGCGCCCTTGAAGTCGTTGACCAGGAAGTCCTCGAGCCACTGGCGCCCCGCGATATCGAGGTGGTTCGTCGGCTCGTCCAGCAGCAGCAGGTCCGGCTCCTCCAGCAGCAGTTTCGCGAGCGCCAGCCGCCCCTTCTGCCCGCCGCTC
This sequence comes from uncultured Phycisphaeraceae bacterium, assembly GCA_964564695.1. Lineage (GTDB taxonomy): Bacteria > Planctomycetota > Phycisphaerae > Phycisphaerales > UBA1924 > CAZMCC01. Next base: position 12,549 of record CAZMCC010000065.1, on the reverse strand, counting down.
AACCCATCGACCAGCTGCGTAAAGTGCTTGTCCTCGAACCCCAGCCCGTGGAGGATCTCCTCCACCTTGTGATCGACGGCATACCCGCCCGCGGCCTCCATCTGCCGGTCCAGCTCCGCCTGCCGCTTCATCAGTCGCTCGAGCAGCGCGTTGTCCCCTGCGTCCGTCGCCACCTCCATCTGGTGGTACACCGCGTCCAGCTCCGCGTGCAGACGCGAAAGCTCCGCGAACCCCGACTCCGCCTCCTGCATCACCGTCCGCCCCTGGGTGAGCACCACGTCCTGCGTCAGGTACCCCACCCGGGCCCCGCGCGAGATGATCACTTCCCCCGAGTCCTGCTTCAGCTCCCCCGCGATGATCCGGAACAGGGTCGTCTTGCCCCCCCCGTTCCGCCCCACAATGCCGACACGCTCCCCCGGCTCAACCGAGAGAGTCACATTCTCGAGGATCACACGATCCCCGATCGAGTAGCGGACGTTGGACACGGCGATCAGCGGCATAGGGCCAAGATGATAGGTCGAAAAAACGCCTGAACCGAGCCGCCCGCGCAAGCGGGAGGTTCTGCGTGGGGGTTGTGTGGAGAGTGAACAGTGAACGGTGAATAGTGAGCGGTTCAAACCGTTCACCACTCACCGCTCACCATCACTCCATGCCCCCCTCCTTCGACATCGCCGTCGTCGGCGCCGGCGCCGCCGGCCTCATGGCCGGCATCGCCGCCGCCCGCACCGCGCCCAGGGGCTCGCGCGTCGTCATCCTCGACAGCGCCCGCGTCCTGGGCGCCAAGATCCTCGTCGCCGGCGGCGGGCGCTGCAACGTCACCCACCACGCCGTCGACGAAACCGCCTTCGCCGGCTCCTCCCGCAACGCCATCAAGAACGTCCTGCGCGCCTTCCCCGTCGAGCGCACCATCGACTTCTTCGCCGAGCTCGGCGTCGAGCTCAAGCGCGAGAACACGGGCAAGCTCTTCCCCACCACCGATTCCGCCCGCACCGTCCTCGACGCCCTGTTGAACGCCGCGAGCGACGACGGCGCCCAGGTCATCAACCCCTGGCGCGTCGACACCATCTTGCGCCAACCCGACAATACCTTCCTGATCACCCCCGCCTCCGATTCCCCCTCCGACCCCCAGTCCCCAGTGCCCAGTCCCCAGTGCCTCTCTTCTTCCCGCCTCATCCTCGCCACCGGCGGCCTCAGCCTCCCCAAGACCGGCTCCGACGGCCACGGCCACGCCCTCGCCCGCTCCCTCGGCCACTCCATCACGCCGCGCGTCTTCCCCGCGCTCGTCCCCCTCACCCTCCCCAAGTCCCACTGGATCTGCGGCCTCAGCGGCCTCACCGTCCCCGCCACCCTCGAGCTCCGCGCCGCGACCGGCAAGCGCCTCGTCTCCTTCACCAACTCCACTCTCTGCGCCCACTTCGGCCTCTCCGGCCCCAGCGTCCTTGACATCTCCCGCTACTACACCGCCGCCCTCCGCGAGGATTCAAGCTCCCAGCTCGTCATCAACTGGCTCGCCGGCACCACGCCTGAGAAGCTCGACGAACTCCTCCTCGCCGGTGGGGGGGGCCGCGGCCCCTCAATCGCCCGCTGGCTCTGCGAATCCGCCCCGCACGCGCACGACGTCGTCGACCACGCAAGCGTCGGCATGCCCGACCGCCTCGCCCGCGCCATCTGCGAATCCGCCGCCCCCCCGGTCGAGCCGTCGACCGCCGTCCACGCCCTCACCAGGATCCAGCGCCGCGCCCTCGTCGCCGCCGCCACCGCCACGCCGCTGCCCATCACCGGCGACCGCGGCTACCTCTTCGCCGAAGTCACCGCCGGCGGCGTCCCCCTCTCCGAACTCAACCTCGCCACCATGGAGTCCCGCATCACCCCCGGCCTCCACATCTGCGGCGAGCTCTGCGACGTCGACGGCCGCATCGGCGGTTTCAACTTCCAGTGGGCCTGGTCCAGCGGCCACGCGGCGGGCATCGGGGCGGGCATTGGCGCACGGTCAGCCACATGACCGTGCCGCGGATGTGAGCGTGCGACGAGCATGATCGTGCCACGGATTGACCGCGCCGGCGCGATCCGTGCCCGTGGCGCGGCCGCGGATGCCCCGGCGGAGCGCTTTCCACCCAGACCAGACCAGGCCAGGCCAGGCCAGGCGCATTCTGCGGAATACCCATGCAACCGTCGGTTCGTGGAAGCGGTCCTCCGCGGCCGTCGCGATTCCAGACTTGAGGACGGGGGCCGGGCTTCCTTGAAGGCGACCCCTGGTGTGGTATATTGAAAAGGCCTGCCCGCGGCCGCGCCTGCCGACGCGAGCGATCCCGCGACCTGTGAGGAACCTATCCATGTGTACATCCGCGCGTTCGTTCGTTCCGACCTGTGCCGGCTGGCTGGTTGGCGGCGTGCTGGCGGTGCTGGGCGCCGCCGCTTCGCCCGCCGCGGCCGATTGCCCCGACGTGCCCGTGTTCGCCGGGTCAAACCTTGCCGCCGGCGATGGGCCGTACTCGGTCGCGATGGGCGACGTCGATGGCGACGGCGACCTGGACCTGGCCGTGGCGAATTACTTCAACAGCAACGTGAGCATCTTCCTCAACACCGGCAGCGGCACGTTCGCGCCCCGCGTCAACTACACCACCTTCAACGGACCCAGGTCCGTCGCCCTGGGCGACCTCGACGCCGACGGCGACCTCGACATGGTCGCGGCCAACGACTTTTCCAGCGGCGGCGTGAGCGTGCTGTTCAACACCGGCAGCGGCGTCTTCGCCGGCCGCGCGGACTACGCCGCCGCCGACGACGCCCGCTCGGTCGCGCTGGGCGACATCGACGGCGACGGCGACGTGGATATCGCCACCGCGAACGAAGGCAGCGCCGACGTGAGCGTGCTGCGCAACACCGGCAGCGGCACGTTCATGACCGCGATCAACTTCGCCGCCGACAACGTGCCGCGCTCCGTCGCGCTGGGCGACCTTGACGGTGACGCCGACCTGGACATGGTCACGGCGAACGCCGCCAGCGACGAGGCGAGCGTGCTGCGCAACATCGGCCCCGTCACGTTCGCGCCCCGCGTGGACTACGCCGCCGGCGACGCACCCATTTCGGTCGCGCTGGGCGACCTCGACGGGGACGCCGACCTGGACATGGTCGTGGCGAACATCATCACCGACAACGCGAGCGTGCTCCTCAACACCGGCAGCGGCGTTTTCACGCCCCGCGTGGACTATGCCGCCGGCGACTTCCCCACCTCGGTCGCGCTGGGCGACGTCGATTGGGACGGCGACCTGGACATGGTCGTGACGAATCAGAACAGCGACAACGCGAGTGTGCTCCTCAACACCGGCGCCGGCGCCTTCGCGCCCCGCGTGAATATCGGCGCCGGCGACGGGCCCAATTCGGTCGCCCTGGGCGACCTCGACGGGGACGGCGACGTGGACATGGCCGTGGCGAACCAGCTCAGCGACAACGTGACCATCCACATGAACATCGGCGTCTACACCCCCCGCATCACCACCCAGCCCGCCGACCAGGCCGTGTGCCCCGGCGAGCCCGCCACCCTCTCCGTCACCGCCACCGGCACCGGCCCGCTCAGCTACCAGTGGCGACTCGACGAGAAGCCCATCGACGGCGCGACCGCCGCTACGTACACCATCCCCAGCGTCACCGCCGCCGACGCCGGCGCCTACGACGTTGTCGTCGCCAACGCGTGCGACAGCGCCACCAGCTCCCCCGCCACGCTCACCCTCGGCGGCCCGGGCTGCTGCAGCGCCGACTGGGACGGGAACGGCATCGTCAACTCCACCGACGTCTCCGAATTCATCAACGACTGGTTCGCCGACCAGGTCAACGGCACCCTCGTCACCGACTTCGACCACAACGGCGTCTCAAACTCCACCGACGTCTCCGCCTTCATCAACGCCTACTTCGAGGACACCGCCGCCGGCTGCTGAGAGAGCCGCACGCCACACCGGGTGCCCCGGCGGAGCTCTGTCCGCCGGGCTCGTCACCATGAAATCACCGCGCGGACACGCCCCGCCCGGGCAGCTATCAACGCTCGTCTACCCTCCCCCCGTGCCCTCCCGCACACCCGACAACAACCCGCGCCACAACCCCGACGACGCCACCAGCGCCGTCCCCTCGGGGGGGCCGGCGGGACCCCACTCCCCCCACTCCCTCATCACCGCCCCCACCGCCGCCGTCCACACCCCCAGCCACAGCCTCGCCAACCCCACGCCCCCTCCCTCCTCCTCTTCCTACGGCAACGTCTTCAACCCCGGCGACACGCTCATCTCCCGCTACCGCATCGTCGCCCGCCTCGGCAAAGGCGGCATGGGCGAGGTCTACCGCGCCGACGACCTCTCGCTCGGCGCCGCCGTCGCGCTGAAGTTCCTCCCACCCGGCTACAGCGCCGACCCCATCTGGGTCGAGCGCTTCCGCGCCGAGGTCCGCCTCACGCGCCAGATCTCCCACCCCAACGTCTGCCGCGTCTACGACATCGCCGAAATCCCCGCCACAACTCCGTCCGCCTCCCCCCGTCTCTTCCTCGCAATGGAGTACATCGACGGCGAAGACCTCGCCTCACTCCTCCGCCGAATCGGCCGCCTCCCGCAGGACAAAGCCGTCCAGATCTCCCGCCAGATCTGCTTCGGCCTCGCCGCCGCTCACGACCAAGGCGTCATCCACCGCGACCTCAAGCCCGCGAACATCATGCTCGACGGCCGCGGCAACGCCCGCGTCACCGACTTCGGCGTCGCCGCCCTCCTCGAGCACATCGCGACCCCCTCCGACTCCCAGCAGACCGCCGTCATCATCGGCACCCCCGCGTACATGGCCCCCGAGCAACTCGCCGGGAGGGAAACCACCAAACGCTCCGACATCTTCGCCCTCGGCCTCGTCCTCTACGAGCTCTTCACCGGCAAGCGCGCCACCACCGGCTCCACCATCGACGAGCTCCGCACCCGCACCGGCACACGCCCCACGCGTCCCAGCGAGCACATCGCCGACCTCGACCCCGCCGTCGAGCGCGTCATCCTCCGCTGCCTCGAGTTCGATCCCGCCGACCGCCCGCCCAGCGCCATCGCCGTCGCCGCCGCGCTCCCCGGAGGCGATCCCCTCGCCGCCGCGCTCGCGGCCGGCGAAACCCCCTCCCCCGAGCTCGTCGCCCGCTCCGGCGAATTCGGCGCCATCTCCGCCCGCGCCGCCGCCCTCACCCTCACCTGCGTCGTCCTCTTCCTCGGCGCCATCCTCTATCTGGGCAACCACCTCGGCGTCATCGCCCGCTCCCCCACGCCGCTCCCCCCCGACGCCCTCGCCGCCAAGGCCCGCGACCTCTCGATCGCGCTCGGCAACACCGCACCGCCCGCCGACGAGTCCTTCGGCTACTCCAACGACCTCCCCCTCCAGGCCTGGCTCACCCGCCGCGGCTTCGTCCGCCAGCGCGACGCCGCCCTCGCCGCCGGCTCTCCCTCCGCCACCACCTTCTGGTTCCGCCAGAGCCCCAGCAAGCTCTATCCGCTCGCGTGGTTCCGCCGCGCCATCACCCCGGGCGACCCGCCGTGGCGCGAGCCCGGCCACGTCATGATGACCCTCGGCGCCCGCGGCCAGCTCATCCGCTATTCCCGCGTCCCCTACGACGCCGGCTTCGAGCCCCTCCCCGCCGACACCTTCGCCCCCACCGATCCCGAGCCCCTCTTCACCGGCCCGCCCGCCGGCCTCGAAACCGCCCTCATCGCCGCCGGTTTCAACCCGAGCGACCTCACCCCGACGCGCTCGCTCCGCACACCGCCCGTCGGCGCCGACCGCCGCTTCGCCTACGTCGGCGTGCTCCCCAACATCCCCGACGCCGTCGGCCCCATCAAGTGCCGCATCGAGGCCGCCGCCCTCGGCGAGCGCCTCGTCACCTTCGCCGTGATGGGCCCCTGGGACCCCATCCCCGCCGCCCCCGCCGACGGCGTCATGGGCACCAACCTCGCCGAAATGTTCGGCGGCATCCTCATCACCATCGGCCTCATCTCCGCAATGGCCATCGCCCGCCTCAACGTCCGCAAGCGCCGCTCCGACATGCGCGGCGCCTTCACCCTCGGCGCCGCCCTCTTCATCGCCGAGTTCCTCTCCCTCATCCTCCCGCGCCACAGCCTCGCCGACATCCTCACCTTCGACGTCATCGGGCGGCCCGTGGCCCGGGCCCTGTGGCTCAGCATGCTCACCGTCCTGCTCTACATCGCCCTCGAGCCCATCGTCCGCAAGCGAAACCCCGGCGCCCTCGTCGGCTGGGCACGCCTCGTCACCGGCGACTGGCGCAACCCCCGCATCGGCCGCGACCTCCTCCTCGGCACGGCCCTCGCCACCGCCTACTCCGCCCTCACCCTCCTCTCCACCTTCATCGCCCCCGCCCTCGGCGAGCCCGCCCGCGCCATCCTCCGCCCCGACCCCTACACCCTCGCCGGCTCGATGTTCATCGTCAGCCACATCACCAGCCCCATCAGCGGCGCCGCACTCCTCACCCTCTTCTGCACCCTCATGGTCGTCGGCCTCGACTACCTCGTCCGCGGCCGCGCCTGGATCGTCTACACCCTCACCACCATCCTCATGTTCCTCGCCCTCTTCGCCAAGGGCGTCGATTCGCTCATCAGCCCCTCGGCCCTCGTCGGCCTCCTGGGCGCCGCCGGCCTGGTCTTCACCCTCGTCCGCGTCGGCATCCTCGGCGCCATCGCCTACCTCTACATCATCACCATCGCCCTCAACGTCCCCCTCGTGGCCTCCCTCTCCACCTGGACCGCCGCCCCCGGCCTCGCCACCCTCTCCGCCACCGCCGCCCTCGCCGCCTGGGCCGCGTGGCGAGCGTCGCTCGGGTTCCAGGCGGCCGCACCGCAGGCTGCGAAGCTCGCATAGCGACCGGCGGCAGGCAATAGGGAATGGGCAATAGGCAATGGGAATTGCGTGAATCCGCTCTCCTTCCCCACTGCCCATTGCCCACTGCCCATTGCCCTCCCCCTACCATCCCCCTCCAATGCCTCCCCACCCCCGCAAGTTCATCCGTAACTTCTCGATCATCGCCCACATCGACCACGGCAAGAGCACCCTCGCCGACCGCCTCCTCCAGGCCACCAACGCCGTCTCCGCCCGCGAAGCCAAGGAACAGATCCTCGACTCCATGGACATCGAGCGCGAACGCGGCATCACCATCAAGGCCTCCGCCGTCACCGTCATGCACCGCCACAAACCCGGCGCGAAAAGTGACGAGCTCGAGATGGAGTTCGAGGCCCCCGCCGACGACGCCGGCGAACACAAGTCCATCAAGGGCTCCGCCGACTCCCACGGCGAGCTCTTCATGATGAACTTCATCGACACCCCCGGCCACGTCGACTTCAACTACGAGGTCTCCCGCGCCCTCAAGGCCTGCGAAGGCGCCCTGCTCGTCGTCGACGCCACCCAGGGCGTCCAGGCGCAAACGGTCGTCAACGCCTACCTCGCCATCAACGAAGACCTCGAACTCATCCCCGTCGTCAACAAGATCGACCTCCCCTCCGCCCGCCCTGACGACATCGCCATGGAGATCGAGCAGGTCCTCGGCCTCAAGGCCGAGGACTGCATCTACGTCTCCGCCAAGTCCGGCAAGGGCATCCCCGAGCTGCTCGCCGCCATCTGCGACCGTTTCCCCCCGCCGCGCGATCCGGTCGTCCCCCAGACCCGCGGCCTCATCTTCGACGCCGTCTACGACGACTACCGCGGCGTCATCGTCTACGTCCGAATGATGGACGGCGAGCTCTCCGTCGGCGACAAGATCCGCATGATGGGCACCGGCCGCACGTTCCAGATCTCCGAGCTGGGCAAGTACACCCCCAAGCCCATCCGCGTGCAGCAGATCTCCGCCGGCGAAACCGGCTACGTCGTCGCCGCGATCCGCACGCTCGCAGACGTCCGCGTCGGCGACACCATCACGCTCGACAAATACCCCGCCGAAGAGGCCCTCCCCGGCTATAAGCCCCCGGTGCAGATGGTCTTCTGCGACTTCTACCCCGCCACCACCGAGGACCAGAAGGGCAACGACTTCGAAGAGCTCCGCGAGGCCATGCAGAAGCTCAGCCTCAACGACTCGAGCTTTACTTTCCAGCCCGTCCACTCCGACGCCCTCGGCTTCGGCTTCCGCTGCGGCTTCCTCGGCCTGCTTCACATGGACATCGTCCAGGAGCGCCTCGAGCGCGAGGGCGACGTAGAAATCATCCAGACCGCGCCGACGGTGAGTTACCGCGTCCTCATGCGCGGCAGCAACCACAAGGCCCTCGCCAACCGCGACATCACCGTCCTGCCGCAAGAGGGCGAGAACGCCCTCATCGAGGTCCACAACCCCGCCGACCTCCCCGACCCCGGCACGATCATGGAGATCCGCGAGCCCATCTGCAAGGTCGACATCATCCTCCCCAAGGAATACATCGGCGACGTGATGAAGCTGTGTCTTGAACGCCGTGCGATCTACCGCCAGCAGTCCTTCGTCTCCGACACCCGCGACATGGTCAGCTTCGAGGTCCCCCTCGCCGAGATCATCTACGACTTCTACGACAAGCTCAAGGGCATCACCTCCGGCTACGGCACCATGGACTACGAGCTCATCCACGAGGGCAACGGCTACCGCGCCGACAACCTCGTCAAGCTCGACATCCTCGTCAACGGCGACCCCGTCGAGGCCCTCAGCATCATCGTCCACCGCGACAAGGCCGAATACCGCGGCCGCCTCCTCGTCTCCAAGCTCAAAGAGCAGATCCCCCGCCACCAGTTCGAGATCCCCGTCCAGGCCGCCATCGGCGGCAAGGTCATCGCCCGCGAAACCATCAAGGCCTTCCGCAAAAACGTCACCGCCAAGTGCTACGGCGGCGACATCAGCCGCAAACGCAAACTCCTCGACAAGCAGAAGGAAGGCAAGAAGCGGATGAAGTCGATCGGCAGCGTGGAGATCCCGCAGGGGGCGTTTATGGCGGTGTTGGAGCAGAGTGAGTGAGCCCTCGACCGATGCAGCCCAGGCGGGTTTACGCCGACACATCCGTGTTCGGCGGGGTATTTGACGCCGAGTTCGACGCGCACAGTCGGTCGTTCTTCGATCAGGTTCGCGCCGGTCGCTTCAGCCTTGTGGTCTCCGCCGTGATCGAGCGCGAACTCGCGGCCGCCCCGGAGCAGGTCCGGGCTTGGTACACCGACTTCTCCGGCCTCGCCGAATCTGCCCTGGTCACGCCCGAGTCCTTGCAGCTCCAAGCGGCCTATTTGACCGCGGGGATCGTCTCCGACAAGTCCGCGGAAGACGCCCTCCACGTGGCACTCGCGACCGTCACGCTGTGCGACATCCTCGTGAGCTGGAACTTCAAGCACATCGTGCACGTCGACAAGGGACCGAAATACAATGGCGTAAACGCCGTGCGCGGCTACCGCGACCTTGCCATCCACTCACCCGCCGAGGTGATCCAGTATGAAGAAGACATTTGACTGCGTCGACATGAAGCGTCAGGGGCAGGAGCGCATCCAGCAGGAGACGCGCGGCATGACGCCCCAGCAGCTCCTCGACTACTGGACCAAGGCCAATAACGAGTTGCTCGAGCACCAGCGCCAAGCCAAGGAACGCACCCAGCGCCGCTCGGCGTAAGACGCCTTGGCGACGAGGATCGCCGCAAACGCAGGCTCCTCGACAAACAGAAGGAAGGCAAGAAGCGGATGAAGTCGATCGGCAGCGTCGAGATCCCGCAGGGGGCGTTTATGGCGGTGTTGGAGCAGAGTGAGTAACATCGCTTCCGGTGAGAAACGACCAGCTCGAATATTGGGTGCTGCAGATCGCCGACCGAGCACTGGCTGGGCAGCCCATCGAAGACGATCGTGTTGAACTGAAGACCAATTGGCCAGATGTGCACAAGGCGGCGCGACGCCTCGGAGCGCACTGCAATTCTTGTGGCTCAGATTCCGTCCTTTGGTTGATCGGAATCGACGAACGCAGCCGTGCCATTCCCGGCGCAACGAACACCGAATCGTCAACGTGGCTGTCTCAACTTCGGTCCCATTTTCACGAGCTCGCGCCGGAGCTCCTTGCACATCTTGTCATTGCGTGCCACAACGCTACCGTGGTGGCACTTCTGTTTTCCACAACGCGTCGGCCGTATCTCGTCATCAATCCCCGCTTTGGCAATCAAGCGGGGGACAGTATCGAGTTTGAAGTGCCGTGGCGAGACGGCACTCGGGTACGGACTGCGCGTAGAGGCGACCTCCTACGCCTACTTGTTCCGGCTTCTCAGGCTCCCACGGTTGAGCCGCTCAAAGCCACATTTAGGCATCTTCTGAATCGACAAAATCCAACAACCGGGCATCATTTCAAGAATGATAGTCAAATTCGGGTTAGCATATATTTGTATGTAACAGTGCCTGGAGTCTCGCGACTGGTCTTTCCTTTCCACAAGATGGTCGCCGAATTCAGTCTCGAGCGCCCCTCCGATCGGCTTGTCGGCAACTTCAGAGAGGTCGGACCGCTTCGCGCCAAATATACCTATGGCGATCAGCCGGTGTTCCCCCACGACGATCGATTGTCTCGAACAATCGACTCAACGGCCACAGAACTGCTGATCGATGGTCCCGGCGTTGTCATTCTTCGTACCGACTTCGAGATGCAAAATGACGTGCCCCTCAACGTGACAGACGAGACATTCGTCACCTTCAGTCTTTCCGCTCGTGACGCATGTGACACATGCGTCATGACTGCGCGCGGACGGCTGGCGTTGAGCATCGAACACGACTGACCCAAGACTGAGGGCGGTGGCCGCCACCCCTGGGCGGGGTGCCCGTCACCGGCCGCTTTGGGACGGTGGCGGCAGAACACTCGCTGCTAACCACGCCCAGCAACCCACGGCCGCGGCAGGTGACATCGACGGACCCGCCCGCCATGCCCCGTGCCCGTGCCATCGAAGTCCGCTTTGGGACTTCGATGCGATTCACCCCGCCCAATACCGCCCATACAGCGCCACCAGCGCCGAGTATCCCCCCCATCCACCCCCTTCACCGCCGGCCGACGGCACCACGATCCGTGCCACCGAGATCAGCTTTGAGATCTCGGCGCCATTCCGCACGGCCCCCTCCAAAACCGTCATGTATATTCCACTCCAGCCGCCGCACTCCCCCGTGCACGGCCGGAGAACACCCCATCATGATTCCGTTCCCCACCCTCGCGCGGCTTCTCGCCCTCACCGCGCTCCTGGCCGCCGCCGCGCCCCTCTCCGCCGTGTGGGCGGGGCCCCTCGACCCACCCCCCGGCCCCATAACCCCCACCCAGAAACCCCTCGCCCAAGTCGAGCCCCGCACCGCGATCAACGCCGCCAACACCCCCGGCGACGCCGACAGCCTCTTCCGCATCACCCAGCCCGGCAGCTACTACCTCACCGGGAACCTCACCGGCGCCGTCGGTAAGTACGGCATCGAGATCGCCGCGAGCAACGTCTCCCTCGACCTGTGCGGCTTCGCCCTCCTCGGCGTCCCCGGCTCGCTCGACGCCGTCGCCAGCGACGGCTCCCGCGACAACGTCATGGTCCGCAACGGCGTCGTCACCGCCTGGGGGTCCAACGGCGTCAACCTCAGCACCACCACCAACGCCGTCATCGAGAGCTTGACCGCATCGGCCAACACCACCTTCGGCCTGCGCGCCGGCAGCAACGCCGTCGTGCGCGGCTGCGCCGCCAGCGCCAACCTCCAGGGCATCACCATCGCCACCAACGGGATCGTGTCCGACTGCACCGCCCGCGACAACACCGGCCTGGGCTTCAGCGTCGGCGTCGGCGCCATGCTCTCGGCTTGCTCCGCCCGCGATAACGGCTCTCAGGGGTTCAACAGCGGCAGCGGCGCCGTATTCACCGCCTGCACCGCGTACTCCAACACAGGCTCGGGATTCACCCCCGGATCGGGCAGCAGCATCATCGGCTGCGTCGCCGAGAACAACGGCGAGAGCGGCATCGTCATCAACCTCAGGTCCTTGGTGCGCGACAACAACTGCAACGCCAACACCATGGCCGGCATCTTCATCCAGGGCGGCGACAACCGCGTCGATTCCAACAACTGCACCGCCAACGCGCTCGGCGTCCAGGCGCTCAGCGCCGGCAACGTCATCGCCCGAAACACGTGCAGCGGCAACACCACCGTCAACTGGAGCATCGTCGCCGGAAATGTCTGCCTTGTCGTCAACGCCACGACCGCCGGCGCCATCAACGGCAACGCCGGCGGCGCCGCCCCCGGCTCCACCGACCCCAGCGCCAACTTCACCTATTGATCGCACCCGTTTGATCAGAGCCGCCTGCGGAAGCAGGCGGTGCACCACCCAATCAACTGAGGCCCCACGGCCGCGATCCCAAAATCCGCCAAAACACCAAACACCCCCTCGACAAAAACCACGATTTGGGTATATTGGCGAAATCGTGATCGCCTCCCCCGCCACCCTGCCCGCTGATCCCGGCACCTAGGCCGCCCCCCCCGCGCGCCCACCCCACCCCCCACCTCGACCCCCTCTCCGCCCTCCTCTCCTCCACCCTCCCCATCGCCGACCTCGCCGCA
>CAZMCC010000064.1:0-23388 GCA_964564695.1 uncultured Phycisphaeraceae bacterium | reverse complement strand
CGAACTCGGGGGAGAGCTCTTCGGGCGTCAGGGCCGTCTCTTGGGCGCAGGTCGCGATGATCTCGGCCCGGGCGGCGTCGGTTCCCCTCGCGATCGCTCGGAGGATCGCGGGGCGATCGAGGTCGCCGAAATCCGCGAATGCGTTGCGGGCGGCCGTAGCGGATTCGGAAACACTCGGGAAAACGTGCTCGCTTGCCATATTCGCCCCCCGTTCGGTATACTGACGCCGCCCATGCTCGCCCGAGTCCAATCCTACTTGCTCCAAGGGATCGACGCCCTCGCCTGCGAGGTCGAGGTCGACATCTACGAGGGGGACATCACCAAGCAGATCGTGGTCGGGCTGCCGGACACGGCCGTCAAGGAATCGATCGAGCGCGTCCGCTCGGCGATGACCAACGCGGGGTACTGGTTCCCGGGCGGGCGGCTGCTCATCAACCTCGCGCCGGCGGACGTCAAGAAGGAAGGGCCGCTGTACGACCTGCCGATCGCGGTGTGCGTGATGATCGCGGCGGGGATGATCAAGATGCCGGTGGCTGGGGCGGCGGGGGGGCCCGAACGAACCCGGAGCGTGAGCGACCGGCCTACGGCCACCACGCTTTCATCGGCGCCCGGCCTCGACCCGCGCAAGTACATGTTCGCCGGTGAACTGGCCCTCGACGGCCGCATCCGCCCCATCCGCGGCGTCATCGCCCTGGCGTCGCTCGCGAAGCAGCGCGGGTTTGCGGGCGTGGTGGTGCCGATGGACAACGCGCCCGAGGCCGCGGTCGTGCCGGGGGTCGAGGTGGTCGGCGTGCGGACGCTCACGGAAGTGGTGGGGCTGCTCACTGGGCACATTCAGCCCTCGCCGATGCCGCCGGTGGATATTGAGCGGCTGCTGACGACGGTCGAGGCGCCGGTGGATTTCGCGGAGGTGCGGGGACAGGAGGCGGTGAAGCGTGCAATCACGATCGCGACAAGTGGGGCTCACAACCTGCTCATGCTGGGGCCGGCCGGGACCGGGAAGTCGATGATGGCCCGGGCGCTGCCGGGCGTGCTGCCGGCGCTCACGCCCGATGAAGCGATCGAGATCACGCGGATCTACTCCGCGGCGGGGCAGCTTGCGCCGGGGCAGAGCCTGGTGACGATGCGCCCGGTCCGCACACCGCACCACACGGCCAGCTCGGCCGCGATCGTCGGGGGCGGGGCGATCCCGCGTCCGGGTGAGATCTCGCTCGCGCACCGCGGCGTGCTGTTCCTCGATGAATTGCCGGAGTTCCCGCGGGCCGTGCTCGAGACGCTGCGGCAGCCGCTGGAGGACCACGTGGTGACGATCGCGCGGTCGCACTCGGCGGTGCGGTTCCCGGCGAGCTTCATGCTCGTGTGCGCGATGAACCCGACGCCCAAGGGGGATATGCCGGTGGATCAGGTCGGGCGGCGGGCGATGGACAACTACTTGTCGCGTCTGAGCGGGCCGTTGATCGACCGGATCGATATTCATGTGGAGGCGCCGGCGGTGCCGTGGAAGCAGTTGCAGAGTGCGCCGACGGGAACGAGCTCGGCGCAGATGCGTGACGAGGCGGCGAAGGCGCGACGGAAGCAGATCGAGCGGCAGGGGCCGACGACGCCGAACTCGCGCCTGAGCGGGCGACAGCTCGACACGCTTGCGCCGATGAGCGACGAGGCGCGGACGACGCTGGGGCAGGCGCTGACGGAACTGGGGCTGTCGGCCCGCGCGTACGACAAGATCCGGCGGGTGGCGCGGACGATCGCGGACATGGCGGGGTCGGAGCGGCTCGAGCTCGCGCACGTGGCGGAGGCGGTGCAGTATCGGTTGCTGGATAGGAAGGTATAAGAGACGGGGGCGTGGCACCGAATCCATAACCCGTGCCACCGGGCTCCGCGGCTTTGGGTGGAGCCCGGTGCGTTGGACGGCGCTCGCGAGGCGGCCAGGTTGTCCGACGCTCCCCGCGAAGAAGCACCGAGCAGCGGCCAAAGCTCCGCTGCTCGGTGGCACGGCGCGGGGTTGTCCGACGCACAACGGGATAAGAGCCAGGAGCGGAAGCGACTCACGGGTGCAGCCGTTTCGGCGACGGCCGCGGACAGACGGTTGTCGCCGTGGCCCGTCGCTGCCGCTCGGGGCTCGTACTCGCTCGCTTGCGCTCGCGGCTCTTATGCGGTACTCTTCCCCCGAGCCAACTGAAGGAACCAATCCCATGCGCACCGTCCTTGCGTCCCTCGCTGTCCTTGGTCTCGCTTCCTCCGCCCTCGCCGACATCAAGGCCGACGGCGCCTTCGGGTTCCCGCAGAAGTCCGCGACGGTGCTGTGCGACACGCCGGATCTCCGCGTGTCCACGGCGTGCGACGGGACGTATCTGTATGTGCAGGCCGTGGTGTGGAAGGACGGCGACGCCACCGGCGGGCTCACCGATGACGGGCGCAAGATCGGGGATAACTCGACTCTCGTGGTCGACGCCGACGCCGACTCGCAGGTCACCAAGGACATCGACCGGCACTACTCGCTCGACCCCTGGCCCTCGCTCGCGGGCCTGCACTACAGCGTGCAGCTCGGCGGCGGGATGTCGACGGGCCTGCAGAAGGACTCGAAGGGACGCGGGGCGATCCAGTACGTCGAAGAGAAGGGCGCCAAGATCCGCGTCGACACGTACCTCATCCCGCTCGACGAGATCAAGCGCAAGGTCGGCGATCACGTCCGCATCGGCTACTGGGCCAGCTCCACGGCCCCCGAGCTCGTCGTGAACTCCATCGGCTTTGCCCCCAAGGACCCGGAGAAGAAGACGAAGTACTGGCCGCACAGCCTGCCGCTCGAGCGGCTGCACGACGTGGACCTGAAGATCGCGACCCGGGACGGCAAGGTCACGGCGTTCGACGTGCAAAAGGTTCCCGAAGGCCGCGGCACGATCGAGGTGAAGGCCAAGAGCGAATCGCCGAAGGTCGGCACGAGCGTCGGCGAGGCCGGCGGCCCGCCGGAGATCACCGCGACGGCGTGGAAGAACTGGAAGGGCGAGAAGCCGCCCACGCTCGCGTCGCTCAAGGGCAAGGTGGTGGTGGTCGAGTTCTGGGCCACGTGGTGCGGGCCGTGCGTCGCGGGGATCCCGCACCTCAACGACCTGCACAAGAAGCACGCGGGCGACGGGCTCGTGATCCTGTCGCTGACGGACCAGACGGGGGCGCCCGTCGAGAAGTTCGTCGATGGCAAGGGCGACGGGATGAGCTACGCCGTCGGCCTGGGCAGCGAGGCCGGCGCGGCCTACGGCGTCACGGGCATCCCGCACGCGTTCCTGATCGGGCGCGACGGCAAGCTGATCTGGCACGGGCATCCGGCGGGGGATGACTTCGTGCAGCTGCTTGAGGCGGCGCTGAAGGTGAAGTAGCCCCGGATAAGAGACGCGAGCGCGAGCGAGTGGATGATTGCTGGGGGCGCCACTACCGACGGCTTTGCGTCGGTAGTGGCGTTGTGCGAATCGGGCAAGGCACACTACCGACCCAAAGCGGTCGGTAGTGGCACCCGATGCCGCCCTACGCCTGCCCCTGAATCCCCAGCCGCTTGCGCTCGTGGCGGACGATCTGCCCCGTGCGCAGATAGATGATGTCCTCGGCGATGTTCGTGAGCAGGTCGCCGATGCGCTCGAGCTCGCGCCCGAGCCGGTACACGAGCAGCCCCGTCGCCTGGCTGTTGGGCTGCGTGCCCATCAGGTCGAGAGTCTCTTCGAAGAGCTGGCGGTGCAGGGTGTCGATGGTCTGGTCGTTGGCGACGACGGCTCGGGCCGCGTCGGCGTCTTCGTCGAGCAGGGCCCGCAGCAGCTGGTGGCACGCCATCGGCACGCGCTGGCCGAGCTCGACCAGCGCGGTCGGCCATTTCGGCGGTTCGCCCGACGGGAACTTTTTGACGACCTTGGCGATGCCCTTGGCGTGGTCGGCGATGCGCTCGAGGTCGGCGTTGACCTTGAGGACGAAGGTGAGCAGGCGCAGGTCGCGGGCGACCGGGGCCTGGAGGGTGAGCAGGCGCAGGGCCGACTCCTCGATCGCGACTTCTTCGGCGTCGACGCGGTCGTCGCGCTCGCGGATGGTCTGGGCGGCCGTGCGGTCGAGCTTCCACAGGGCGTCGAGGGCCCCCTCGAGCATGCCGATCGCCAGGGTCGCCTCGCGCAGGAGCCGCTCCTTAAGACTGCGGACTTCGGAGTCGAACGAGCGGCGCGGCTCGGGCGCCGCGTTGGGCGTGCTGGTCTGGCTCTGGGGCATGGGGGCAGCGTCCTCCGCGGGAAAAAGGGGCGCGCGACCGCGTCCTGCGGGCGTGCCCAGAGCATGGTAGTCGGTGAAACGTGCGGGGCGCGAGCGTGTTTTCTGCGTAGGATGCCTCGATGGACATGACAGTCGGCGGAAATGGCGCTGTCGGATCAGGACCTGGAGCGGGGGCCGGCGCGGCGGCGGCGCGTCAGAACCGCTCCGCGGGCGCGCCGCGAGCCGCCCGAATCGGCCGCCTGAGCGCGGGCGTCGTGCCGGGGGGTGTCAACTTTGACGCTCCCTTAACCAAGTCGGGTTCCCTGCCGCTGCACGCGGCCCCCGCCGACCGCAACACCGCCGCGACGGGCGTCGCCTTGGGACGGGTGCTCGATGTCACGGCTTGACGCAAGTGGGGGGGATGCCCCCGGGCAGAGACCTGCGGCGGGGGGCTGGTCCGCGTACGCCGACCACTTCCTGCTCGATAAGTCGCTCGTCTTCCTGAACCACGGCAGCTTCGGGGCCACGCCCCGCCAGGTGCTCATTGCGCAGGAGCGCGTGCGCCAGCGGATGGAGGCCGAGCCGATCCGCTTCTTCGTCGAGGAGCTTGAGGTCGGGCTCGACGACTCGCGGGCGGAGATGTCGAAGTTCGTCGGGTGCGACCCCGAGGGGTTCGCGTTTGTGTTCAACGCGACGGCCGGGGTGAACGCCGTGCTGCGGAATCTCGATTTTTCGCCCGGCGACGAGGTCATCACGAGCACGCACGAGTACAACGCGTGCAACAACGTGCTCCGGTGGGCGGTGGAGAAGCACGGCGTCGTCATGGTGAACGCGGACGTGCCGTTCCCGATTGAGGATGAGGATCAGGCGCTCGCGGCCATCCTCGCGAAGGTGACGTCGCGGACGAAGCTCGCGATGGTGAGCCACATCACAAGCCCGACGGGATTGATCATGCCGGTGGAGCGGATCGTCCGCGAGCTCGAACGCCGCGGCGTCGACACACTGGTGGATGGGGCCCACGCGCCGGGATTCCTCCCGCTCGACATCTCGCGCATCAACCCCGCGTACTACACGGGCAACTTCCACAAGTGGGTGTGCGCCCCCAAGGGGTGCGCGTTCCTGTATGTGCGCGAGGACTGGCGCAAGGGGATCCGGCCGGTGATCATCTCGCACGGGGCGAACTCGCTCCGCACCGACCGCTCGCGCTACCGCCTCGAGTTCGACTACGTCGGCTCGATGGACGCGAGCCCGTGGATCGTCGCGGGCGAGTGCGTGCGCGTGATGGAGAAGATCTTCCCCGGCGGCTGGCCGGGGATTATGAAGCACAACCGCGACCTCGCCCTCGCGGCCCGCAAACTGCTGTGCGAACGCTTCGATTCGCCGCTGGCCGCGCCCGAGTCGATGATCGGCTCGATGGCGACGATCCGCATCCCCGACCGCTCCCCGTCCGAGAACGGGATTCCGACAAGATATCACGACCCCATTCAGAACCGCCTGATCCGGGACTGGGGCGTTCAGGCCCCCATCAACAACTTTCCTGCCCCGCCGGCCCGGTCCGTTCGCATTTCGGCCCAGATCTACAACACCTTCGCCCAGTACGAGTACCTGGCCGAGGCGATCGTGGGCTCTGTGATATACTGAGTTCCGTGACCACTCTCACCCCCAGCGTCAGGCCGCCTGAGGCTCCCGCACGCGACCGCTTCCCCAAGCTCGCCGGGGTGATCGACTATCTCAACGGGCTCAACGGGCGGGCCGACCTCGGCGTGCTCAGCGGCATGCTCCGCGAGCTCAGCATCACCCGCGCCGACATCGAGCCCGCGTGCAGCTTCGGCGTCCGCGGCTACCGGCGCAACACCATCTGCGAGACCCAGTGGTTCGAGCTGCTCGCCCTGTGCTGGCGCTCCGGCGACGTCACCGCCATCCACGACCACCGCGGCGTGAGCTGCGCCTTCCGCGTCATCGAGGGCACCGGCACCGAGGTCCGCTACCGCCTCCGCGACTCGGGCCAGGTCTGCCCCACCGGCACCGCCGAGATGCAGCCCGGCTACATCTGTGCCGCCGACGACGCCGACATCCACCAGGTCGCCAACCTGCAGGCCCCCGGCAAGGACCTCGTCACCCTTCATATCTACTCGCCGCCGATCCGCGGCATGACGACCTACGGCCAGCTCAAGCCCCGCGAGCACGCCTGCCTCGAGGCCGACCCGAACGGGCAGGAATGGCTGATTTAGCCGACTCGCGCCCCCCGCCGGGTTCTTTACTTCCCAAACTTGCCGTATTGAACGATTCGGACGCACCGGAGTCGGTCCGGTCGTCCAATGCGCCGATTGCCAGGGGAACCGCCACGACTTCCTGGCGTCATAGAACTAAGGTGTTGTCAGGGGGACGGGTTCGTGGGGAGGCGATCGTCCAATGGCGCATAGCCGGCTGTCGTTGATGATGGGAGTGGGGCTGCTCCTGCTCACGGGCGTTGCCATGCCCGCGGCAGCGCAGCCCGCCGTCTACCGCCCGGGCGCCGGGGCCACCACCCCAAGGCCCGGGAACGGACCCCCGATCCATGGTCGCTACCAGGGTGGGCGTTTCGCCCCCGGCGTCTTCAGCAAGCAGCAATTCAACCCCGATGGGCGCCTGCGGGCGCCGCGGAACATCTTCAAGCCCGACGCCACGATCCCCGTCGCGGAGTACAACCCCGACGTGCCGACGCTCGCCAGGGGGCCGCAGTCAGTGAGACTGGTGGAGAAGCCGTCCGGGTATCGGTTTGTGCAAACTGGACGCGGACCGGAACCCGACCCGCTCGCGCCGATCGACCCGGACGTCCTCGCCTCGCAGGACAACCCCGCCATCGTCAACGCCATCACCGCCCGCGAACGGGCCCGCGGTGCGGAGGCGCGCCGCGACCCGATATGCCGCCCGGGCGAGTTGCAGAACGATAAGGGTTTCGTCGACGGAGCCGCGCCCGACGGCATCATGCTCAACAGCGAAGGCGTCGATCCGTTCATCGCGGACGGCAACAAGTCCGTCGCGGCGGCACGCCCGCTGGTCGACCCTGAACCTGTGTTGAGCATTCCCGACGCCGCCGCCAAGCGCTTGCGCGACGCCAAGCCCGACGAGGCGATCGTGACGCTTCGTTCGTACGTGGGCTCGAACCCCGCCGACGTCGGCGCGGCTCGCACGCTGGCGCTCGCGCTGCTCGACGCCCGTCGCACGGTCGAGGGGATCGAGCTCATGGGCAAGGCGTACTCCCAGAGCCCCGCCCTCGCGTCGGCGCCGATTCCCGCCGACGCCGTGGGTCAGCCGCAGGAGCTGCGCGAGCTCGTGGTGCGGGTCGTCTCGCAGGCGCACAAGTCGAACACCCCGGCGGCGTGGCTGACGGCCGCTGTGCTCATGCAGGCGGAAGGCCGGCGTGACCCGGCCCTGAAGATGGTCGACCGGGCCGACGCCGTGGCCCTGAAGGCCGATGTTTCGAGTTCGATCCGTTCGGCCCTCCGCCGGTAACCGTCGGTTCGGGCATTGCCGGGCCGGGTGGACGTGGCATACTGCATCAGCGGGCTCGAACGCGCCGGAGACAGCCCATGGGGACACGCAGAGCACCTTGGCTGATCTCGACCGCGGCCATCATCGGTCTTGCGATGCCCGTCATCGCGCAGCAGGCGGGGCCGAGCCCCGGGCGGTCGGCGATCAAATCGAAGGCCTCCGCGACCAGGTCGGCGCCGGCCCGCGGCATCGGGCGCACGGGCGGCTCGTTGCTGCCGCAGTCGGAGAGCCCGAACGCCGCACGGTCCCCACACGCTCCGGGCGGGCAATCGCAGCTTGGCGTTCCCGGAACCGCGCGGCCAGATCCCACGGCGGCAAGGGGGCTTTCCGCCGCCGCCCCGGCGATCATGCGGCGCCCGAGTACCACTGACCCGGCGGTGCAGGGCGATTCCAACACCAAGGACTCAACGGTGAACCGGCCGGGAATCGGGGTTGTCGAGCGCGGGCGGGCGCTGCACAGGCGCGTGCAGGATGAGCGCCCGTGCGCGCCGGGCCGGGCCGGCTTCATCGCCCCGCGACATGGAGATCCTCGTTCGTTCAGCG
This sequence comes from uncultured Phycisphaeraceae bacterium, assembly GCA_964564695.1. Taxonomy (GTDB): domain Bacteria; phylum Planctomycetota; class Phycisphaerae; order Phycisphaerales; family UBA1924; genus CAZMCC01. Next base: position 15,093 of record CAZMCC010000064.1, on the reverse strand, counting down.
CCGACCGCAGGTCGGTCGTCGATCCCCGCGCTCTTGTCACGCCCCCGCAATCCGCCGATCCGCTCGTGAGCGGGGCCATCGCGCCCGCCGGATCGGCAGCCGGCGCTCCGGCGACCGGCGAGGCGGGCTCCGGCGCCGGCCCGAGCGACTTCGAGCGCGCCGGCAACCAGCTCTACGACGGCAAGCCCGACGAGGCCGTCGTCATCCTCCGGTCATACACGCAGAGCCACCCCGGCGACACCGAGGCGGTGCGGGCTCTGGCGCTGGCGCTCATCGACGCCCGGCGCACGGGCGAAGGCGTGGAGCTCATGGGGCAGGTCTACGCGACGAACCCGGCGCTGGCGTCGGCCGCGCTCCCCGCCGACGCCGTCGGCCCCGAGCGAGAGCTGCGCGACCTCGTCGTCCGCGTCGTGCAGCACGCGCACAAGGTCAACACACCCGCGGCGTGGCTCACGGCGGCCGCCCTCATGCAGGGCGAGGGGCGCACGGAGCCGGCGCTGAAGATGATCGAGAACGCCGCCGCCGCCGGCCTGAGAGCGGACGTGGTGACGGCGATGCGCTCGGCCCTCAAATCCTGAAACGAGCCAGCATGACGCGGAATCGGACTGTGAGTGTGATCGGAGCGGCACTGCTCATCGGAGCCGCGGGCGTCGCGCACGCGCAATCGACGTCTCCCCCCTCGCCGCTCGACCGGCGCGACGACATCCTCAAGCGCCAGGGGGTGACACGCAAGACGTCGTCGGCGAACCAGCGGTACGCGCTGCCGTCGGTGAAGATCAAAGGTCTGGGCGTCAAGTCCTCGGCCCCGCGCGGCATCGGGAAGAAGGGCGGGGTGCTGCTGCCCGAGTACGCCGATGCGCCCGCACCCAGCGCCACGCCCGCCGGGATGCCCGATGTGCGCGGGGACGATCCGTTTCGCGGTCGTGTCGTGCCCGATCGCTATGGCCAGCCGCGCGTGCTCCCCGGTCGCGCCGTCCCTCCCATGCGCGTCGATCCCGACGTGCTCCGCTCAGGCGACAACATCGCGATCGGGAGAATGCTCTGGCCGACCATGCTCCGATCCCGCCTGTCGCGACGTGACCAGATGCTGCTCGACGGCTTTTCGCCGTGCGGCATGCGCGGCTACTTCGACAGCGTCGGAGCCCCTTCCACGTTCGGCAACGACACGTACGCCCCCAATGACACCATGCTGGACCCCACCGGCCTTGACCCGTTCGTGCTGGCCGGCGGCCCGAATGGTGCGCCGCCCGGGCAGCCGCCCATGGGAGCGGCCGACCCCGAGGCCCGGCTGAATGCGTTCGAGAAGGCGGGAAATCGCCTGTACGACGGCACGCCCGACGAGGCCGTCGTGCTGCTTCGGATGTTCACGCGCCAGCACCCCGACGACGCCGAGGCGGCCCGCGCTCTGGCGCTGGCGCTCATCGATTCCCGGCGCACGCGGGAAGGCGTCGAACTCATCGGTCAGGTGTACGCGCGGCACCCGGCCCTCGCCGACTCCGCGCTCCCGCGCGACTCCGTCGGCCCCGAGCACGAGATGCGAGACCTCGTCGTCCGCGTCGTCGAATTCGCCCAGCGCGAGAACACGGCGGCCGCGTGGCTCACCGTCGCGATGCTCATGCAGGCCGAGGGCCGCCTCGATCCCGCCCTCAAGATGATCGATCGCGCCGACACCCGCCAACTGAGCGCCGAGGTCTCCGCCGCGATGCGCAGCGCCCTCAAGCCCTGACGCACGCCGGCGTCACTTTACTTCAGTCAGCGCTTCGCTCATCCGAGCGAACCGTCCCTGCAGGGCCCGCGCCCGCGCATCGTCGCGCGTGGCGGTGAACGACCCCTCGGCCCGTGCCGGCCCGAGCCGGTCCGCGAACCCGGTGCTCTGGCGAATGAGGCGAAGTGACGCGTCCTCGAGCGTCGCGCTGAACGTCGCTTCGTCCGCGTCGCTCGACGGATACAGGAACCCGCCGCCGCCGTAGAGCCCCGCCGCCCCTTGCGCGACGATCATGTGGCGCACCGTCGAGTTGCACGCCGACGTGTCGATGGGTGTGCGCCCGGCCTTGGGCATCAGGAACAGGTGCACGTGCACGATCGACCCTGAGAGGTCGCCCAGCCCGTCGGTGGGGTTCAGCAGTCGGTCGATCGGCAGGTCGGTGAGGAACACGTCGACCGTGTTCTGGTCCGTGTGGGTGAACACCTGCGTCGTGTACACCGGCGCCACTTCCGACCCGTCCTTGGTCGACGAGGTCGAGAGCGAACTCCAGCCCGAGCCGCACCCGGCGAGGCCCAGCGCGAGCGCCCCGGCCGCGATTGCGCCGAGACACCCGAACGCTCGCCGTCGAAACTGTGCCGATACAGCTGAACGGATGGGGCTCATGGAAACCAGCGTACACGCCCCTTCCGGCCAACGCGAATTCCTCCCAAAGTCGGAACCGGCGTCAACCGAGTGGCGTCTATACAGTTAAGTACGACCGACACGTGGGCGATACTGGGGAGGTATCCCAATGAGCACCATCCGTATGCGCACCGCGTTGGCAACCGTGACCCTGATGAGCTGGATGGTCGCGGCTCCCGCCACGGCTCAGCATCGGGGACACCTCGCCAACACGCCGTCCCCGCACCATACGGCCCCGGCGGTCCGCAGCGACGCGCCTTCCGCCAGGCTCGCGCTCCCTTCGATCAGGATGGGCGACTGGGGCGTCCGCTCCAAGGCCCCGCGCGGCATCGGCAAGGTCGATGGTTCACTCCTGCCTCCGGCGCCCGGTAGGCTCGTCCCGCGAGCCGGTGCTCCCTCCAACGACGTCCAGTTCCTCCCCAACGGCGGCGGACTCGTGCGTGGACGCGACGGGCGCTGGATGACGGCGCCGTGGTCAACCGGCGGCGGCTCCGGCGTTTCGGGCGGTCCCCGCGGCTTCGACGTCGCGGGGGCGGCTTCTGGCGATACGTGGGCAATCGCCGCCGCGCTCAACAACTCTCCCGGCCACTTGTGGCTTCGCCGCCATCACGGGGGATCAGGCTTCTTCAACGGTTACGGTTATGGATACGGCTACGGCAACTACAACCTGGGCTATCCGGCGATGTTCGGCTACGACGGCTACTACGCCGACTCGTTCGTCTACTACGGCGCGCCGCCCCCCGACCCCGCGGCGCCCGCGGTCGACCCCGAAGCCGGGCTCACCGTCCCCGAAATGGCCGCACGCCGGATGCGGATCGGCAGGTCCGACGAGGCGATCGTGCTGCTCCGTTCCTATGCGGAGTCGCACCCGCAGGACAACGAGACGGCCCGCGGCCTCGCGTTCGCGCTCATCGACGCGAAGCGCACCAAGGAAGGCGTCGCCTTGATGGCGCTCGTGTATGAGCGCGACCCCGGCCTGGCGCTGGTCCCGATCGCGTCCGACATCGTCGGTCCCGACCGCGAGCTGCGTGACCTGGTCGTGCGCGTCGTCGAGTACGGGCACCGCACGAACACGGCGTCGGTGTGGCTCACGGCCGCGGTGCTCATGCAGACCGAGGGGCGCGAAGAGCCGGCGCTGCGGATGCTCGTTCGTGCGGAGGCCCTCGGCCTGAACGCCGATGTGGTGAAGTCGATGCGCCAAGCACTGAAGCCGTGAGCACGCTCGCGGTCGAAGGGCTGAGTTTTTCTCCGGCATAATTCGTTAATGGAACCTTGACAGAACTCCCTGCGGAGTTATGTTGACAGAAGCGAAGCCGCGGAGACGCTGCCGCCATTTCTGGCGCGGCCATGAACACCCGCCCCCTGTGTTGCGCTTCGCAAGCGAGCCAATCAAGCACACCGCACCGCTCGGCCGGAGGCCGTTCGCGCGGTAGCCATTGCTCGTGACCATCGAAGCCCACCCGCGCCCCGTCGAAAAGGACGCGGAGCGAATCGGAGGTGTCTCTTGGCGAAAGCGAATCGTTCGTTCGTGGTACCGGCCGCGCTCGTCGCGGCGGCAGCCTTCCTGAGCCCGGGAGCCCGTGCGGCCCCGCCCCCGCTCGATGTCGGCGAGGTCATCAATCCCTGCTCGCTCGCCATCGGGCCCGTCGAGGGGCTCACACGCCGCTGGCACATCGCGCCGGCGCACACGGCGATTCCCGCCGCCAAATGCGTGTACTTCGTCCTCAACAAGCACGTCGACGGCAACGCCAACTGGGTCAACGCCTTCGAGGTTTTCGAGGACCGGTGGAGCTCGATCGCCATCGTGCCCCTGGGAGTCCCCGGGGACCTCGAGGTCCGCGCCGAGCTCTTCAACGACGACGGGCTCGCGGCCACGCGCTCGTGCCTGCTCACCGTTTCGCCGGTCACGCCCGAGGAGATCCAGGTCCTCGACATCCTCTGGTCCGCCGCCGATCTGGGGCTGAGCGACCCGCCCACCAACGAGGAGACGGTGCGGGCGTATTTCGGAGAGTCGGTCGCCGCACTCTCGCCGATGGGCGAGGACGTGTACGCGACGAGCGTCGAGCGCACGATCGTGGGCGAGGCCGTGCTGAGCCACCCCGAGTTCCTGCCGCTCTTCGAGTGGCGGATCAACGGGTTCGCGCAGGCGATCGGTCCGCGCTACGGGCACATGTTCAACGACGTGGGCGAGTACCGCTTCGGGGGCGGGCCGCTCGATCACGCCGCGAGCGCCGACGTGCGCACGTATCGGACGGCGATCACGCGTCACACGGACAGCGGGTTCATTTTCGACGGCGTGCCAGTCACATACACGGCCATCACCGACCCGCCCGGGTACGAGAAATACGTCTCCTGGCTCGCGAGCACGAAGTACGGCTTCACCAAGCCGATCTTCGCCGCGGGCCCCGAATTCACGACCACGTTCTTCGACACCTACGGATGGGTCTACGACGGAACGTTCTCGTGGATCGGCGTCAGGGGCGACAACGCCGCCGACGGCCAGGACGCGAAGGTCGTCTGCCCGTTCAGTTTCCGGTTCGATGGCCTGGATCACGTCATCGTCGACAGGGTGTTCATGCTCGTCGATCCGGTGATGAAGATCTCCCTCGACGCTTCAGCGCCCGGGCCGGTCATCATCGTCGCCAAGGACCCCGGAGGGCTCGATATTCCCGAGAGCATCGTTCCGCTCGAACCGGGCGGCGCCATTCTCTACGGCTTTGACGGCGCGGAGCAGTACGTCGTGCGCGCCCCCCTCATGGCCGGTCTCCCCCCCGGCATCCTCTGCGCCGTTCAGCCGCCGCTGGCGACCAACTCGGCGCGGAGCTTTCCCGGCGGATGCGGCGAACAGGCACGCAAGGTCATCACCGCGATTCGCGCCGTCGGCACCATCCGTATTCAAGCCGAGCCTGTGAACGCCGCGGGCGTTGACAGCGGATGCCCCGTAACGATCGAGATCGTCCTTGTCCGCGCGGGGATGCCCGACCAGGTGGAGCGGACCGTGACGCTCACGCGCGGCGGTCCGACCGCGATTACGTACAAGAACATCAATGCCGCGGCCACGGTCGAGTTCCGCGCCAAGTGCGAAGACGGCCCCGGCGACTGTCTGGTGAGCTTCACCGGGGGGTTCTTCCTTGCGGCTGCGGCCCCGCCGCCTCCGCCGCCCGAAACGGAGATCCTGCCAGCCACGACCGCCGAGCGGGCGTGCGCCACCCCGCCCATCCACACGATCAACCTGGGGCAGGAGAAGGCCATCTATCGCGTGGAGATCACCGGGCCCACCGGCGCCTCCGCCACGGATTGCCTGCCCGTCATCAGCCAGGACGCGGTCGGCGGTGTTTCCTTCCCCAACCGCACCGTCGGCCCGGGCGAGACGTTCATCATCGAAATCGACAACCGGGACGTCGCCAAGGACGCGTCGATCACCTACACGTGCCCCAGCACGCCGCCGACGGACTGCAACCTCACCTACCGGGTGCTCGAGAACCCGACATCCGCCTACCCGACCGTCACCGTCAGCGACGCCCTGTGCGGACCCGATCGCAGGCCGTTCATCTCCAACGCTCCGGGCACCTACACATTCACCGTGAGCGTGCCCGCGACGGCTCCCGGGGGTGGGGCCGCGTGTCCGGTGACGGTGAAGTACCGGCAATGGCGCTATGTCGCGTCTCCCGGCAACCCGGTCGGATTTGGTCCGGACATCCTGCCGGAGAACGATCTCCAGCCGGGAGACTCGGTCACCACGGTCTACACCAACCCGCCGGCGACTCCACCAATGATGATCGTCATCGAGATCTCGTGCAGCAGCGCCAACCCGGGTACCTGCAACTACTCGCTCTCGGTCTCGCGATAGGGAGCGACCGGTTGTCCCCTTCCGTCCTCTGTCGCGCCCCGCGGGCTCGGGCCGAGTCCGCGGGGCGTTTTCCTGCGCCGCGCCTATCCTCTTGGTCCATATCGCAACACGGGCGGGGAGCCCGGGACGGCACGTCGCCACCCCGAGCTCTGGTCCCCGGAGTCAGGTCTCATGGCAAAGGCAAAGCCCCAAGTCGCTGAAAGTTCCAACAAGGTGAAAGTGTCCGACGCGGGCGCCTGCAGGAAGAAGATCTCGATCGAGATCCCCGCCGAGTCCGTGGCCGAGCAGATCGGCTCGACCCTCTCGACGTTCATGAACGAGGCCGCGATCCCCGGCTTCCGCCCCGGTCGCGCCCCCCAGCGCCTGATCGAGAAGAAGTTCGGCTCGGTCGTGCGCCGCGAGGCGAAGAACCAGCTCGTCGCCTCCGCCTACCAGCAGGCCATCGACGACAACAAGCTCCGCGTCATCGGCGAACCCGCCGCCGAGGAACTCGAGAAGGTCGAGGTCGTCGACGGCAAGCCGCTGAAGTTCGAGGTCGAGGTGGAGGTCGTCCCCGAGTTCGAGATGCCCAAGCTCGAGGGCGTCCCGGTCATGAAGCCCATGATGGAGGCGACCGACGACCTCGTGAAGACCGAGATCAGCACGCTCGCATTGCACGAGGGCGACCTCGCCGAGCAGCCGGCCCCGGCTCCCGGCGACTACGTCACCGGGCGCGGCGTCATGAAGGAAGCCGGCACCGACACGGTCTTCCTCGACATCACCGACGCCGTCGTCCAGTGCCCGCCCAAGGAGAAGAACGGCAAGGGCATGATCCTGGGCGTCATGGTCGACGACTTCGAGAAGCAGTTCGGCCTCCCCAAGCCCGGCGAGACCGCGAAGGTCAAGACGACCGGCCCCGAGAATCACGAGACCGAGGAGATCCGCGGCAAGAAGCTCGTCATCGAGTTCACCGTGTCGCGCGTCGACCGCATCGTCCCCGCTTCCACCGAGACGCTCCTCGAGCGCTTCGGCCTGCGGAACGAGGGTGAGCTCACCGAGGCCGTCCGGGCCCGGATCAAGCAGCGCGTCGGCATCGAGCAGCAGTCGGCCATGCGCAACCAGGTCGCCAAGCACCTGCTCGAGAGCGTGAAGATGGAGCTGCCCCCGCGCCTCACCACGGCCCAGACGCAGCGGACGCTCTCCCGCCAGCGGCTCGAGCTCATGCACCGCGGCGTGAGCGCCGAGAAGGTCGAGGAGCACATCGCCGAGCTGCGGGCGTCCTCCGCCGAGGCCGCCGGGCGTGACCTCAAGCTCATGTTCATCCTCGACCAGGCCGCCGAGAGCCTCGGCGTCAAGGTGACCGAGGGCGAGATGAACGGCCAGATCGCCCGCATGGCCGCCGGGCGCGGCGAGCGTCCCGAGAAGCTCCGGGGCGAGCTGCAGCGGACCAACCAGCTCGGGTCGGTCTACCAGCAGATCCGCGAGCACAAGACGATGGACGCGATCCTGGGCAAGAGCACGATCACCGAGCTGCCGGTCGACGAGTACAACAAGAAGGTCGGCGCCAAGGCCTGAGGCGCCGCCTTCGATTGATCAGATGTTTGAGCGCCCCGGCGGAGCATCGCTCCGCCGGGCTTTCTTTTTGGCCGCCCGACTCGGGGCCGCCGCCTTACTACTCAACGTACTTGTAATAGCCGTCGTCCCAGTTGTCGACGTCCGTGAGGAACGATGGGGGTGCCGAGGCGGCGTGGCCGTCGAGGTAGAGCACGTTGCTCGAGTTCAGGTGCCGCTTGGTGGCGATGCGTGCCGTGGCGCCGTTGGCCGAGACGTGCTGCGGGTCCCACAGGTCGTAGTACTGGGCCATGTCGCGGTCTTCGGTGACCGTCGAAATCCAGAGGTTGTACAGGGACGAGTTCAGGTCATCCGCAAAGCAGGAGAGGTATGCCGTGGTGGACGGGCTGTAGAACAACTGCATGGGGATCGGCCCGCGCCGATTCTGCCACACGGTCCAGTTGGGCTGGAGGATCCCCTCGTCGCGGAAGTTGTACGCATTGTTGACGTAGTGAATCTCGTGCTTGTCGACCGTGCGCCCCGGGTCCTTGTAGTAGGGCGCGCCCTTGAAACGATCCCCCAGTTCCTGGTTGGGACCAACCCGATTGTCGAGGTACGGCCGGTACCCGACCGCCCACGGCACGCGCATGTTGATCTTGGATCGCAGCGGTTCCGGCGCCGTGTCGTCCTCGGCGAGCCCCTCGCGCAGCACCCACCCGTCGTAGTCGTCGGCGTACATCACCAGGCCCATGCCGATCTGACGCTGGTTTGACAGGCACCCCGCGCCGCGCGACACCGCCCGCGCACGCCCGAGCGCCGGCAACATGATCGCGATCAGGAGCACGATGATCAGAACAACAACAAGGATCTCGATCAGCGTGAAGCCCGACCGGTCACGGCTCGACCGATCACCCCATCCGACGGTCTTCATAATCACAAGGGTACCGCCCGATGCGCGGCCTTGCCAAACGATTGAGGTAAAAAACTAGAGCGTCCGCTGCTGGAAATTACAGCCCTTCGCCCGATGGCTTCCCAGCGTCCGCCGCCGCCGGCGGGGGCGCTTCGGGACCCTTGCGCAGGGTCATGACGACCGCGCGAGAGGTCGCGCCGGGCATCGGGACCGTGTTGTCGAGTGAGCCGTACCGCACGCCCGCGGGCATCAGTTCCCAGTCCATGGTGTCGGGGAACAAGGCGTCATCCGGGCGGGTGTTGGGGTAGAACCAGATCACCAGCTGCTGCCCGACCGGCACGTCGCAGGTCCAGATGTCCTCGCGGGTGACCGTGTTGCGGATGGTCACCGTCTTGGGGGCGTCGGGGGTGCTTTCGTAGGTTGAGGCCCCGCCGGACTGCATCGATCCACCCGGGAAAAAGCAGCCGCCCGCGAAGACCACGGTCGAGGCGCACACGAGGGCCGCGAGGCGGCGAATGAAGCGGGGGGCAGTGGCGAGGTCCATCCGGTCGTCTCCCGAGAGAAGGAATCGTCGTGAAGGGTCCGAGTCTATCGTCCTTCCGTCGGCCCGGTTCGGGGGTGCAGTCCTGTTTTCGTCGGGTGGTGGCGTCGACGTTGCGCGGGAGCCCCCAATGAGTGAGTCGAAGCCAGGACCGTCCATGCCCCCAGTCCCGGCCCCCCCGGCGCGCATCGGACACGGCTACGACCTGCATCGGCTCGAGCCACGGAGTGGGGGGGGTGGGGCAAACAAACCCCTCATTGTTGGGGGTGTCGTCGTGGACGCCCCGGGTCCTGCCGGGGTGTCCTTGGGGGTAATCGCGCACAGCGACGGGGATGTGCTGCTGCACGCCGCGACCGACGCGGTGCTGGGGGGGCTGGGGCTGCCGGACATCGGGCAGCTGTTCCCGGACAACGCGCCGGAGAACGCGGGGCGCGATTCGCGCGACTTTGCGCGTGAGGCGGCGAAGCGGGCGGCGGGGCTCGGGTGGCGCGTGGGGAACCTGGACGCGACGGTGATCCTCGAGAAGCCGCGCCTGGGGGCGCTCAAGGTTCGGATGCGGGAGGTGCTCGCCGAGTGCCTCGGGGTCGCGGTCGAGGCGGTCAACGTCAAGGGCAAGAGCCACGAGGGCGTGGACGCGGTGGGGGAGGGGCGGGCGATCGAGTGCCACGTGGTGGTGTTGCTCGTTCGGAAGGACGGGCAATGAGCGCCGACCCGCGGCTACCCTCGGCCATGTCGCACTCTGCCCACCCTGCGCCCCTCGTCGGCGTCATCATGGGCTCGCAATCGGACTGGGAGACGATGCGCCACGCCGCGGAGACGCTCGCGGCCCTGCAGGTGCCGCACGAGACGAAAGTGGTCTCGGCCCACCGCACGCCGGATTTGCTGTTCGAGTACGCGGGCTCGGCCGAGGGCCGCGGCCTGCGGGTGATCATCGCGGGCGCCGGCGGCGCGGCGCACCTGCCGGGGATGTGCGCGAGCAAGACCGTGGTTCCGGTGCTCGGCGTGCCGGTGGAGTCCAAGGCTCTCAGCGGGATGGACTCGCTGCTGTCGATCGTGCAGATGCCCGGGGGCATCCCGGTGGGCACGCTCGCGATCGGTAAGCCCGGGGCCATCAATGCGGCGCTGCTCGCGGCCGAGATACTCGGAACCACGGACAGCGCGATCCGGGAGCGGGTGCGGGAATATCGACGCAAGCAGACCGAAACGGTGCTCGCCAATCCGGTGCCCGGTGGCACAGGCGTCCCGCCTGTGTCCCCGAGTGCCGGCTCGGCCGAGGCGGCCGACACAGGCGGGACGCCTGTGCCACCATCATCAACATCATCCGTCGGCGATAAGGGCCACGCATGATCGTCGGCGTGCTCGGGGCGGGCCAGCTCGGGCGGATGCTGGGGCTGGCGGCGGCGCCGCTGGGGATCGCCACGCGGTATTACGACGACGCGAACGCGACGTCTCCCGCCCCCCCCGCCGCGTGCATCGGCCCGGTCACGTCAGGAAAGTTCGATGACTTCGCGGCGCTCGATGGGTTCGCCGCGGGCTGCGACGTGATCACGTACGAGTTCGAGAACGTGCCTGTGGCGGCGGCGGAGCATCTGAACCGGTCGCGCCCGGTGTGGCCGCCGCCGGGGGCGCTGCGGGCGGCCCAGGACCGCGTGGTCGAGAAGGCGTTCTTTCGCGATGCTGGGACGGGCGTGCCCGGGTTCGCCGCGGTCGATTCGCTGGCCGACCTCGAGAGGGCCGTGAAGGACTTGGGCACGCCGGCGATCCTCAAGACGCGCCGCATGGGGTATGACGGCAAGGGCCAGACAACGGTGCGGACGCCGGAGGGAGCTTCGGCGGCGCTCGCGAAGCTGACCGCGGGGCGTTCCGCCGGGCAGCCGGCTGATCTGATCGTCGAGGCGTTCGTGCCGTTCCTGCGGGAGCTGTCGGTCATCGGCGTTCGCGGGGCCGACGGGGCGATGGCGTTCTACCCGGTGGTGCAGAACTTCCACGAGTCGGGGATTCTGGCGGAGTCGGTCGCGCCGGCGGCGGCGCTCCCTCTGAAGATGCAGGAGGCGGCCGAGACGATCGCCCGCCGGGCGATGGGGGGGCTCGGATACGTCGGCGTGCTCGCGATCGAGCTGTTCGAGCTCATTGACGGGCGGCTGCTGGTCAACGAGATGGCGCCGCGGGTGCACAATTCCGGGCACTGGACGATCGAGGGCGCGGTCACGAGCCAGTTTGAGAACCACATGCGGGCGGTGGCGGGGCTGCCGCTGGGGTCGACGGCCGCTGTTGGCTGCTCGCTGATGCTCAACGCCATCGGCGAGATGCCCGATGCCGCGACGGTGCTGCGCGTGCCCAACGCGCACCTGCACGACTACGGCAAGTCGCCACGGCCGGGGCGCAAAGTCGGGCACGTGACGGTGTGCCGCGAGGACTACGAGGGGGTGATCGCGGCGCTGGAGCACCTGCGCGATCTCGTGCCGTTCAAGGTGGACGCGTGAGCGCCCGGGCCACGTCCCCGGTGCCGGCGCCGAAGCCGGTGGGGGGGTTCAACTGGCGGTGGGTGCTGCCGGCGCTCGCGGTGGCGGGGTGTTTGACGCCGTGGGTCGGGCCGCCGATCGCGCTGACGCTGGGGCTGGTGCTCGCGCTGGCGGGGCTGGCGCCGAGTCCGATTCCGAAAGCCTGGAGCAAGTACCTCATCCAGGCGAGCGTGGTGCTGCTCGGGTTCACGATGAGCATTAGCGAGGTTGCGGATCACGGCATGAGCGGGATCCTGTTCGCGGCCGGGACGATTCTGGGGACGTTCCTGCTCGCGGCGCTGCTCATGAAACTGCTCAAGACCGAACCCGTGGTGTCGACGCTGGTCGCCTCGGGGACGGCGATCTGCGGCGGGTCGGCGATCGCGGCGACCGGGGCCGCGATCAAGGCAAGCCAATCGCAGATGGCGGTGGCGCTGGGGACGGTGTTTCTGCTGAACGCGACGGCGCTCTTCATTTTCCCCCCGCTGGGGCACGCGCTGGGGATGACGAACGTGCAATTCGGCACGTGGGCGGCGGTGGCGATCCACGACATCTCGAGCGTGGTGGGGGCGGCGGCGGTGTTCGATCCGGGATCCGGGGAGGTCGTGAAGACGGCGACGACGATCAAGCTCGCGCGCGTGCTGTGGATCGTGCCGGTGACTTTGGTGGCGGGGTGGTGGTTTGGGCGAAAGCGGAGCGAGGACGAGAAGGCGGCGGCGAAGGGGAAGGTTCAGTCGCCCGTGCCGATCTTCGTGATCCTGTTCGTGCTCGCGGCGACGGTGCGACAGTTTGTGCCGGCGCTCGCGGACGCGTCGGACGAATTGCGGATGGTGGCGAAGAAGGGGATGACGGTGGCGCTGCTGCTGATCGGGGCGTCGTTGTCGAAGAAGGCGCTCGCGTCGGTGGGGTGGCGGCCGATGGTGCTGGGGGTGATCCTGTGGATCGCGATCAGCGTGGGGTCGCTGGTGGTGATTCGGGGGATGATGTGAGGGAACGAGCCGTGAGCGCGAGCTCACGGTGAACGGTGGTTCGCGGGGGCGGGTCGTTAGACGGGCAGCTTTCCGATAGCGAGCGTTCACCGTGAGCTTGCGCTCACGGCTCGTTCAGGCGGGCGATGGCGCCGGATCGACCGCCAGCACGCCCGACTCGGCCTGCCTGCGCAGCATCGCCGCGTAGCGGCCGTTGGATGCGACCAGCCTTTCGTGCGAGCCGGTTTCGATGATCCGGCCGCCTTCGATCACCACGATCATGTCGGCGTGGCGGATCGTGCTCAGGCGGTGCGCGATCACCAGGCACGTGCGGCCTTTCATCAGCTCCTTGAGTGATGCCTGAATCAGCGACTCGCTCTCGGAGTCGAGGTTGCTCGTGGCCTCATCGAGGATGAGGATGCGGGGGTTGCTGAGCACGGCCCGGGCGATCGCGATGCGTTGTTTCTGGCCGCCGGAGAGGCGGACGCCGCGTTCGCCGATGAGTTGGTCGTAGCCCTTCTCGAGCTTCTCGATGAAGCCGTCGGCGTTGGCGGCCCGGGCGGCGGCGCGGATGTCGTCCAGGGTGGCCCGGCGCCGGGCGTAGGCGATGTTGTCTCGGATGGTCCCGTCGAAGAGGAAGACGTCCTGCTCGACGATCCCGATGACGCGCCGGTAGCTGGCGACGTCGATGTGCCGGAGGTCGACGCCGTCGAGGAGGATGGCGCCCCCCCCCACCGGGTCGGGGTCGTAGAAGCGGGCGACGAGGTTGCACAGCGTGGTCTTGCCGGCGCCGGAGGGGCCCACGAGCGCGACGGTTGCCCCCGCAGGGACGTCGAGGTTGATGTGGGTGAGGACGGGCTCGGCGGCGGCGGGGTAGGTGAAGGAGAGGTCCTGGATGATGATGCGGCCGCGGACTTGGTGTTTGGTGAGGCGGAGTGCTGGTGGCACAGGCGTTCCGCCTGTGGCCGTGGGTCGTTGTGCATCGGGCTCGGCCGAAGCGGCCGACACAGGCGGGACGCCTGTGCCACCGGATGCGACGCGCGGGGCGCCTGTGCCACCGGATGCAGCGCCAAGCTCCGTCGGCTCCGCCAGCAGATCGAGCACGCGGTCGAACCCCGCGAGCTGGTTCTGGATGTTGGTCGCCGTGGAGACGAGCACTTCGAGCGGCGACAGGAGCATGAACAGGTACGCCGAGAACATCATCACGTCGCCGATGCTGAGCGAGCCGCGGATGACCTGCGTGCCGCCGTAGACGAGGACCGCGGCGGACGCGGTCGGGATGATCATGATCCAGATGATCTCGACGATGCGGGACCACCACCAGACGAAGATCTCCTGGCGGGCCATGAGGTGGCCGTGGCGGACGAAGCGGCCGGCCTCGCCGCGCTGGCGGGCGAACCCGCGGACGATGCGCATGCCGCCGAAGACCTCGGTGGCGTGGGCGTCGATGTGCGTGCGGCTGGCGCGGATGTCGCGGAACACGGGGCGGATGCGGGCGATCCACGTGCGGTGGCTGAGCCACACGGCCGGCATCAGCAGCAGCGCCCCCGCGAGCATCCGCCAGTCCGTCAGTGCCAGCACGACCAACGTGCCGATCAGCTGCACGATCGCCTTCCACGGGTTGTAGATGAGCGCGAACCCCAGGTCCGCCGCCCCGCCCGCGTCCTCGCGCAGGATGCTCGCGGCCCCGCCCGACTTGATCTGGTACACCCGGTGCAGCGGCAGCTTCAGCGAGTGATCGAAGACGCGGCGCCGGATGCGCACCTGCAGCTTCTTGGTCAGCCGCGTCATGTGCCAGCGGCCCCACGTCGAGACAATGGCGCTGATCGCGGTGATGCCGATGAGCACGAGGCCCAGCGCGAAAAGCAGGCCCTCCTTGGACGTCGGCAGCCCGAGGTCGCGGATCCACGCCGGGATGCCCGCGGGCCCGGGGTCGTCATTGATGATGTAGTCGATCGCGACCTTGGTCGAGAACGGCGGGAGCAGGCCCAGCAGCGTGGACAGGGTGAGCGTGCACAGCGCGAGGATCACCACGCGGTGGTGGCCCCGCATGATGTCCCATAGCTCGCGGAGCAGGGTCGCGAACGACCGGTGGCGCTTGAGCTTGTGCGAGTCGTCACCCGGGGTGATCGGTTCGGCCGACGCCGTGAACGCGCCGTGCTTGCGGCGTTTTTCGCGGTGCCGCCGCAGGTACTCGCGGAAGAGGGATTTGCTTGAGCCGTGCTGGCTGGCCATTGACGGCGAGTGTAGATGGGCGGGGGTGGGTCACGGGCGCCGGGTGCCACTACCGGCGGCTTTGACCCGGTAGTGAGCGGCGCGAATCGACGCGGGCGGAGCTGCGGGCCCTCCCGGCCCCGAGCGGTCGGTAGGTGCACCCCGCCGGTCGCCACCCCCGTCTTTCAGATAC
>CAZMCC010000063.1:0-23815 GCA_964564695.1 uncultured Phycisphaeraceae bacterium | reverse complement strand
GCGGTGGTGGTGGCGGCGGCGGCGGTGGCCGTCGCAGCGGCGGCGGCGGCTGGTAATCCAGTCGTCCCCAGCACCTCGCTTGCTTGACAAGCAATCCAAGGGCGGCGTCGAAAGACGCCGCCCTTTTCTTTTTTGAATCGGGATTCACCGCAGAGGCGCAGAGGGCGCGGAGGAAGGCATGTCACCACGGAGAACACGGAGAACACGGAGTTGGAGGCTTGGTTTCCAATCCAAGTCTCTCGCCTTCCTCAGTGTTCTCCGTGCCCTCCGTGGTGAATCTTCGTCTTTGCCTTCCTCCGCGCCCTCTGCGCCTCTGCGGTGAGTCCCTTCCGGCGCCCTCCACTCGCTCGCGCTCGCGTCTCTTACAGCCGCTTGCTCATCGCCCGCTGGATATCCCGCTTGACCTCGCGCTCCTGGATCGACTGCCGCTTGTCCACGCTCGTCTTGCCCGTCCCCACCCCCACCAGCAGCTTCGCGAACCCGTTCTTGAAGTAGATCTTGAGCGGCACGATCGTCGTCCCCTTCTTCATCTGCTCGCGCGCCAGGCGGATGATCTCGGTCCTGTTGGCGAGCAGCGTCCGGGCCCGCACCGGCGCGTGCTGACGCGACCCCGCCGGCCCATACACCCCGATGTTCACGCTGTGCAGCATCAGCCGCGGCGGGAACTCCTCCGCCCGCACATACCCCTCCGCCAGCGACACGTTCCCCGCCCGCACGCTCTTGACCTCGCTCCCGTGCAGCTTGATCCCCACCTCGAGCGTCGCGCCGATGGCGTAGTCGTGCCGCGCCCGGCGGTTCTCGATCGTGCGCTCGTCGGGGTTCGGCTTCTTGTGCTTGGCCATGTAGAGGAGTCGCTAGTCGCGCCCGGGCAACGACTTCCGGACGGAAATCCGGCAATCGTAGATCCCAGTACCGGTATACATTGCCCGCTCCGGGGGTGGGGGGGGGAACGAGCATACGGCCGGCTCTCGCGCCGCGCCCCTTGGAGACCCGCTGTGGACTCACTTCGCGCCCGTTCGTCCCGCCCGCTGGCCGCGCTCGCCCTGACGCTGATCGCCTGCGCCGCCGCCAATGCCGGCGTCCCCTTCGTCCCCGCCCCCCAGCCCGAGCCCGCCACCCGCCCACACGCGGGCATGCTCCGCTTCCCCGCCGTCAGCAGCTCCTCCATCGTCTTCGTCTACGCCAACGACCTCTGGGTCGTCCCGCGCGAAGGCGGCATGGCGCGCCCCCTCGCCAGCCCCCCCGGCGCCGAGCGCTTCCCCCGCTTCAGCCCCGACGGCAAGTCCATCGCCTTCATGGGCAACTACGACGGCAACACCGACCTCTACACCGTCCCCGTCGACGGCGGCGTCCCCGCCCGAGTCACCTATCACCCCGGCGGCGAGACCCTCACCGATTGGACCGCCGACGGGCGTCTCCTCTGGTACGGCGGCGGCGTCGGCGGCAACCCCCGAATCTCCGAGATCTGGACCAGCCCCGCGGGCGGCGGCATGCCTTCGCGCCTCCCCGTGCCCTACGGCGCCAACGGCGCCATCTCCGCCGACGGCACCTGGCTCGCCTACACCCCGCACTCCATCGACGGGCGCACCTGGAAGCGCTACCGCGGCGGCATGGCCACCGACATCTGGCTCTTCAACCTCAAGGACAACACCAGCCGCAAGGCCACCGACTGGGAAGGCACCGACAGCCAGCCCATGTGGCACGGGAACAAGCTCTACTACATGTCCGACGCCGGCCCCGAGCACCGCCTCAACATCTGGATGTTCGACCCCGCCACCGGCGGGCGCGAGCAGGTGACGACGTTCAAGGACTACGACATCAAGTGGCCCGCCATCGGCCCCGGCGCTCAAGGCCAGGGCGAGATCGTCCTGCAGAACGGCTCGGCCCTGTACCTCGTCGACCTGGGCACCAAGAAGGCCACCACCGTCAACGTGACCGTCCCCGGCGCCCGCCCGCAGCTCCGCACGCGAAGCGTCGACGCATCGCGGAACATCAACGGCGCGAGCATCTCGCCGAGCGCCAAGCGCGTGGCCATCGAAGGCCGCGGCGACATCTGGACCGCCCCCGCTGAGAAGGGCACCCCCCGCAACCTCACCCGCACCAGCGGCACGTTCGAGCGCGACCCTGCGTGGAGCCCCAACGGCAAGTGGGTCGCGTACTTCGCCGACACCACCGGCGAATACGAGCTCTACATCGTCCGCTCCGACGGCCGCGACGACAACGGCGACTCGACCGCCGACCCCGTGCAGCTCACCAAAACTGGTTTGGGTGCCGGCGGCCCCTTCAAGTTCAACACTCAGTGGACCCCCGACTCCAGGCACATCGTCTTCCAGGACAAGACCGGCTCCCGCTTCGTCTACACGCTCCCCGAGGAGCTGACCAAGGTCGAGGAGGCGAAGGAGGAGAAGAAGGGCGAAGACAAGGAAGAGAAGAAGGAAGACGGCGCCGAGAAGAAGGGCGAGGCCGAGGGCGATAAGAAGGACGACAAGAAAGCCCCGATGGCATTTGGCACTCGTTTGCCCGACGGCACTGTCACGCACGACGCCGCCTCCGGGACGAAGAAGGAAGGCGACGACGACAAGAAGGACGACAAGAAGGACGACAAGAAAGAAGACAAGAAGGAAGAGAAGAAGGAACCCGCCGTCGCCGGCATCGTCGAGTTCGACAAGGACCCCCGCAACAACATCAGCGCCGTCAGCTTCTCCCACGACTCGCGCTACATCGCCTACATCCGCGGCAACGACGAGAACCCCGGCGCCAGCGTCTGGATCTACGACATCACGAAGAAGGAAAAGCACCGCGTCACCAGCGGCTTCTTCGACGACGCCAGCGTCACCTTCGACCGCGCCGGCGACTGGCTCTACCTCGCCAGCAGCCGCAACTTCTCCCCCCGCTACGGCGAGCTCGACACCTCCTTCATCTACGCCAACACCCAGGAGATCGTCGCGATCCCCCTCCGCAAGGACGTCAAGAGCCCGTACCTCCCCATCTCCGACGAGGAGGAGTTCGGCAAGAAGAAGGACGACAAGAAGAAGGATGGGGGGGGCGACGCCAAGAAGGACGACTCCAAGGGCGATGACAAGAAGAACGGGGGAGAGAAGAAGGACGCCGCCAAGGCCGACGACGCCATCAGCGGCACCTGGACCTGCAAGGCCGCCGGCCCCGCGCCGCTGCCGCCCGAGGGCCTGCCCTTCACGATGAACCTCAAGCTCGAAGAGGGCAACAAGGTCACCGGCACGTTCGCGAGCCTCCTGTTCAGCGGCCCGGTCACCGGCTCGTGGGACCCCGCCACGAAGATGCTCATCATCAACCTCCAGGCCGGCGATCAGCCCGTGTCACTGCCGCTCACCGTCACCGGCACCGCGCTCTCGGGAACCGTCTCCGTCGGCGACCAGAAGTTCACCATCTCCGGCGACCGCACGGCCTCCGGCGATAAGAAGGACGACGACAAGAAGGACGCCGGCGACAAGGACAAGAAGGACGGCGACAAGAAGGACGACAAGGACAAGAAGAAGACCTTCGAGATCGACTACGAAGGCATGGAAGCCCGCGGGTTCGAACTCCCCATCCGCCCCGGCGTCTTCGGCGCCATGGCCGTCAACGACAAGGGCCTGCTCCTCTACGTCCGCCGCGGCGCCCGCGGCGACGAGGGTGGGGGGGGCGGCACCGGCATCAAGATCTTCGACCCCAAGGACGAGAAGAAGGAAGAGAAGTCCGTCGCCGACGGCGCCGGCGGCTTCGAGCTCTCCCCCGACGGCAAGAAGGCCCTCGTCTTCCGCGGCGGCGCCCCGCAGATCCAGGACGCCTCCGCCGGCTCCACCGGCAAGCCCGTCGTCACCAGCCCGATGATGCAGACCGTCGAGCCCCGCGCCGAGTGGAACCAGATCCTCACCGACGTCAACCGCATCTTCCGCGACTGGTTCTACGTCCCCAACATGCACGGCGTCGACTGGGCCGCAACCCTCAAGCACTACCAGGCCATGCTCCCCGACGCCGCCAACCGCGAGGACGTCAACTACATCATCTCCGAGATGATCTCCGAGCTCAACGTCGGCCACGCCTACCTCCAGGCCCCCGGCGACGTCGAGCAGGGCGGCCCCACCGTGGGCGTCGGCCTGCTCGGCTGCGACTTCGAGCTTGTGCCCGCGGCCGACGGCAAGGGCGGCACGTTCCGCATCAAGAAGATCATCAAGGCCGCCGACTGGGACACCGACGCTCGCAGCCCCCTCGCCAAGCCCGGCGTCGACGTAAAGGAGGGCGACTACCTCCTCGCGGTCAACGGCATGCCGATGGACACGAGCAAGGACCCCTGGGCCGCGTTCCTCGGCATGGACGGGCGCTCGGTCACGATCACCGTCTCCGAGAACCCGACCTTCGACGGCAAGGCCCGCAGCGTCGTCGTCGAAACCGTCGGCAACGACGGTCAGGTCCGCTACCGCGCCTGGATCGAAACCAAGCGCAAGTACGTCGAAGAGAAGACCGGCGGCAAGGTCGGCTACATCTACGTCCCCAACACCGGCGTCGACGGCCAGTCCGACCTCGTTCGCCAGTTCTACGGCCAGATCGGCAAGGAAGCCCTCATCATCGACGAGCGCTGGAACGGCGGCGGCCAGATCCCCACGCGCTTCATCGAGCTCCTCAACCGCCCCGCGACCAACTACTGGGCCGTCCGCGACGCCACCGACTGGCGCTGGCCCCCCGACTCGCACCAGGGCCCCAAGTGCATGCTCATCAATGGCTTGGCCGGCTCCGGCGGCGACATGTTCCCCTGGCTCTTCAAGCACAACAAGATCGGCAAGCTCATCGGCTCCCGCACCTGGGGCGGCCTCGTCGGAATCTCCGGCAACCCCGGCCTCATTGACGGCGGCACCATCTCCGTCCCCACCTTCGGCTTCTACGAGCTCGACGGCACCTGGGGCATCGAAGGCCACGGCGTCGACCCCGACATCGCCGTCGTCGACGACCCGGGCCAGATGCTCAGCGGTAACGACCCCCAGCTCAACACCGCCATCGACCTGATGCTCAGCGAGATCAAGGCCAACGGCTTCAAGACCCCCAAGCGTCCCCCCAACCCCGACCGCCGCGGCATGGGCATCCAGGACTCGGACAAATAAGAGACGCGAGCGCAAGCGAGTGAAGAACCCCTGATTGCATCAAGTGCCCCGGCGGACCCTGTCCGCCGGGGCCTTTCGTTGCACGACTGGCTGTGCGAGGGCGCCCGATCGAGCGTGCACTCCGCATCCAAGCCCGAAGGGCTTGCATCAAATAGCCGGGGGCAACGCCCCCGGTAACGCGGTCTCGATATTGATCTCTCTTTGTTCTTCGCGATCCTGAAAGGATCGAATCGCGCACTACGCCGGAGGTGCCCCCGCGCCCCGCACCTCCGCGCCTCCCAGGCCGAAAGGCCTCATCGTGAGTAGCCGGGTGTGGAGGAGGCTCTGCGACGACACGCCCGGAAGGCCGTCCCACCAATCCTGTCGCTCTGATGGCATCCCAGTCCGAAGGACTGCTCGTGCGCTGGTTGCGCGCGGTCCGATGCTGCCATCACTTCGCGCCCAAGCGGTGCAGGGAATCAACGCTGGCGCAACGTTTCCTCGTACAGAAGTCGACGAATTTCAGCGAAGATGGCTCGTGAGCGCTGAACGTCTTCGATCAGCTGGATCGTCTCTTCGCACCCCCTCTTGATCCGTTCCTCGCTCTCGGCCGCGTCCCAGAGCCCAGTCGGATTACTTTCCCACTTCGTAAGCATCGCTCGGCAATGCTTATGCGACTCGCGCATCTTCTCGGCACCGCGCCGTTGGATTTCGATATACTCACGTAGTCGAGCGGCCAGCGGAGCCGATGGCTGGCTTGACCCTAAGCGTCCGGATCCCGTGCACACGCTGCATCGAACAGTGATGGTGACACGAGTCATCCCGTTGCCGGCCCCCGCAGCCGCTGCGCTAATGACGCGCTGATATTCTTCAAGCTCTTCGAGAGTGAACCGCGATTGGTCCTTGCCCGTGAGCTTGCCGTCTCCGCCACAATGGTCGCAGCCGATCGCGAGGCCGTTTCTCAGCAAATCCTGGGCGTCAGCCAGCTCGGTCTCGCACTTGCGGGCGACCTCCTGTGCTCTGACTGCGAGTTCTCGATACCTTTGTCCGAAGACGGTCAGCAGAATCGCGTTGGAGTCGATCGAGAGGTCGGATGCTCGCCATTCAATGAGCATCGTTACTTCGTACTCCTCAGGTGGGCACTTTCCCGGCGCGGGCGGGGGTTCGACAATTGTCGCCTTGCGAAGAGTTCCGGCGAAGACGCGGTCGTTACGGAGTGCGTACAGCGTGGGCACCAGTGTATCGAGGTTGAGAGGACGGATGAGCGCCTCCCTTGCCAACGCTTGTGCTACGAGATCCTTGTTCTTGCTCTTAAAGCGAGTTGTTGACTCGATGACCTGCGCCGACCTGAACCGCCCAATGTTTCCGGAGGAGAGTTCTTCCCCGGGGACGAACACGGCCGTGGTATCGGCAGAGCAGGCGATGTAGAACCACAACGTCACCTCCGCGGTCGAGCCATCCTTCTTGTGGCTGATCGACGCCGGCGATCCACGCACCAGCACGGGTGTCACGAACTCAACGTCGACCGGTTTCGAGTACGCAGCCGATTGGGCCGGAGCTTCGCGTTCAACGTGGCCGCGCAGAATGCTCTGGATGTCGGCCTTGGCGTACACGCTCTCTGTGCGGAGGTTCGCGACCATCACGAGCATCCGAACGCTGGCATCAGTTTCATCGATGATGACGCCGACGATGCTTGTCCCGTTTGTCAGGATCAGCGTGTCCTTAGCCGCTTCAACTTGCGGCGCTAACTTCTTGTCCTCATCACCAGGTTGACCGAATGACAAGCCAGGTGCAGGCCATATGCCACCGAGAAGTGCGGCAACGACACAGGTAGTTATCCGCAGCTTGGTCCCCGGGGCAATTGATCGCGCGACACGCTTCATCTTCTCAGTCTCGCATTTTTGAATGGCGTGGTCAATGGCAAAACTTGCCTTCTGCGATCCCCGGGTTGGCGTCCGACGTACAATCCCCCGGTGCGGATAGGCGGCCGCCGCGTTGGCGGGTGAACCGCCAGCGCGGAGGAAAGTCCGAGCACGACAGGACACGGTGGTGGGTAACTCCCACCCGCTGGGCGCGTCGCCTGGCGCGGGAAAGTGCCACAGAGAACAGACCGCCGACGGCGTGCCCACCCTCCTCATAAGGGAGAACACCCTCAAGGGACGCCGGGCAAGGGTGAAACGGTGCGGTAAGAGCGCACCGCCCGACTGGTGACAGTCGGGGCACGGCAAACCCCACCGCGTGCAAGGTCAAACAGCTTCCCTGACCCGCAAGGGTCATTGACTGGTCCGGTCAACGTGGAAGCGGGTAGACCGCTTGGGCCTCTCGCTCAGAGAGTCCCGACCGTGACGGCAACGTCACGGGTAGAGAAATGGCCGCCGCCCTCGGGCAGCCCGACCCCGAGCCCCCGTCAATGGAGCACATGGGTCGGGAACTTCCGAACGGCACAGAACTCGGCTTACACCTCCGCACCGACGCGACGCGGGCCCCTGGGTAAACCCAGGGGCTCGCGGCCTTTTTGGATCGTTCGATAAGAGACGCGAGCGCAAGCGAGTGGAGGACCGTCCGGAATCAGAATCACCGCAGAGGCGCACAGGGCGCTGAGAAAAGCACCATGCCTCGACCCCCCTCCGTGTCCTCCGTGCTCTCGGTGGTGAACTGTCTTCCTCCGCGTTCTCTGCGCCTCTGCGGTGAGTCCTTCCGACGGCTCACCACTCGCTCGCGCTCGCGTCTCTTATCATCCCCCTTCTCGAGGAGCCCCCCATGTTCGACTGGATGCGAGACCTCATGCAGGACCGCGACATCGCGGCCGCCAACCGCTCGATCAGCCACGCCCGCATCGACAGCCAGACGCAGCTCAAGACGCTCGAGGACCGCGTCGACGCCCTCGTCCTCATGAACCACGCCCTGCTCAGCCTGCTCCGCGACCGCGTCGGCATCACCGACGACGAACTCGCCGCCCGCATGCACGAACTCGACCTCGCCGACGGCCGCGCCGACGGCAAAATGGCCCAGCCCACCGACAGTTGCATCGGCTGCGGCCGTGCCCTCTCGGGCCGCCGCGCCCGCTGCATGTATTGCGGCGCCGCCCGGGTCGGCGACGGCCTGCCGCGATAAGAACCAGGAGCGGTAGCGACTGGCCACGGTTGCAACCGTTTCGGCCTGCTCACCGGATTCACCGTGATCGCCGTGGCCCGTCGCTTCCGCTCCGGGCTCCTATCCGATCACAGCTGCCCGCGCAAATCCGCCTCCCCCAGCAGCCTGAAATCCTTCCGCCGCAGGATCTGCCCCGCCAGCGTCACATCGTCCACCGCCAGCGCGATCGACGGCTCCGCGTCGCACCCCATCAAGAGCGGGTACGCGAACCGGATGTTCAATTCCGCCCCCAGCAGATACCGGCACAGCTGCGACAGCGTCCGCCCCTTCGTCAGCTCCACCACCAGCAGGTTCGTCTCCGCATACGGGTACGAGCTCGCCTGCATCAGCCGGCGCGCCCCCGACGCATCCCCCGTGATCAACCGCACGGCCGCGAAGTCGCTCGCATCATGCACCGATAGCGCACAGATCTGCAGCCCCGCCTCGTCAAACGACGCGACGAGGTCGTGGAGCTTCCCGACACGGTTGTCGAGGAAGACGCTGAACTGCGTGACGACCGGCGGGGCGTACCCCTGCGAAGTCTCGAGCGCTCCGGGCGACTGCTGGCTCATGGCTGTCCGCCCTCCCTATCTCGTGCGGCCTTCCCCGTACCCGCGGGACTCTAGGTGGGCCTCGATGGGGCGTCTTGGCAGCGTGATACCGGTTTCATGGATCGGCCCGCCAACAATCGGCCATGCCGAAGCCCGCCGACCCTCACGCCCCCCACACCTCCCCCGGCTCCCGCCCCATCCGCTACGAGAGCCGCGTCCAGTACGAGCACACCCGCATCCACGCCGCCGCCCTCTACTGCTCCGACGGGCGCGTCGGCGAGCACTTCGACGACTTCCTCCAGAACGGCCTCAACCTCCCGCGCTACGACCGCGTCAGCCTCCCCGGCGGCCCCGCCTGCGTCGCCGGCCACCCCCAGGCCCACCTCGAGGAGCAGGGCGTCGTCGACGAGCTCAAGTTCCTCGCCGAGGTCCACAAGCTCAAGCGCATCGTCCTCATCGCCCACCAGGGCTGCGCCTTCTACGCCACCCGCCTCGACCTCAAGGAACCCCGCCTCGAGCTCGTCCAGCGGGCGGACCTTGTGCGTGCCGCGGCCTTCGTCCACCGCGTCACCGGCGTCGACGCCATCGACGCCTTCTTCGCCCGCCTGACCGACGGCAAGGTGATGTTCGAGCAGGTCGAGGTCTGATCGCGGTCGTCCTTCGTCATGCTGAAGGCCCGGACGTGAGTAGCCGGTCGGTGGAGGAGGCTTTGCGACGACACCACCGGTGGGCAGGTTCCCAAGATCCTCATTTCAACTATGAGGGGACAATCGGTGCGTGAGCAACCAGTCTGCGAAAAATGCGGAAAGCCCGTCCATGTCGTTCCGACGATCGGGCAACCCATGCTTGATGACTGGTATTGTGACGAGCCGAGTTGTAGCTCGAAAGGTCGAAATCAAGGGCCGCGACTCCGAGGGAAGAACTACAGGCAACAGAGTTTCGTTGCCAATGGCAAAGTCGTGGTGTTCCAACGTGGCAAAGAGCTTCAGGGCGAGGAGAATGTTCGAAACGTTGCCAAGGCTCTTGTGCAATTCCTCGGAGGCGAATACGCCTGGCAGGAGTCGTCCGGACCGGAAATAGGCTCTGACTTCTGGTTGATCGAACCAAGTAATCGAAGGCGTGAAGTGCAGGTCGTCAGGGCGGTAGACCAGAAATTCTGCGCCGATCTTGGTTCGAACGCCGGGCATGAAGCCGAGCAAGAGGTGAGCGGTGTCGAGTTCATGACACGAGTAGCTCAAGCGATAAGCAATAAGACGGAGCGGACACCGCCGATGGATCGACAGGAGCGTGTGCTTGCGGTGGACATGTTGTGCTCAGACTTTGCCCTGTTCTTGGCGTCATCGAGTAGGCCCCAGCGGTGGTGGGACAAGGTTCACAGGTGGGCCGGTAGAAAGGGCTGGTATGCTGTCGTGGTGGTAGGAGCACAAATGTCCTGGCCACTCGGTTCCGAAAGGACATGCAGGCCGGGGACAACAGAGCTGTGAAGCCGAAGTCGGATGTCGGCTCGCTCCACTCCCTTCCGCAATCGGGTAGGCTGGCTCGACCGGAGCCGCCCATGCCCACCGCTCAAGAGAACGAACCCCCCGCCCTCCGCCGCATCTTCCTGGTGCAGCTCTTCCTCGTAGCCGTCACCACGGCCCTGGTCCTCGTCGGCGCGATGATCGAAGGCCGCACGCCCCAGGGCTTCGGGTTCTTCTGGTTCGCGTTCATCGCCGGCTGCATCGGCAGCTCGATCGGCATGGTGCGCCAGTGCCGTGACGATCCCGAGGCCCTCCGCCAGCTCAGCCGCTCGTGGACCGCGCTGCTGATGCCCCACCTCTATGGCGGCCTGCTCGCGGGCCTCACCTTCTTTCTCTTCGTCTCCGGAATCCTCTCGGGCACCGGCCAGTCCGGCCTGCTGACATCGAACCTGTTCCCGGATTTCACCGGCGCCGATGCCGCGAGTGGCGCCTCCATCAAGGCCTATCTCGCCCTGCGCCCCGCGTCGCTCGCCGACGCCGGCAAACTCCTCGTGTGGTGCTTCATCGCGGGGTATTCGGAGGGGTTCGTGATCGGCGTGCTCGACCAGCTCCGGACCGTCAGCCGCCGCGACGCCGAGGACGCCGGCGGAACCGCCGGTTGACGTGGGCGCCGATGGGCCGGCGCGGTAGACTGCCGCGGCCCAACCGCACTGCCAACGGAGCACGCCATGCCCCCTTCCCCACAATCGCGCACCTTCCCGTCCACCTCCCGCCGCGACTTCCTCCGCCTCGCCGCCGTGGCCGGAACCTCGACGCTCCTCGCGCCCCGCTTCGCCCACGCCCGCCCGCGCCGCGCCGACACGCGACTCCGCGTTCTGTCAATCGGCGTCGTCGGCACCATCGGCGCCCACGACCGCAAGACCATCGCGGCCCATCCGCTCGTCGACATGGTCGGCCTGTGCGACGTCGACGCCGCCGCCATGGCCGAAGCCGCCAAGGACCACCCCAAGGCCTGGACGTGCGTCGACTACCGCGAGGCGTTCGCCAAGCGCTCCGACCAGTTCGACGCCGTCATCGTCGCCACCCCCGACCACTCGCACTGCTCGATCATGACGATGGCGCTCTCGCACAACAAGCACCTCTACGGCCAGAAGC
The DNA here is from genome assembly GCA_964564695.1 of uncultured Phycisphaeraceae bacterium. Lineage (GTDB taxonomy): Bacteria > Planctomycetota > Phycisphaerae > Phycisphaerales > UBA1924 > CAZMCC01. The sequence continues at coordinate 12,424 of CAZMCC010000063.1, read as the reverse complement.
CCCTCGTCCAACAACTCGAGGAGGTCGACCTGCTCGAGCGCGCCATCAAGGCCCGCCCGGCCCTCGTCACCCAGACCGGGGCCCAGCGCATCGAGCACGCCCCGCGCCGGGCGGCCGTGCACATCCTCAAGTCCGGCGAACTCGGACGCGTCATCGAGGTCCACGTGATGTTCGGCGGCAGCGCGATCTCCGGCGGCCACTACTTCGCCGACGGCAAGCTCGGCGACCCGATCGACCCGCCGCAGGGGTTCGACTACGACCTCTGGCTCGCGGGCGCGGCGCACGAGCCGTGCCGCCCGCAGATGGTCCAGCGCCAGTGGCGGAGCTGGTGGAACTACGGCGGCGGCCAGATCGCCGACTGGTCGGTGCACCTGCTCGACGTGCTCTTCTACGCCTTCCCCGAGCTCACGAGCCCGACCCGCGTCTGCTCGAGCACGCCGTCGCGTGACCTCTCGCACTTCCACGCCGACCACGTGCGCTCGACGCTGACGTACAACGTCTCGGGCGACCGCTTCGCCAACTCAACCTGCAACTTCCATTTCTACGACTCGGGCATGAAGCCCGACCGCACGCTGCTCGGCTTGGACAAGGGAGAAGGCGAACACGCCGGCTGGCCCGGCGAAATCGCCACCTGCGTCGTCTGCGAAGGCGGCACGCTCGTGCTCGCCCCCGAGGGCCCGCTGGAGATCTGGCGCGACAAGCAGAAGACCGACGGCATGCAGTTCCCCGGTTTGCCGAAGTTCGACCAGTTCAACCACTGGCACGCGTGGGTCGACAAGGCGCTCGGCAAAGACACGCCGCATCTGTGGATGCCGTTCGCGACGGGGTTGCGATGCACCGAGCCCGGGCTGCTGGCCGTGAAGGCGGCGAAGTTCCCGGGCCAGGTGCTCGAGTGGGACCGGGCTTCGCTGAAGTTCGCGAACCACGCCGAGGCGAGCAAGACCCTCGTGCGCCGGGAGTACCGCAAGGGGTTCGAGCCCGTTCGCATTTGACGCCGGACCTGAGTCTGCGAAGGTCCGGGTTGCTCGCGTAAGAATATTGCCGGCGCGTCAGCGCCGATCAGGAGATTCGCCATGAGGCTCATGATGCACGCCGTTGGAATGCTGATGCTGATCGCCGCCACCGCCGCCTGCGTGGGATGCGCTTCGTCGGGGAAGGCGACTGACAACGATCCCTTCGTGAGTGTCCGCATCGAAACCTCCAAGGGCGACATCGTCCTCGAGCTCGACCGCGGGCACGCCCCGATCACCGTCACGAACTTCCTGAAGTACCTCGACCGCGGCGTCTACGACGGCACCATCTTCCACCGCGTCATGGAGAGCTTCGTGATCCAGGGCGGCGGATACACCCCCGAACTCGTCGAGCTCGCCAAGCTCGACAAGGAGAAGGGCAACCCCGACGTCCCCATCAAGAACGAGTGGCAGAACGGCCTGAAAAACACCCGCGGCACCATCGCGATGGCCCGCGAGGCCGACCCCGACTCCGCCACCCGCGAGTTCTATATCAACGTCCAGGACAACCCGAAGCTCGACACGGCCCGCGAGAAGACCGGCAACGCCGGATACGCCGTGTTCGGGCGCGTGGTCCAGGGGATGGACGTCGTCGACGCGATCCGGCGCGTGCCCGTCAGGACAGTGACGGTCGCCGGCATGGAAGAGCCGATGGAGAACGTGCCGGTGGATGTCGTGCTGATCCGCAAGGTGGAGCGGGTGAGGTAAGGAACGGAAGGATGGGGAAGTCCGCCGCGCCCCAGTAGGGCTGTGTTCGCAATCGCCGCTCATCTCATCTGTGCCGACGCGCTTGCGAATTTTCCCGAGCCTTCGGTAGACTGGCGTTCGCTGGAGCCGGGAAGGGGGGGCGGGTGCGTGCCGGCGTTCGTGCAAAGGGAGAACGAGAATGAGAGAGTTCCATGCCGCCGTGCTGGCCGTCAGCGCGATGATCGCGTCGAGCGCGGGGGCCCAGTTTCTTCCGCCGCAGAGCCCGATCAATCTGGTCAACAACAGCAAACCCACGGGCGCGCTGCCCGCGCTGACCTTCAACTACTACAACGCGGCCCCGCTGCGAATGGAGAACACGGGCTCGCCCGACGATGAGGAGACGATCAAGCTGCACATCGCCGAGCCGAAGCTCGGGGGGACCCTCAGGATTGCCGAGGACCCGAGGCTCTACGTGCTCAAGCAGTTCCACTTCCACATCGACTCGGAGCACACGCTCTACAACCGGCACCGCGCGATGGAGATGCACATGGTGCACCAGGGGCCGGACGGGGAGAACCTGGCGGTGGGGCGGTGGATCACCGTGCAGGCGGATGACAATCCGGACTTCGAGTCGATCTTCGGCAACCTGCCCGGGCCCGACGACCCGGACGTCGACATCGCGGCGTTCAACCTCACGAAGCTGTTCCCGCCGGCGGACTCGCGCCAGTCCTACCGCTACTCGGGTTCGCTGACGGCGCCCCTGGACCCCCTCCTGCAGGTCTCGTTCGTGCCCGTCTCATGGATCATGCTCTCCGAGCCGATCGGGCTGTCGCAGGCCCAGATCGACGAGTTCGAGGACCTGTTCTTCAATGGCAACTCGCGCGAGATCCAGGACACCAACGAGTTCAGCGGGCACAACATGATCACCGACGTCGTGCCCGCGCCCGGCACGCTCGCGGCGGTCGGCCTCGGTGCGCTCCTGGCGGCGCGCCGACGGCGGACCTGAACGTCTGGCCGCACCGTCCCGCATCGTGCCACCGAGTGCCGCGGCTTTGAGCGGCTCTCGGTGCGGTGGTGGTCGCTGGCGAGAGGGCTCCTTGTCGGCGTGCCTTCCACGCCGAAGGCGTGAGCGTGAGTAGCCGGGGCGTGGAGTTGGGGGGGCCGGCTCTGCGGCTGTTTAGGCCGGACACATGGTTGACAGGTGTACGGGGACATCATTGACACTTTGGTCGCCTTGCCCACGGGCGGAGCGGAGGCGAGCGCAGCGAGCCGGAGCGGAGCACGGGGGCAAGGCGGCTCGTGCCGGTGGGCTGCTCTGACGGCGCGAAGCGTGCGACCACGTAGGGGCCGTAGCGGGCCTCGACGGTGCCGTCGTCGAGGGTCCGCAGGCCCAGTCGCTCTCGCTCGAAGGCCTGGCCGACGTACCACACGCTTCCGCGGTAATTCAACGATCCGTCGTGGCGCACTCGCCTGACGGTGTCGCCGGGTGCGTGCTCGATCTCGGGCAGCTTCTCGGGGTACGCACGCTCGCTGGGGCGGTAGCGTGCCGCGGGGACCAGCATCCCGATCGCCTCGCTGGGCCGCTCGAGGTTGTAGACGTCACGCCAACTGTCGAACAGACGCTGCGCGTGCGTGATGCTCGTGAGGTTCTGGCGCGAGAGCAGCTCGGCCTTGAGGGTGCGGTGGAACCGTTCGTCCTTGCCCTGGGTCTGCGGGTGGCGCGGCCGGCCGTGGCTGACGCCCACGCCCAAACGCAGCAGCCAAGCGGTCAGCTTGGTGTGCCGCGCCGGCGCCGAGCCCACGCCCCAGGGCGCGCCGTTGTCAGTGAGGATCCGCTGGGGCAGGCCGTAGCGGCGGAAGATCGCCACCAGGCGGTCCCGCACGGTCACGCTCTGCTCGTCGACGCAGGCCCACAGCCCGACGACGAAGCGGGAGTGATCGTCGATCACGGTGAGCGGATGGCAGCGTCCCCCCACGTGCATCGGCACGTACCCCTTGAAGTCCATCTGCCACAGCTCGTTGGGGTGCTCACGCTCGAAGCGTCGCACGGGCGTGTGCGCCGCTGACGCCGCGTCTGAGATCCGGCCGTGACGGCGCAGGATCTCGGTGATGGTGCTGGCGGCGGGCACCGGGATCTGGCCCAGCGTGGCCAGACGCGTCCGAAGCTTGCGGGCGCCCCAGGCGGGGTGTTGGTCGCGTAGCGCCAGCACCGCGGCCTCGACGGTGTCACCGGTCCTCTGGGGTGAAGCGTGCGGACGTCGCGGGTAATCCGTCAGCGCCGGCTTGCCCCCGATCTTGAACCGACGGATCCACTTATGTCCGGTCTCACGGCTGATCCCGAAGGCGCGGCACAACGCCGCCACGTTGGCCTCCGGCTGGGACGCGAGGGTGACGAACTCAACACGCTGCTCCATGATCGACGCCTCCTGCCACGGCATGCGGAACCTCCTGGTCGGTCCCGCATCCTCAGGCAAAATGTGTCAACCATGTCCCCGAACATGTGTCAGGGATGTCTCCGGTCTATACATGCGGCGACACCCCCGGACAAGCGCCGCCGAACTCCCTGATCTTTCTTCTCATGACTTCTGTTCTTCGCCCCGGAGGGGCGCACGGCTGTAGCCGCGAGTGGAGCGAGTCGGCTCGGCGACTCGCGCAACTCGTGGACAGGCGACCCCCAACCCCCGCTCTCCCTTCCGATCTTCTTTCCGCCCCGGAGGGGCGGCGGACTCGCGATTCGAGCCTTTCGCGCTGCGAGCGCGCCGAAAGGTCAACGCCGTCCCCAACGGCACGGGTTATTGGCGCCACCGGCCGCGATGTGTCAACCATGTCCCCGAACGGGTGTAAACGATGTCCCCGGTCTGAACGCCGTGCCGTCCCCTCCCCCGACCGCCCCCATCCCCGGACGCGGGAGATCGACGTGCCACCGAGGAAGCGGCTTTGAGCTTCCTCGGTGCTCCCCGTTTCACAAGAACACCGAGGACGCCAAAGCTCGTCCTCGGTGGCACGGATCATCAGTGCCACGCCCCCTGCACGCTGGAGCCGCCGCGACGACGCCGCTCCCGCAAGACGGCGTACCGCTGGCCGCACAAGAAGAACCCGCCGCCGCCGGGACCGCCGACGATCGCCACCGCCAGCCCCGCGCAAGTCGCCGCCGTGCGGAGGCTTACTGCTCGATCCTCAGCCGCGTAGTTCACGGCGTTGCGTGCCACCGGGCTCCGGTGCTCGGACCGGAGCCCGGTGCTTTCGAGCGGGCGAGAGGCCGGTGTGGCCGCCGAGTCCGACGTCGTGCCGCCGGATTTCGGTGAAGATGCCTCGCTCGACCGCGGCCACGGCGCCCGACGCCGGGGGCGACGGGCACGGCCGCAGCGCGGGCAGCGGCCCGGATAGACGACGCCCCCCGCGAAGAAGCACCGGGCTCCGGCCAAAGCCCCGAAGCCCGGTGGCACGGCGCTGGGTCATCCGATGGGCGATGAGGCGGAGATGTCCGGTGCCACGCCCCCCACCGAGGAAGCGGCTTTGAGCTTCCTCGGTGCTCCCCGTTTCAGAAGAACACCGAGGACGCCAAAGCTCGTCCTCGGTGGCACGGATCATCAGTGCCACGCCCCCCCCGAAGCCCGGTGGCACGGCGCTGGGTCATCCGATGGGCGATGAGGCGGAGATGTCCGGTGCCACGCCCCCCCTCTGTGTCCACCGTCACGATGGTGCAAGAGGGGGCACAGTTGGTCTACCTACTCCGTCGCGGGCCAAGGCCTCAACGATCACTGGAAGTCGCATACGAGCTATATCGACGGTTCCCAAATGACTTCGTCGCCAATCAAACTCTCGTCGCGTGTGTGTTTGACCCGTCCGCATCGCCGCTCCAAATCGACCGACCGAAGGCGGTCGGCGACAACACTGCGGCGTTGGTCGGCCGTGTCAATGAAGAGCCGCGATGGATTTACGTTGAGGACGCAGAGGGGCCAGTAGACGCCCGGGGTGAGAAGCCGAAGTCGAGCGAGTTTGTCCGGGCGATGTGGGGTAAGCAGGGCGGAGAGAGCTTCGAGTATGCCGGCCATCAGTACCGAGTTGTCGGAGTTGAGAACAAGGTACTGCGGCGTGTCCACGAGATCATGGAGCGGTTCGAGGAGAACTTCCCCGATCGCCCGGTGATGCAACGATTCACCGCTCCGACCAATCCGCCCGAAGAGGCGCCCCTCCGAGAAAAGCTCGGGGATATGTACGACCAGCTCGAAAAGCTTGAACGCCACAGCAAGCGGGTTGAGACGTTGTATCGAGAGCAGCGAATTCCGATCGCGAGCTTCGCCGCTCTGCGACAGCGAGCAGTGTTCGAGGTGGTGCAGCATCTGGCCCTTGACCCGGCACTCGGGGTCCGAGCCGACGACAGCGATGCGTACGAGTGGTTCAAGGCGGTGCAGTTGCTCCTGCCCGCGAAGGCGGTCGTGATCGATGGAACCGTGCTCGCAAGCGCTTCGGTGCTCGGGCTCCTAGACGCCCTTCCGAAGTTGGGACTGAGAATCCTGGTGCCTCGCACGGTTGTTGAAGAGATTCGCGAGTTGTCGCTAACTGCCGCCAATCCTCGACGTGGGGGTTCAATCGCCCTGCACGAAGGCAGAGTGATCATGCACGAGCCCTCGCCGGAGGAGATCGCGGCGGAAGTGGCGATGCTTGAGAAAGTCTTGAAGTTCGTCAACGACTCGGCTCACTGCGAGATCGTGAGCGGTGACGCATCGCTCGATATCCCGGCCGAGGATCGTCAGAGCCTGCAGAAGAACATTGGGACCTCTTCAACAGACGCCGTGGCAATCGCCTGGAAACGGGGCCTCCCGTTGTGGACGGATGACTTCGGACTGCAGGACGTGCTTGGGCCGATGGGCGTCAGACGTGTATGGACACAGGCGGTATTGCGAGCGGCCGTTGAAGCTGATCGGCTCGCTCGAGCGGAGTACGTGCGAGCACTTGGCACGATGCTGCATCGGGGCTACTCGTTCCTGCATGTGACGTCCTTGGACATCGCAGAGGTGCTTGAGAGCGTGGACTACCGCGTGGACTCAGGAGCGGGTGCCGCCACCGTCCGATTCATCCGAGGGTGTATTGACCTCCACCCACTGAATCCCAACGCGGTCGCCGCCGTTCTGAGGACTGTCATGGATAAGGGGGCGAAGAACTTCGAAGCAAAGCGGTGCATCCTCGCCATCGTGGACGGAGCCGAAGTCCGAGAGTTTGAGGGATGGAAGCAGGGACTTGCCGAGCTTCTCTATCGGGGCAAGCGTCTTCCGGTGATGGCGGAGCAGGGGGCGCGGCCGCTGAAGCACTTCCTGCGGTCATGGCGTTCACACGATGGGGAGTTCAAGCCGGGACAGGTTCGCGCCCTCTAAAGCAGGAACGCATCCGCCGCCCCTACTTCGTCATCCCATCAATCATCCCGCTCCAGTCCTTCTGCAGCGCATTCACCGCCTCACGCGGCCCCGTCATCCGGATCACCACCGTCCCGCGGCTCGCTTCGATGATCGCGCCGCGGAAGCCCCAGCCGCGCTTGGCCGTGGACGCCGCGCCCGACGGCATCATCTCCGTGTACATCCCCTCCAGAGCCACGGTCGTCACGGGCATGCCCGCGATCGTGCGACGCCCGATTTCGGGCTGCGGCGGTTCCCCGCCGTCGCTCTTGAACTGGCTCGTCCAGCGCTCGATGTTCATCTGCACGTTGCCGCCTTCGCCGGGCTTGAACGTGAACACCACCAGCGAGCACGTGCCCGTCTCGGGCTCCATGTCCGGAGCGATCGCCTTCAGCTCCGCGGCACGCATGCCGCTTGCGGGCAGGCGCTCCCAGCCGGCGGGGGCCACGAACTTCACGCCGTTGAACTCGAGGGCCTGGCCTTCGCCGGTGATCTCGTTGGCGGCGGACGACGCCTCGGACTGGCGGTCGGAGATTCCCTGGCGAGCGCCGCGGGCCATGTCGGCGGTCCTGCCGAGCGTGCTCTTGGGCTGCTGACGCACGCCGCCGACGACGCCGCCGGGCTCGGCGTTGCCGGCCGTGCCCGAGGTGGTGGTGCGGGATTCGGGTGCGGTGGTGCCGGAGCTGGTGGTGGTGCCGGCGCTGGAAGTGCTGCCCGAACCGCTTCCGGAACCGGAGCCGCTGCCGTTGCCGCCGCTGCCGATGGGCGGAGCCTGCTGGTCGCAGCCGGAGCTCAGAGCGAGACCGAACACGAGCGTCGCGGCGGCGATGAGGCGGGTGGCGGTGGGAGTTGTGCTCATGGGGGAAGAGTAGGGGCGGGGAGAGGGATCAGGGGCCAGGGGCCAGGGGTTAGGGATTCGGAATCACGGACTAGGGTGGATGGCGCGTGGTTCCGCTTCTTCCCTGATCCCTGGCCCCTCCCTCCCATGCTGGTCCCCATCGACTCGCTCACCGATCCCCGCCTCGCGCCCTACGCGAATCTGCGCGATGCGGAGCTGCACCAGCGGGCGGATCCGCTGCACTCGGGCGGGCTGTTCATCGCGGAGGGGGAACTCGTCGTGCGCCGGCTGCTCGCGTCGCGCTATGCGACGCATTCGGTGCTGATGACCCCCACGCGGGTGAAGACCATGCGCGATGCGCTCGCGGGGCTGCCCGAGCACGTGCCGGTGTATGTGTCGCCGCAGGCGATTGTGAACTCGATCGTGGGGTTCAACATTCACCGCGGGGTGCTGGCGCTGGGGGCCCGCACGGCACCCGTCGTGCTCGCGCCGGACGAATTGCCCGAACCGGTGCGGGCGGGTGGGGCGGCGCGGGTGCTGGTGGTGTTGGAGGACCTCACCAATCACGACAACGTGGGGGCGATCTTCCGGAACGTGGCGGCGCTTTCGGGGGCCTCCCAAAGCGCGGTGCTGCTGTCGCCGCGGTGCGCGGACCCGTTGTACCGCAAGTCGCTGCGGGTGTCGGTTGGGCACGCGCTGACGGTGCCGTTTGCGCGAATCGGGCCGTGGCCGGGGGCGATTCCGGCGCTTCGGGCGGCGGGGTGGCGGGTGGTGGCGCTGGGAACGCGCGACACGGCCCGGGACCTGGACGCGGCGGCGGGGCCGATCGCGGGCGGTGGGGCAGGGGGTCGGGTCTGCCTCGTTGTGGGCTCCGAGGGGCCGGGGCTGGGGGAGAAGACGCTCGCGATGGCGGACGAAATCGCCTGTATTCCCATGGCGCCCGGGGTGGACTCGCTGAACGCGGCCACGGCGTGCGCTGTGGCGCTGGCGGCGATGGTTCGGCCAGCAAAGTAATTCGCGGGATCGCGCGGAACCAGCACGCCTGTTGCAACGTCTAATTGGCGAAGCCGTCGCTGGCCGATGCGTTTTATGGCACCAACCGGCGGTTTTCGGGTAGACTTGGCGCTAGGCGGGTTCTCTGCCTCGCGCGCACGAGCGAACCCGCGTTCGACGGCCGCACTCGCACACCACCGCATTTCCCCGCGGAAACCCCGTCCCCCCGTCCCCTTTCGAATCTGGAGTGACTATGAAGACTCGCACGTTGCTCAAGGCCCTGCCCCTCGCCGCCGTCGTCTGCCTCGGCCTTCCGGCCGTCGCGATGCTGGTGGACGACATCTCCCGTGAAGGCGGCGAAGGCGCCCGGCGCACCGAGCTGAACGCGATGGAGCTTGCTCCCGCGCCGCTCGCGGCGATCACCGGGCTGAAGGAGTGGAACGGCACGCCGGTGACGGCGGAGTCGCTCAAGGGCAAAGCGGTGCTGGTCGTGACGTGGTCGAGCTGGTACAAGCTCAGCCACCCCGCGCTGGTTCAGGCGCAGCAGCTGGCGGACAAGTACGGCAAGGACGGGCTGGTCGTCATCGGCCTGCACCACGACCGCGCGTGGGACCAGGGCCAGAAGATGGCCGCCGACCGCAAGCTGACCTTCGCGACGGCCCACGACACGAACAACGTCGTGCGTGACGCGCTGAAGATCGACCAGGACCCCGACTTCTACGTGATCGACCGGGCCGGCAACCTGCGGTTCGCCGACGTGGCGAACTCGGACGTTGAGAAGGCCGTGGCGGTTGTCGCGGGCGAGACGCCCGAGACGGCCGCGGCCGCCCCGGCGAAGGCGAAGGACGCCATCGCGAAGGCGAAGGACGAGGCGATGAAGAGCCGTCCTGTGTCTTCGACGCTGAAGCCGGGCGAAGTTCTGAACGTGGCGTTCGACAAGCCCGAGGCGTCGGTGTACGCGGCCGCGAAGTGGCCGGAGAAGAACACCGACAGCCTGAGCGCGAAGGACTTCCAGAGCCAGCCGCTGCCGGCGCAGCTGGGCAGCGAGCAGTGGCTGACCGAGAAGCCCAACACGACCGGGCGCGTGATCGTCCTGGACTTCTGGGCGACCTGGTGCGGCCCGTGCAAGCGCGCGATGCCGATGCTCGACGAGACCCAGAAGCGGCTCCGCGCCGACCTGACCATCCTCGGCATCTCGGACGAGCCGTCGGCGACGGTTCGCACGTTCCTCGCGAGCGGTCAGAAGCACTCGTACGCGATCGGGACTGACGAGAAGAAGACCCTCAAGGACTCGTTCGCGGTGAACGGGATTCCGCACTGCGTGATCATCTCGACCGACGGCGTCATCCGTTGGCAGGGCAACCCGCACGAGCCCGACTTCGTGAAGGCGATCGAGGACACGATCAAGGCTGATCCGGGCGTCGCGGCTCGCCGCGCGGCCGAGGCCGAGTTCCGCAAGACGCAGGCCAACGGCGGCTAAGCGCCTCCGGGACTCTGTGATCCCGCTCCCCACACCGGGCGCTTGACGCGACCGGAGCGTGGACCCGAGCGGGCCCAACCACGTCTCTCTCTCCCTCCGGCGGGCGTCGCGATTCATCGCGACGCCCGCTTTCATTTTGGAAGGCGAATTCACGGGCCGCGGGCGCGACCGGGCGACGAGCCACGCGAGTATTCCAAGGTCACGCCTTGCGGAGTGTTTGATTCGCGGGTGTCTGAGTTGTGGATCGAAAGCAGAATAATAACCCAACTTGGGCTTATCCCAGTTCGGGCTAACGATCGCTCGGTAATTCGACAGACGAGATGCTGCTGTGGCCCAGAAATCGGTGTTCACAACTCGGTACCACACGCTCAAGACGCTCCTCGTTGAGGCGCGGCATGCGGCGGGGCTGACACAGGTGGACTTGGCCGCCAAGCTATCTCGACCACAGTCCTTCGTCTCGAAGTACGAGCGGGGGGAACGACGGTTGGATTTGGTCGAATTCCTGGAGGTCGCGGATGCCCTCGGAGTCCAACCCGCCAAGTTCATCAAAAAACTCCAGTGAGCCAATTCCTGCGGACCCTGCGAAGATCGCGCCGCCGGAGATTCACGCCGCAACCATCCTGGAGCACTGGAGCATCACTCCCGGCAGCTGACCGACCTTGTCAACAACAATCCGAGCCTGCGCGGCATGATGCTGGGGTACGTCGCGGAGTTCAAGTTCCACGAACTCATCCAGAAGCACGCCCATATCTCCGACTCGAAAAAGCACGACGATCACGACCGTACTCGCAAGAGTGACCGGATCATCACCTACAAGGGGGCCGAATTCTCGATTGAAGTCAAGTCGCTTCAACGAATCTGATTCGACCGATCGACGGCCGCTGGACGGGGCGTGCGCAGGTTGACGCTTCGGATCGTCGTGAGGTCAAACTCCGCGGGGGCAAGAAGTTGAACACCACCCTCCTTCTGTTCGGAGAGTTCGATATCCTGGCGGTCAACTGCTTTGCCTTCGAGAGCAAGTGGAACTTTGTGTTCGCGATGAACCGCGATCTCCCGAAGTCCACATCCAAGAAATACACCAAGGTACAGCGAGAGCAGCTGATCGCGTCGCTGGTGCCGGTTACTTGGGCGCTTAGCACGACGTCCGAGGTCGTGATACCCCCTGCGATCCGCCGTGGCCTGCCGTTGGCTGCTTTCGGCTCGAAGAGAAGGGTGTCAGCTTCCATGAGCGAGAGTATCCCAAAACAGGTTAGCGGTCAAGCGTGCTGGGAGAGTGTGTTCAGCTCGCAAACAAGCAGTCAAACGTGTCTCCGGCCTCGGCCCAAAGTGGCCGATCCCGGGCACCATAGCCCATCGGCCCGTGCCTGTGCCACGCCCCTATCCCCCGCAGTCGTAGAAGAATTTAGCTTCCGTGATCTTGCCGTTCTTGACGGTGTAGGCGGCGAACTCGTCGATCTGCATGCGCTGGCCGGCCATGGGGCCGTTCCTGGCGGTGCAGTCGAGGCCCATCCGGCAGATGAACTGGTCGGCGTTGCTCATGGGATCGCCGCAGGTTGCGCTGTGGACCTCGACGTTCTTCTCGAAGTCCTCGCCCTGGAGCAGCTCGGCCTTGCCCTCGGTGATGCGCTTGTAGGGGCCGCCGGGCATCTCCATGGGTTCGACGTGGCGGGCGTTGTCCGCGTAGAGCTCGCGCATGGCCTGGGTGCTCTTGCCGGCGCGAAGCAGCTCGACGAGGCGCGGCCGACGCGGTCGCTTTCGGTGGGTTCGGAGGGGGGTTTCATGGGGGGCTCTCTCTGCTCTAGCGGGGCGGTGGGTGGGCGAGAGCGAGAGCGAGAGCGAGGGCGAGGGCGAGGGTGGGGGTGGGGGTGGGGGTTATGTGGGCACTGACTGACATGGCGGAGAGCGAGCGGCCCTGTGAATCGGGCCCGAACGCCTCCCTCTCGTCCGACCGGCTGGACGCCGCGTCGACGTGTCTCCCTTGTATCTTGTAGCCCAGTGAGCACCGCTGCCCGGGCGCGAAGCG
>CAZMCC010000062.1:0-23827 GCA_964564695.1 uncultured Phycisphaeraceae bacterium | reverse complement strand
TTCGCATGGCGAACGGGGAACGAGTACACCATCTTCGTCCGCTCGCCCGCTCACTGCGGGTGCTTGTCTCGATCGAGAATGCGGTCGGCCATGTCGTCCGGACGCACCACGGTGAGGGTCATCAACCCCGCGATCTTCTTGCCCGGTCCACCGAGGCCAAGGATCGCGCCCGCAAGGATGCGTTCGCGCGTGGCGCACTGCGACGGTGATCGCGCCGACTCGTCCGTCTGCGGGTCATCGATGAGCACGAGCGACGGGCGCACACTCGCGCCGTCAGCCCGCTTGTGCTTCATGCCACGGATGCGTCCAGTGATGCCCGCGACGCGAATGATCGCGCCCGAGGCCCGCGAGCCGGCGATGGTCGGCAGCACGATCTCTTTGGCGGTCCAGCCGATGTGGGTCTGCTGGCCCAGGTAGAGCTGGCCCGCCGCCCGCTGGTGGATGCCTTCGAGTGACCGGATCGGGTGGCACACCTCGGGGAAGTCCCCCGCGAGCATTTCGCTGTTCTCCAGTTCCGCCTTGATGCTCTCCAGCATGCTTGAGGCGTGCTCCTCGTCCGAGCCGATCAGCGTGACGAACTCGCGGTGGCCATAGAGCATCGCCCAGAGACATGCCGTCTCGCAGAGCGAGGTCTTGCCCGAGCCGCGCGGCATCGCCATCCCAAAGAGCCCGCCCTCCAGCACCGCCTGCTCGATCTTGGCGATGACCTTGAGATGGTCGTCCGACCATTTGAGATGGAACGTCTGCGGGAAGTACGCCTCGCAGAAGAAGCGAAAGTCCCGCTCCGCCTTCGCCCGGCGTTCGGCGTCGGCGACGGCGGGAAGATCACCGATGTCGCGGCCGGAGAGGGAAAGCGTGGCGTTGCGCTGCCGGGCGCGCTCCTTGAGCGCCTCGTACCCGGTCAGGCCGCCCGCATCCTTCTCTGCCTCGGCGATGGCCTCCTGCCGCGAGGTCACCAGCCACGCGACGTACCGGAAGAGATCGACCTTGCCCGCGTCGCCATCCGCAGCGACGCGGAACCCCGCGCTCGTCCGGTGACGCAGCAACTGCCGCTCGTTGATCACGTCGCCCAGGGGCGTGGAGTTCAACAGTCGCGCAAGTTCTCCGGGCTTCAGTTTGCGCGGGTCAATCGCCACCGGGGGACAACTCCTTCACGAGCCATGCGGCGTAATGCACGAGGTTGATGCTGCCGTCCGCATTCGCGGGCGCGCCCGCATCGATGTCGGCGCGCAGCATCGCTTCGGTGACGGCCTTTCCGCCGAGCCGGGACAGGACGCGGGCCGCATCCACCACGGGCAGCGCGGCCGGGTTGAGCCGGGACATCCCCTGTGCTGGCCCGGGACTAGGCGCGTGTTCGGGAGTCATGCCCACCTCCCGGACCTGCACGTCCAGCCAGTTGCCCACATCGTTCGCGTAGTTGCCCACAACAGCGAGATTCACGGCGAATCCTCGCGGCTTTGCCTTGCCGGTTGGCGAGTGTCATGGCTTCATGTGTCACAACGCGGGGCGGAACCCCGCAAAGGAGAACACGAACATGAACGCGAAGAAGAACACGAAGACGACGACGAACAAGGCCAAGGCCCTTCACATGGCGGCGGCGACGGAAGCGGTCCGCAACCGCCTCGGATTGGAAACGCTCGAGGACCGCAAGCGCGACGCCCTCGACTTCCACGACATCTCGGTAGCGAGCATCCGCGACGCGATCGCCCTCGCCTTCGAGGCCGGGTTCGCCGCAGGCTGCGGAGCCCCCGCCCCCTTCAAGTTCGACCCCGCCGACCCGGGCGAGATGCTCGACACGCTGGAGATCACCAAGAAGACGGGACGCCCGACGGGCGGCACCTGGGTGAAGGGCAACATCGCGGGCCACGCCTTCGAGGCGCTGGTCTTCCCCGAGCACGCCACCGACGCCGCATACGAACTCGACGACAGCCGCATCTCGAAGCTCTGGCTGCAAGAGCATTTCACGCACACCGAGGTCGCCTGCTTCGACCGGGGCTGGGACCGCATGCCCACGACCGACGCGGCCAAGGCCATCGTCGGCCTGCTCGCCGCGGGCCTCGGCGAGCACATCTTCGGGAAGTGACCCGCCCCCCCGACACGCGACGACGCGGGACACCGCGCCGCACGCGATTCCCCGCCGCAACGTGCGGCGGGATTCCGCACCCGTAGTTTGGAGAACAGCATGAGTACGAAGACGACCAAGAAGCCCGCCCGCATGTCCAAGAGCGCCGCCCGCGCCGAGGGGGCCGCCCGCAGCGAACGCCTCCGCAAGGCCGCGCTCACCGAAATCAAGGACCGCTTGGACGGGAAGCCCACCGCCGCCAAGGCCACGGGCGGCAAAGCCCCCAAGACACCGAAGGCACCGAAGCCCGCCAAGGAGCAGAAGCCCAAGCGAGTGAGCGCCCTCGACGCCGCCGCCCAGGTGCTCGCCAAGGCCACCAAGCCCATGCGGGCGACGGACATGATCGCGGAGATGGAGGCCAAGGGACTCTGGAAGAGCCCCGGCGGCAAGACACCCGAGGCCACGCTCTACGCCGCCATCATCCGCGAGATCGCCGCCAAGGGGAACGCCGCCCGGTTCAAGAAGCACGACAGGGGCGTCTTCGTCGCCGGGAAGGGAGCCTGACCCATGCAGGCCACGCACGCCCAACTCGAGGCCGTTCTCGCCGCCGCCAACCACTTGCTCGGCGCACGCCAAGACCAGATGCTGACGGTTGAGGAGTGGGCTGATCTCGCCCGAGCGGTCGCCGCCTGCACGGGGCGCAAGACGGCCGACCTGCTCATCGAGCGCGACCTCGAAGACGCCACCGAGTACGGGCTCGCGTGGGACGAGGCGACCGACGGCCCGCTCCCCGTAAACGACGAGGATTGACGCCGACATCACGCCTTCCCCTTCGCCGCGACACGGGTCGCGGCTTTCTCTTCGGCCACAGCGTTTGAGCCCTGCCGCTCCGCTTTGCGGCCCGTGAACTTCTCCCATCGCTGCACGATGACATCGCAGTAGAGCGCGTCGAGTTCCATCAGGAACGCTCGCCGCCCGGTCATCTCCGCGCCGATGAGCGTGCTCCCGCTCCCGCCGAAGAGATCGAGCACGTTCTCGCCGGGGCGCGACGAGAACTCAATGGCACGCCTTGCCAACTCGACGGGCTTCTCCGTGAGGTGGACCATGCTCTGCGGGTTCACCTTCTTGATCGACCACACGTCCGGCACGTTGGCGGGGCCGAAGAAGCGGTGCGCTGCGCCTTCCTTCCAGCCGTAGAAGCACCATTCGTGGTTGCCCATGAAGTCCTTGCGAGTGAGCACCGGGTGCTCTTTTACCCAGATGACTGCTTGCGCGAAGTAGAGTTCATGTCGCTTCAGCACGGGCGGGTAGTTGCCGCAGTTGGCGTACCCGCCCCAGATGTAGAAGCCGCCGCCGGGAATGAGAACGCGGGCGATGTTGCCGAACCAGGCGTCGAGCAACTTGTCGAACGCATCGTCGGTCATGAAGTCGTTCATGAGCGGGCGGTCTTTGGCGCGGAGTTTCTTGTGCGTGGCCCTGCTCTTCTCGGGGTAGCGGTTGAGGTCGGCGCTCTGCTGGTCGTGCTGGTCGGCCTTGCCGGGAAGCGCGAATGAACTCAGGCCCGCGACGATGGCGTTGTTCGAGCGAGGCTCAACCTTGACGTTGTACGGCGGGTCCGTGTTGACGAGATGGATCTGCTGGCCACCGAGCAGACGATCGAGGTCCGCGGGCTTGCTGCTGTCGCCGCACATCAGCCGGTGGTTACCGAGCACCCAGATGTCGCCGGGCACGGTCGTCGCGGCGTCGGGCGGGCCGGGAACATCGTCGGGATCGGTGAGCCCATCGTTCCCGGCTGGGGCCATGAGGGCGCTCAGGTCCTCTTCGCTGAACCCCAGGAGCGACAGATCAAAGTCGGCGCTCTGAAGGTCGCCCAGTTCGATCGGCAGCAACTCCATGTCCCACGACGAGAGTTCGTGGAGTTTGTTGTCGGCGATGCGCAGCGCCCGCACCTTGTCGGGGCTGAGTTCCCGCGCGACATGCACGGGCACCTTCTCCAAGCCGAGTTTCTCCGCCGCCTTGAGCCGGGTATGTCCGGCGATGACAACACCGTCGCCATCGACGACGATCGGGACGCGGAACCCGAACTCCTGAATGCTCTTGGCGACCGCATCGATCGCGCCCTCGTTCTTGCGCGGGTTCTTCTCGTACGGCTTCACCTTGGCCAGCGGCCACATCTCGATCTTCATGCCTCGCTCCTTGCGGCGATTGCGATTCCGTTCATGCCCCGCCGCACGCGCGGCCGGACCCGTCGGTTTGCTGTTGGATCTGCGTCGGATTGGCGTCGGGTCGCCCGTTCCCGGCCCCGCCCGTTGGCCACAGGTTCGCCCACGTTGGCCCACGTCGCGGCCTTGCCGGGGCGGGCGGACGACGCCGCGACGCCCCCACCCCGCGCTCGGACACGCGAAACAAACTCAGTCGCCAAGCGCGGCTGTTCCCGCGGGCGTAGGGGGCCGGTCCCCCCTCGGGAAGTACCTACCCCGTCCCTACCTACCCCACTTACCCACAATCCGCCCCGTCCCGCCCTGTTGGGCGACGTTGGGCCGTGGGCCGCGAGCGCGACGGTGGGGCAACGCCCCGACCCGTCTGGAAGGCCGCAACCCGGGCCAACGTCGTGGCCCACGGGCGGGAGACCGCGAGGGGGCATGGCTGCGGCGCACTGCCGCGCACTGACGCGACAGTTCCCATTGATACCTATGCACGCGGGCGCGCCATCGCACGCGCACGCACGCACGCGGGGTGCGGTCGGCAACGATGGCGACTGACGCGACAGTTCGTGACAGTGCGGGGCAGCGGGGCTCATACGGGCGGCACCTCCCCGCGTAGCCCGATGCCCTCGTAGAACGAGACCATGCCGGTTCCGCGACGGCGTGCAACGCCCGGCGCAGCGGCCATGAGATCGCGTCCGAACGCCTGCTTGGTGCTGACGGCGTTGCGCCCGTCCTGCTCGCACCACCCCTTCCAGGCGTCGTAGAGGTTGTCCACCCATGCTCGATGGCCCACGCCGACAACGCAGCGGTCGCGGATGAAGGCGCCGACAGGGGAGCCGAGGTCCTCCATGTCGCGGATCGCATCCTCGCCGCTCTTGGGCTGGATGAACCGACCGCGCTGCCGGAGTCGCTTCCACCCATCGATCGCCCACAGCAGGATTCCCGGCAACTCGGCGAGCAATTGGTCGGTGAGGGTCACGTCCTCCGTGCCATAGAACGTGTTTGAAAGCCGTAGCACAAGGAAGCGACCGGCCAGCGCCGTGCTGGCGTCGTTGAGGCGGGGCAGTTCGTTGGTCAGGAACATGAACCTCGTCGCCAGTTTCATGCTGACGGACCCGAGGAACTTGCGGTCGATGGTGAGGGTGTCCTCGCCGGAGATGCACAGGAGGCGTTCGACGACGGTGCCGACGTTGTCGCCGCCGAAGCGCGCGTCGCTGACGATGGCCAGGGACTTCTCGATGAGGGGCTGGAGGCCGAAGTTCCCGGCCAGGCTGCTGGTGGTCGGTCCCACGACGTTGCCCGCGCCGACCAGGCGAGTGACGATGCGGCCGATCGTGCCCTTGCCCGACCGCCTCGGCCCCACGAGGAGCAGCATCTTTTGCTGGCTCGTGTCGCCAGTGAGGCAGTAGCCCATCCACTCCTGGAGCAGTTCCACGGATTCGAGGTCGTCGCCGAACAACTGCTCGAGGAACTTGATCCACCGCTCGGGCGGCTCGGGGTTGGGTTCGTAGTCGAAGTCGAGCGCGTTGATGGTGAACAGCGCGGGCGTCGGGGCCAACACGCGCCCGGTCGGGATATGCAGGTTCAGCGACTTGCAGGGCAGCAGTTCGAGCGCGGGCGGACGGTCCTTGCCGCTGCCGAGCCATGATGGAGACACCGTCGAAGCGGGGAGGTGAACGAACGCTCGGATGGTGTCGAGCGCCTGCTTGACCGTCGTCGGGTTGGACTCGAAGTCCACAAGCTCCATCTCGCCCGTCTGCTTGTTGAGCACATACCGCAGCGCCTTGTGCAGCCACGGCTGGAGCCGCTGCTTGAGCCATTCCTCCTCGACCTGGCAGTAGCGGTTGCCGCGCCACTCCATGAGCAGGCCGCCGTAGCCGTGCAGCGTCCGGCCATCGGCGTGCTGGTTGAACTCGCGGGCATAGGCCTCGGCGGTCGGGAGCGTGCGCCGGGGCGACAGCACGAGGCGGCCGGTCGCGGGGTCGTGCTGGCCGAGGGGCACGAGCGAATCACCACCCTCGCCGGGCTCGGGTTCTGCGCTGCCATCGGGGGCGGCGGTTGTTGACGCGGCACGGCGGCGCGGTGCATACGACTCCTGGCAGTCCGCAATCGCCTTCTCGATCGTCATCTGTCCGTAGGTTCGGGCACCGCGCTTCTCGTCCCATTTCTCACGGAACAGGCCCGAGCCACGGAACAGGCGATCCATCCGGTCCGCGTCCTTGCCGGTCCAGAACGCGAGGGAGTTGCACAGCGCCTGATCGGCCCCGCTGGCGTCGTCGCCGTGCAGTGACGTGTCGCCCGCCCACAGTTTTCCAAAACGGTCGCCGTTCTTCGCGGCGCTGGCACGCTTGATCAGCGCGGCGTCGTCCCCGCCAAAGCCTGTGCCGACGACTGTTCCATTCAGATGCGGCTTCGGCTTCTTCGGCCATAGCTGCGTGCAGAGCGTATTGAGCGCGGCCTGCCGCTCCTCAACGCCTTCCGGCGTGTCCGGCACGCGCTGCCCGGTGACGGTGAAGAACCGATCCCGGTCGTAGACCTCGGATTCCTTGAACCCTGCGATGGCCTTGGACTTGCAGCCGACACCTTCCGGCTTGCGCCCGGCGATGAACACTTTCACGCCGCGCCCGCTGGGCGAGATCTCGGTGTAGGAGTTCAGCGCGTCGATGATCTCGCGGGCGCTGGGGACGAGGTTGCCCGCGTCATCGATGCACCCGTCCAGGTCGATCCCGGCGAACGGGCCGTCGGCAGTGAAGACGTAGCCGATCCCGGCGTACCCGCCCGCCTTCCACGCCGCGACCACCTCATCGAACGAAGCCCAGGTTGCCGGATCGGTCGAATCCGCACGCCCGCCACCCCGCGCGTTGACGGGGCACTTGGTCTGCTTGCCGCCCCGGGTGATGTACTTCCAACACACCCACTGCGAGCGTTCGCGCAGGGCTGCGGGGATGCGGGTCGGGTAGAGGGCCGCGAGGGTTGAGGATGTCTCGCGGCCCGCCGTCGGGTCATTGGGCTCCGCGTCGCCGAAAGATTCGCTGGTCACGATGCAACCGCAACCTCCTTCGGGACAGTTCCCTCGCCACGAAGGACGCGGAAGGCGTCGTTCCCGAGTTCGTGCGAGCACATGCCGACGAACACCCGCGCCACCGCGAGCGCGAGCGGGGCACCGGCGTCGAGAACCACCAGACGCTCTTCGGCGTTGATGGCGTATCCGGCCTCCAAGCGGACGGCGGACTCCCCGTGCAGGCAGCCGACGGAGAGAATCGCCAGGAGCAAGGTGTCTTCGACCGCGCCCATGTCGGTCGTGTCGTTGAACTGAATGCGATACACGGAACGGCCGGAGCGTTCGTCCTTGGTGGTCATGTTGAGCCTCCTGAGCACATCTACGCGAACGGGGAAACGAGTGGCGGAGGCGATCACAGGTACTCCTCCAGCCCAGCGTCGCGGAAGACATCCCGGATGCGGGCGCACTGGTCACGCAGGGTGCGGCGCGGGATGCCCATCTGCTCCGCGATCGGGGCCAGCGCATCACGCTGGAGGAGGTCCACGAGCTGGCGTTGGAGGGGTGTCAATAGAGGCATGACACCGGCGAGATCGATCCGCAGGTTGATGATGTGCTGCTGCCTGCCTTCAGATGTCGCGCGATCCACAAGAACGTCAGCCAGACCATCCAGCGACTGGGTTGTGCCACGGCGCTTCTGGGCGTTGCGTTCGCGCAGCAGCGAAACGCATTGGCTGCTGATCACGATGTTGATGAATGCCTCACGGGGGGCACGGGCCGGGTCGTAGGTCTCCCACACGGCGAGGAGGCGGGCGAGAAGTTCGCTCGTGAAATGCCCCTGCTCATCGCGGCGAATGGAGCCGCATTCGATCAGGGCGTTGACTTCGGTCGCGATGACCATATTGGCGAACTCGAGGTCTTTGGGGTCGATCTGCATATGGAAGAGTCCTTCATGGGCGCAGCCACAGCGCCAGGGCGCAGGGCCACGTTGAGAGCGGTCGGGGTTGACAGGGCGGTCAGGAGATGAGAGCCGCGCCCGCGGATGACCGATCAGGCTCGGCGTAGGCGCGGCAGAAGTCGGCGTTCAGAGCGGTGGTCGCTACGGACCTCGCTCCGGGTGCGGGGCAGGGACGAACGATGGGTCAGGTGGTCGGGGGCGTGGAATCACGGCGTCGGCCTTTCTGGTTTGTCATCGCACTATCACGATGAGGACCAGAGTTTCCGCGCGTGTGGGGTGTAGGTTCGTGCAGATCGAGGTGCCGATAGGTGCAGATGCTGCCAGACCCTGCTACAGACGGATGCGATAGCGCCCGTTGGTCTGCCCGGCCATGATGATCACGTCCGCCCAGTCCTTGTCGGAGTTGCGCAGCCGCTTGAGGATTTCCCGAGCACTCGACCGCTCCTCTTCGATCGCATCCTTGGTCAGGCCTTCAGAGCCTGCCTCGATCAGCGCCGCCACAACCGCGTGCTGCCCGTCGGTCAGCGCCCGCTTCTGCTTGCCATTCACCGTGCAGGGCTCACCGGGCCGGCCAAGCACCACCATTGGGGGCGGCTCGGCGTTCGGAGCAGTTCTCGTCCCGTTCGAAGACGCATGGGGTTGATTTGGCTCCGCCTGCGCATTGAGCGCCTCGAATGCCGCCTGGAGGCGTTGGCCCCTGTCACACAGGCTGCTTGCAGCGCCCACGACGAATGACTCCTCATTCTCGCTGCCGTTCGAGTAGATGAGACCGACAAGTTGATCTTTGAGAGTGCGGATCGCGAGCCGCGTGTCAACCTCCCAGGCGACAGGCTCGGCGATGAGACCAAGGAGATGCGGCCCAACGCCGTTGCTTGCGGTCTCAGCGTCTTTCAGATGCTGAACGATTGGGTCAATCCACTTGTGAAGCTGCTCTTGCACCTTCACGGTGAGGGCGTGCGTGTTCGCGGCACTTCCCCGAGTAGTCAGCGATTGCAATCTCGCGCCCAGCGACATGATGCCGTTGTCCACAGCAACAAGGGAGGACAAGAGCGGACCGATCCGCTCTATCCGTTGCTCCGGCGTCCCTACCGGTTGCGCCGTAGCCCCAGAGCCCGGCGGGGTCGGCGACGATTCCTCGGCGGGCCTGCGTGCCGCCGCCTGCGCGTCCGCTCGGGCCAGCATCTGCTTCCACGTTGCCCGCACACGCTTGTCGTGCTCGGCGATCAGGTGCTCGCACTGTTTGATGAAGAACTCCTCCGCCGCAGTCAGATCGAACACACGCGGGCCGACCTTCAGCCGCGCCCGTGCGATGAACCGCTCCACTTTCTGAAGTTCGCCGTTGGTCCATTCGGGAACCGCTGAAAGATCGTCGATGTCGCCCTCGGTCAGCATGCCGACGAGCTGGTCGCAGGAGTGCTGGGCATCGGCGGCATCGTCAAGGTGCGCGACGTGCGAGAAGCATGTGCTCAGACGATCACGGATGTTCTCGATCAGGTGGAGCAGCGGATGGGGGTTGAAACCGACGTGGCACGTCGCTTGCGTTTGTACCATCGCGCTGGCAAGCATCCAGTAGCGATGGAGCATCTGAAGAAACCGTGCGGGCGCGGCAAAGTCCTTGACTGCTGTGCCGGTAGGACAACGGCACGACACCACCATGAGGTTGGCGAGCCGAGACATCTGTTCCTTGGTGTGCGGGGACGCCGTTTCCTGGCAGGCGCTCATGGCTTTCTCGACCGCCGCCTGAATCTCGGCAGGCGTTCCCGCGGGCGCTGCCATCGCTGGGTGCGCCATCATCGCGGCAGACATCAGCATGCCGAATCGCTGCGGGACATCCATTTCCAGGAGCGTCGGCTCTTTCATCAGCGTCTTGATGCCCTCGAAGCCGGGCCGCTTCAGGATCAGGTTGGCGTGGGCCGTGACCTCGTCAACCCAAGCCTTGTGGTCGGCCTCGGGCATCGCGTCCGGGTAGTCGCGGCCGATCCGAACGAGATCGCGGGTGACCATGAACAGCACGACGACATCCGCCACGCTCTGGGCATCGGGCCTTACCACATCGGATTGGGGTGTGTGTGCCTTCTCGGTGCGGGGCGGCAGCGCCAACTCCACACGGACTGCCTTGATGCGCGAGATGAGCGAATCGAGCGATGAGAGGTAGGACCACTTCACGACAACGTTGGTGTACCAACGGTCATGGTGCTCAGGCCGCGCCACGGCGCTCGCGTCCTTCACCAAAGCGATGACAGCCTCGTGCTTGCTGACCTCAGCCAAGGAGCGACATGCTTCCAGAATCGCGTCGCTCGACTCTTCGAGGTAGCTCGTGCTGCCTTCATCGATCGACCAGTAGGGGTAGGTGCCGCCATCCACAGGAACACTGCGGCCGCTTTCGTCGGGCTCACCGGGCCGCGATCCCTCGCCCGGGCCGAACATGCCGATGGCTTCCTGTGCGTATCGGTCGAGCACGTTTCGGTGCGTCCAGAGGAACGCGCCTTCCGCGTCGATCGCCTCCACCATCTCCTTCCAGCCGCGAACGTCGTCGCGCAGCACGCGCTCATTCACGCCGGTGCGACTTCTCACGGCGAGGGGGTTACGCCGACACGCCGCCGCCCAGTACAGAAACATCAGGCGATGACGCTCAACCGCACGGAGAAGGTCGTTCACGCGGTCGGCCGCCGAAGTAACGCCCCTGTCGGTTGCTGCCTTGTTGACGAGCATCGCCTCCCACCGATCCGCCCGCCTCGCATACTCCGCCCGAGCAAGCACGGCCCTCGACGCTGGCGGGTCGTAGACCCCCGGGTCCGGGTCGTCGTACATGGCCAACTCATCGATCGCCTCGTCCAGCAACAGACGTTCGTCCGGTGGCAAAGCGCCCGCGGCTTGAAAGTTGAACGCAGGCGAGCCGTTTGCCGAGTACTCCTTGGCGAACAACCCGCGAAGCGTTGCGGCAGCGCCCGCGGTGCCAGCGCGATGGAACACGGTCGATGGCGTCGCCGTCGCGCCCGTCCCGACGAACAGGTACGCAGGATCATCGTGTTTCGGGGAAGAGGCGCGATGCTTGACCACGTCGGCCATCGCCGTCTTCGCGGCGGTCACCATCCCGGAGAGCCAGGAAGGGTGCCGTCCGTTCTTGGGGTATGCGGGATCATTCAGGTCCAGAGCCATCGCCACTTCTTGGGGCGTCAGTTCCGTCTCTGCCTTGAATGAGAACTCCTGCCAGTCGTCCGCCCCGGCCTCTTCCGGCACTGCGTGCTGGTGATTGAGCCGAGCCACCACGAGTTCGGCGATGGCGTTCGTCGGCACAGCGAGCAGTGGGTAGGTCCCCACGGAGCGTTCGCCTTCGGAGCGCAGGTCGGCGCTGAAGGTCATTTCCTCGTGAACGACAGTGATGAAAACGATCCACTTGCTCATCGGACAAGGCGGCTCCCGGTCGGAACCCGGGTTCCGATGACCAAGTTTACGGCGACTTTGCAGGGGGATCAGGCCTTCTCGGCCTGCCGCCAAAGGGCACGCTGCCGCCCCCAGTCCGGCTCCCCTGCGATGCTCCGGACCTCGCGTTCGGACACGGCATCCCGGTCACCCGCAACCGGCGGCAGGAAAAGGATGTCCTCCTGAATGTCCGGGGCGAGATTGAGCAGGTTCACGATCTGGCTGACGCGGGCGCGGGTGACCTGCCCCAGTTCCGCGATGTCGGCGAAGTCAGCGACCTCCCCGAGCCGGACGAGGTTGTCGAACCGGATGGCCAGGGCCATCAGCCGAGAGACGCGCGGCACCCGACCCTCGGGCGCGGGTGCCGGGGGCGGCTTCTCACCGGCGTTCAGAACCCGCTGGCCGGTTCGCCCCGTGGTGAAGTGGACCGTGAAATCGAGCGTCACGCCGTCGTTCATACCGACACCTCCTCATTCGCGTGCTGGCCGATCGACCGCAGGCCCAGCGGATGGAACGTGATCGACACCGACCCCTTCGTCGCGTCGTAGTCCACGCGCTGGACCAGCATCCGCATGAGCTTGGCCTGCTCCTTCGGAGACAGCCGCGACCAGACCCCGTCGAACTCCCCGAGCGCGGCATCGACCTCGGCCTTCGTGATCTGGCCCGCGTCGGCGTCCGCGATCTCGCGCCGGAGCGCGGCGGCCCGGTCGTCCGCCGCCTGGACCCGCTGGTGGAGATCGGCCAGACGGGCGGCGGCGTGCCCGTCGGTGGCGGCGTCCCCCGCCGTACGCCCAAGGTCGGCGTGAAGGCGGCCGAGTTCCCGCTCGACCACGCCCATCTCGCGCTCGGCCTCGGCCCGCTGGTGCGTAAGTTGCTGGCGGCACTTCGAGAGCGTGAGCGACAGCAGCGCCGGGTCCTTGCCAATCCGCTTGATCTGCTCGACCACGAAGCCCTCGATCTGCTCGGCGGGAAGGGATCGGCATGGGCATGCGTCCCAGCCTTGCTTCTGGGCTTTGTAGCAGACGTAGTAGCGGTAGACGCGGTCCTTGCCCTTGTTGGCGGTGGTGTGCCCCATCGTGAGCCCGCACGGGCCGCAGTGAACCAGCCCCTTGAGCAGCGCGCCGTACTTGTTCCGCACGAGCATCCCGCCCGCGCGCCCATTCGACCGCAGTAACTCGTGGACCTTCGTCCAGAGAGCCTCATCGACGATGGAGTCGTGTTCGCCCGGAAACGTCTCGGCCTTGTACCGCACCTTGCCGCGATACAGGATGTTGGCGAGGACCTTGAGCACGGCGGGCTTGTCCCACACGCGCCCGCCGTACGCCGCGCCCTTCCGCGTCTGGACCGCCTTGGTCTTCAGGCCGCGACGGTTCAACTCGCGGCACACATCCAGGAGCGATCGGCGTTGCAGGTACATGCGGAAGATCTCGCGGACCAACTCCGCGTCGGCGGCGTTGACCACCAACTTCTTCGTGACCGGGTCCACGTCGTACCCAAGCACGGAGCGGCCTCCCGACCACTTGCCCTTCCGCCGCGCCGCCGCGATCTTGTCCCGCGTGCGCTCTGAGATGATCTCCCGCTCAAACTGGGCGAACGAGAGCAAGATGTTGAGCGTGAGCCGCCCCATCGACTGGGTGGTGTTGAACTGCTGGGTGACGGAGACGAACGAGATCTTCTTCCGCTCGAACAACTCCATCATCCGGGCAAAGTCGATCAGCGAGCGGCTGAGCCGGTCCACCTTGTAGACCACCACGCAGTCCACCTTGCCCGCTTCGATGTCCGCCATTAATCGGGCGACGGCGGGCCGGTCCATGTTTCCGCCCGTGAATCCGCCGTCGTCGTACCGATCGGGAAGGCACTGCCACCCCTCGGCCTTCTGGCTGGCGATGTATGCCTCGGCGCTCTCCCGCTGCGCGTCGAGCGAGTTGAACTCCTGCTCGAGGCCGTCCTGCGTGCTCTTGCGGGTGTAGATGGCGCACCGCACCCGCGTGGTTGGCTTTGGCTCCGGTCGCTTGCTCATTCGTCCGCCTCCGATCCCTTCTTGCCGCGTGCGGACGGCAGCCCGAAGAAGCTGACCCCGTTCCAGTGCGCCCCGGTCACCTTCTGGGCAATGGCGGTGAGCGAGCGATAGACCTCCCCCTCGTACTCAAACCCGCGGGGCAGCACCCGCACGACGATCACCTTCCCTTTGTATTCGCGGCGTATGACACTGCCCGGCTTGGGGAATGCGGCGGGGCGACCGGCGTCGAATGCCGCCGTGATCACCGTGCCCGGTCCCTTGAGCGGCGCTTTCGGAGCACTCAGCCGGATTTCGGCGTCGTCGGCCAGTTCGACCGCCCGACGGCGTGCCCGTTCAGAGAGGCCGCCCTCGCGGAGCGCCTGCATCCGCCAGACGATCCGCTTCACTAGGTACTGCTTGTGGTTCGTTCGCGTGGGCTCGCCGAAGACCTCGGCGTAGCGCTGCTTCAGTTCGGGCACGGTCAATCGGCCAAGGGCCAGGACCGTCGCGTTGGTGTCATCGGGCATGTGGACTCTCCGGTTCGCAAGGCGTCAACCAAGCGGACGATCAAGGCGAACCGGCTCAAACGATTCAAGTCCATCGGCCTCTCTTTCTTGATGCTGCGGATTCTCGCCCATGCGGCTAGCGTCGGCGCGCTTGCGGCGCACCCCTTCGGCCAGAAGTGCGGCGATGATGTGAAGTCGCTGGGCCGGCGCGAGATCATCGCGCTCGACCACCATGTCGGGGTCGATCGTCATACGTGCGTCCGTGCGCAAGCCCGCGCGATGCGGGCCAGCGATGAGGGGTTGTGCTCGCCCACCGATGGGGCGTCAACCACCATCTACGCGAACGGTTCTGATCGTGGCGGCCCCGAACGGATCGAAACCCCCTCAAACGTCAGCCCTGATTCACGAGGGGATCATGTTCCGACATTCCCTTGCGCAGGTGGGGAAACCAGTTCAACCATTGCCGAAACGTGCCCGCCGTCCAAACCTCTCATCAGATTCAGCATGTCCTCAAGGACAGCCCGACACTCTCCGAGAACAGTCGGATCATGCCCCGGAATGAGATCCGCCCCGTGAGACTGTGTGTGCAGGAAGCGCAGAATGCGGGTCTTCTTGCTCTCGTCAAATGTCACTAGCTGCAGGGCGCTGTGCAGGTCGCCCGATGCCTGTGGTACTTTGAACGCCAAGAATCCCTCGAGCAAACGCCGCGCCACATTGGGAACGTGGTAGTAGTCCTCCAGACTGGTTGCTGGAGGGGCTGACGACACGCGGTAGATGCACGCGAAGAGGTAGTGATACTCGGATTCGTACCGCTCGAGGAGCTGATCGATCCACCGGAGAGAAGAAGATCGCTGGCCTCCCTGGGCCACGCACTCCAGCATGTAGATACGCGAGGGTTTCGGCGCTCTTCGGTTCAAGTGGTGAAGCCAGTTCTTCGCCTGCCGGAACAGCGCAAAGTCATGGGTCATGAGAATCAGCTGCCCGGCATCCTTGGTCCGCTCTCGAATCAGCGCGAATGCGAGAAACAAGGCGTTGCCATCAAGGCTCGATACCGGGTCGTCGAGCACGACCACACCATTCCGCTTGTCAAACCCTCGGTCCTCCAGTGACTTGAGGAAGTAGAGCAGCGCGATGGCAGACATCTCCCCCTCGCTCAGCAATTCGGCGGGCACGCCGTTGCGGGTGATGCTATAGCCAGTGTCCTTGATGGTCAGTTGAAGGTCGCCGTGTCCCAGGTACCGCTTCAAGTCTTCGTTCAGTTCCTCTGCGGGCTGTCGATGCTCCACGATCTCACGTTCCAACTGGACGATCGCCGCGGACAATCGTCTGATCTCTGCCTCAATCGGCGGAACCGCCGCAGCCGCCATCTGGACTTCGTCCCGTAATCGCACATACTCATCGATGCTCTCGGCAATCGAGTCGAGTGCGAGCCGATCGCGTGCATCGCGCACGCGGCCGTCAAATGCGTCGCATGCCTGGTTGTGCGCTCGGATAACGCCATTCAGCCGATCGACAACGCTGCCGTCGGCGGCTGGCACGGCGACGGCAAGAGGAGATGCCTTGAACGGTTGGACTCTCTTGACGCCCAGAGCCTTGATGAGTTCGTCGATAAAGGCTGTCACGGCGTCTAAAGCCTGCTTGAGTGCCTGCTCGGCAGCGTCGTAGTCCGTAGCCAGATCATCGTACAGGGCTGCCCGGTTGGGGAGACGCAGTACTGCGGCCTGCTGCCTGAACGATTCCAAGACCTGAATCTGCTCATCGATTCGTTGCAGAAACCGCTCGTACTCGGCGTTGAAGTGAGCCTCCAATTCGGCGAGGCGACCTGCCGCAAGCGGCTGCTTACAGAAGAGGCAAGTGTCCGACTTGCGGTCCTTGTGTAACCCGAGCCCGTGGCGTGTCCACTCGGCGACGGCGGTGTCGTCTTTCAGGGCTTGGATTGCCGCCGAAACAACCGTTGTGCCGAGGAGCGCAGCGACGTTGTCGGCCAGTCTCTGTGGCTGCGGAAGGCTGAATGCAACCTCGGGCACTTTCGGCTTCGGGGTTCCACGGTGTTGGCCCAGCAGGCTGTCCCGCTGTGCGTCGCTCAGGCGGTGCGCATCGGCGTTCCCTTCGGTCGCCATCTGCTGTGCCCGCCCCTGATAGACCCGCTTGTCGTAGTCGTTGTACGCGCTTCCAGATAAGCGGAGCGCGTCTTTGATGATCTTGGCCCGGTCGATGCAGTGCCTATCAAAGTCCCGCTCGGCTTGCTGTTGAATCGTTCGAGCCGCAGTTTGGCTGCCCTCCGTTGCCGCTCGTTCAGCCTTGAGCCGGTCCGCTTCGCGCTGCTTTTCGACGCTGTCCCTGCCAACGACGAAAATCGGCGGGACATCGCCACCGCCGACAGGAAATACGCTCTCGCGGATGAAGTCGCGGTTGAAAACACGAATCGGAAGGGTCGATTGCGGGAACTCCTCGCCACGCACGTCGGTGCCACCAACTCGAAGCACAGCCTGACCCATCGCAGGTGGGCGGCGCATTTCAATCGCACGGAACAGGCAACTGAGCGTGGTCTTTCCAGTGCCATTCCAGCCGTACACGAGGTTGTACCGCCCGAAGTCTGAAAGGCCCACCGGCCACGAGAAGTCGCGGAACACGCCGCAGTCGCGGAGCTGTGAGATTCGTTCAACTGCCACGACGAAAACTCCAATTCGGACTCCCCGAGTTGTGGATCGGGATGGACGTTCGAGTGACAGGGTAACCTATCTCTCTGTCGGAACCGTTCCCATCCGTGCTGAGCCCCCATCGGAACCCCGCGTCAAAACGGCACGGGCGCTAACCGAGAGGCCGAGAGAGTTCGAGAGGTTTCCGCGAGGGGGGGACCGGAACCGTCGGAGTTGCCGTCGGTGGTGCGATCGGGCCAGCCGAATCGAGAGTCTGCCCCCGTCGGCGGGTCGGCAATCCGGTCGGGAATCGCGCGGGATTCGCGCCCCCGTCCGCTGGCCGGAAACTGGCGGGGCCGTAAAGCAAAACCGGCCCGCTTTCGCGGGCCGGTCTAAAGCTCCCCGACTAGGACTCGAACCTAGAACCTATCGGTTAACAGCCGATCGCTCTACCATTGAGCTATCGGGGAATCGCTCGGGCCCAAAGCGTAGCCCACGCCTCGGAACCGTCAAGGTTGGTCTGTGTCAGGCGGACGATTTGCCCGCCGGCTGCGACGCTTCTGCGGCCCGCGACGCCCGTTCATGGCCCTTTCCCGCCCGGGCGCCGCCCATAATCCGGGCTCATGCCATCCCTCCCGCTCCTGCTCGCCACGGCCAATCCGCACAAGGTCGCCGAGCTTCGCGATATCTTCGGCGTCGCCGGCCTCGGGGTTCAGAGCCTCGCCGACATTCCCGGCGGGCGCGGCCTGCCCGAGCCCGACGAGCACGGCTCGACGTTCCTTGCGAACGCGACCATCAAGGCCGTCGCCTACGCGCGGGCCACGCGGCGGCTCTGTCTCTCCGACGATTCGGGGCTCGCGGTGGACGCGCTCGACGGTGCGCCGGGCGTGAACTCGTCTCACTTCGCGGCACCGGCGTCGACTCCGGGGGGCAGTGCCGATCCGGCCGCCGCGTTTGCCGCGCTCCCGCGCGATCGGCGCGACGCGCTCAACAACGCGAAGCTGCTCGCCGCGCTTGAGCGCGTCTCCCCCGAAGCCCGCGCCGCCCGCTTTGTCTGCGTCATGGTCCTCGCCGCGCCCGACGGCACGGTGCTGCACTCCTCGCGCGGCGAGTTCCCCGGGCGCATCGGCGTGCCGCCGCGCATCCCCGCGGGCGCCAACGGGTTCGGCTACGACCCGCTCTTCCTCGTCGGCCCCGACTTCTCGCGCACCGGCGCCGAGCTCGGCTCGGCGAAGAAGAACCGGCTGAGCCATCGGGCTCGCGCGGCCGCGGCCATGGCTCAGTGGCTCGTCGAGAACCGGTCGCGCCTCGACGCGCTATCGGCCTAGCGCCCCGCCGTCGCTCGCGTCAAGCGATCCAGCACGGCGTCCCACACCGCGCCGCCCCCGATCGGGCGTTCGATCAAGATCTCTCGCGCCCCGGCCTGGTCGGCCAGGCGCAGAGAGGAATACAGCGCCGCCGCGTACCCCTCCGCCGACCGCGGCATCGCGATGAGCGAATGCTGCGGCGCAAGGGAAATCGGCGAGTACGCCAGGACTACCCGCCGCTCGCTGTCGCCGGCCCTGCGTGCCGTCGCGCCCCGGGCCCAGTCCTGCAGCTCGTCGGTCCCCATCATCCGCGCCCGCGTCGCCGGCGCATAGTGACTCGACAAAAGCCCGGGGCTTGCGAGCGGTTCGCCGGCGCCCGCGGCCGCAGCGCTGCCGGGCACATCCGCATATGCCGCGGGAAGTCCCAGCACGTCCGCGATGGCGTCGGGCCCGATGACGCCCGGGCGGAGCACCTCGGCCCGGCCGTCGAGCAGTCGCACCACGGTGGACTCGATCCCGGTTGCGCAGGCCCCGCCGTCGAGCACGAGGACTTCGTCGGGCGTGAACGCGCTGCGCACGTGCCCCGCGGTTGTCGGCGAGACGCCGCCGGAACGGTTCGCGCTCGGTCCCACGATCGGCCCGCCGAACTCGTACATCAGCGCCAGCGCGATCGGATGGTCGGGGCATCGCACCGCGACCGTCGGCCCGCCGGCCGTCACGCTCGATGGGACACTTGGCCCTTTGGCGAGCACGATCGAGAGCGGCCCGGGCCAAAACGCGCGTGCGAGCCGGTCGGCCCGCTCGTCCCAGGCGCCTGGTCCCCCCGACGCCGCCACCCGCGACACCATCGCCGGCCCGGTGACGTGCACGATGAGCGGGTTGTTTGGCGGGCGCCCCTTCAGCTCGAACACGCGTGCGGCGGCGGCCGGGTCGAGCGCTGACGCGCCGAGGCCGTAGACGGTCTCGGTCGGGAACGCGACGACGCCGCCATCTTTGAGGCGGACGGCGGCACGCGAGATCTCTGCGGCGTCGGCGAGCACGGGCGGATTGTTGCCCGCGGATACGCCGACGCGCCGTCGCGTCAGAATGACCATGAGAAAAGGGCGGCCGCAATCGCACGGCCGCCCTTCGGAATGTTCAGTCGCTCAAGCCGGATGTCAGCGGGGACCGCCGGGGCTGGGCACGCCCGGGCGCGGGTTCGACGGGCTGCCGGGGCCGCCCGGCGTCGGAGTCGAGGGCGTTCCGCCGCCACCACCACCGCCTCCACCACCGCCGCCTCCACCGGGCGTCGTGCCGCCGCCGGCGACGCCGGTCACGGGCTGGCGCCCGAAGCCGTCAACCTTCGCCAGGTCGACGTCCATGTTCAGGCTGACGTAGCGTCTGCCGCCGACGACCATGGGCCGGGCGGCGGGCCACCAGCCGTAGCCGTTGATCTGGCGGTGCATGTAGTCGGGGGCGTTGATGATGAGAGTGTCCTGAAACTGCTGGATGCTGCCGCCCGAGCCGCCTGAATCGGTCCACTGCTCGGACTCGACGCTGCTGCGGAGGATGTCGAGCAGGTGGTTGACCCGGTCGGACTTGAACTGATCGCGTTGTTGGCGTGTGAGCCGTTGCTGCTGGTCGTCCCGGAACGGGCTCCGCCCGCCGCCGCCGCCGCCCTGGCTCTGCTGCAGCACGCCTGTCAGGTCGATCTGGGGCGCATCGGGGAAGGTCGGGATCTCGATGATGAGGTCCTTGATGTCGTAGATCTGGGTGCGCTTGGTCTCGTTGAGACGTTCCTTGGGGCCGATCTCGATCGCGCCGTACTCGGTGAACTGCCACGTGGACTGCCCGCTGCCGGTGTCGCTGCGTCCGGCCTTGGCGAGCACGCTCTCGAGCAGGTCGAGTGCGGTCATGTTGTTGGCCTTCAGCGTGACCATCGCGTCCTTGTTCAGCCCGGCGCGGTCGCCCGAGCCCTCGGACCAGATCGGTTC
The DNA here is from genome assembly GCA_964564695.1 of uncultured Phycisphaeraceae bacterium. Taxonomy (GTDB): domain Bacteria; phylum Planctomycetota; class Phycisphaerae; order Phycisphaerales; family UBA1924; genus CAZMCC01. The sequence continues at coordinate 3,755 of CAZMCC010000062.1, read as the reverse complement.
GAGCTCGGCGCCGGTGACCTCGGCGATGAACTTGATCACGTCCTCGAGCCGCTGCTCCTTGAGCTCGATCGTGATGCGCCGCATCATCTTCGTCAGGTTCGTCCGCGCGGGGTGCCCGGTCGAAATCACCCGGGGCACGGGCGTGCTCGAGGCGGGGACGGAGCTTGGCACGCTCGTGCCGCTCTGTGCCAGCGCTGCCGCGGCGCAGAACAGGCCCGTCGTCAGACCCGCCGCGATGACCAGCCGACTCGACCGCGTACCCATGGGAGTTCTCCGTTTCGGTGATTCTTGGCTCGCCCGGGGCCGCTCGCGCGTCCTTTCGCGTCGGCGGCCGCTTCACCCAGCTCGCCCTGTCCGTAAGTCCATAGACGCACACCCCTTCCGCCGGTTCCCGCTGGAATCAAGGATCGGCGCGCGCTGGACCGTACGCAACCCAAATTGTCGAACCGGCAACAACTCCGGTCCTGGAGCAGGCGAACCATCGCGGAGTCCCCCCCTGCCCCCGACGGCTCATCTTGCCGTCATCCACTGGAGGATTCCTCATGCTCGCCCTTCTGCTTCAGGACGCTGACAAGGCCGCCCCGGCCGCGGACGCCAAACCCGCCGTCGAGCCCCCCAAGAGCCTGGGCGAGGCGGTGACGCTGCTCTCCAAGCTCGCCGATCAGGCCACCGAGTGGCTGATCACCAAGGGCCCGATGGTGCTGCTGGCGATCGTGCTGTTCCTCATCGCCCTGTTCATCGCGGGCTGGATACGGCGTCTCATCATCCGCCTGTGCACGCAGGCCAAGGTCGACCTCACGCTCGCGAAGTTCCTCGGCAATCTCGCGAAGTGGGCGATCGTCATCTTCGCCCTCATCACGGTCGCGGGAACGCTCGGCCTCAGCACGACGGGCTTCGCGGCCCTGATCGCCGGTGCCGGCCTGGCCGTGGGCCTCGCGCTGCAGGGCAATCTCGGCAACCTCGCGTCGGGCATCCTGCTGCTGATCTTCCGGCCGTTCAAGATCGGCGACGCCGTGATCGTCGCGGGGCAGGCGGGCGTCGTCGACGGCATCGACCTCTTCACGACGAACCTCGACACCATCGACAACCGGCGCATCATCGTTCCCAACGGCGCCATCTTCTCGGGCGTCATCGAGAACCAGACGCACCACGACCGGCGCTGCGTGGCCATCAACGTCCCGGTCTCGCCCGCTGCGAGCCTTGACGATGTCCCGCCGCTGCTGATGAAGGCGGTGGAGAAGGTGCTGGCGGCCAACGTCGGCGCCGTGCCGAACCCCGCGGCGGGCGTTGTCCTGTTCGACCTCGCGCCGACGGTGATCTACACCGTGACCGTGTGGGCCCACACGGGCCAGTTCCTCGGCGTGCGCCAGCTGCTGCTCCGCGAGCTCAAGCTCGCGGTGGACGCGGCCAAGATCGCGCCCCCGCCGCCGATGCAGGTGCTGCAGATCGCGTCGATGCCGGAGATGATGTCGGCGGTGAAACAAGAGCCGCAAGCGCAAGCGCGGGTCCACGGCTGAGTCTTTTCGCAAAGCGGGATCGCCGTGGCCGGTCGCTTCCGCTCCCGGCTCTTATCGCGGGCGGCGCGGAATGCCTTCGGTTGCCTTGCGTGCCGCCTCGAACGCCACGCCGGCGTCGAAGCCGCGGCGGGCGAGCTGGCCCACGAGCCGCTTCATCAGCGTGTCGCGGTCGGGCTTCTCGCGCATCCGCTCCACGCGTGAGCGGGCCAGCTCGGTCGCCTGCGCGAGGGCATCCACCTCGACATACGCCTCGGTCGCGGCCTTGCGGGCCAGGTCCGGGGCGATCCGTTTGCTCCGCAGCTTCATCTCCGCGAGGCGCCGGCCGGTCTTTCCGCGGCGCGCGAGCGTGCCGGCGACGTCGGCGGCGAGGGCCGCGTCGTCGATGAGACCGATCGCGGCCATCTCGCCGGCGATCCGCTCGGCGAGCTTGCGGGCCACGGCACGCTCGAGGCCGGGTTCGCGCTTCATGGCGCGGGCCGCGAGCTTCTCGGCGGCCTGGCCGCGGGACATCGCCCGGCGTGCCAGCGACCGCACGGCGAAGAGGCGCAGGCCGACGTAGCGCTCGGCGTCGGCGCTGGCCCGTTCCATCTCCATCGTCCACGCGGCCCCGATCGCCACGCCGAGTTCGCCGATGCGCGTCGAGTCGATCGTGCCGGCACGCCGGCGCCCCACGCGGACCATGGTCCAGCGTTCATCGGCGGGGAGGGGCGAGATGGCCGTGATGGGGCGGCCGATGAGCGGGTCGCGCCGTGACTGCTCGTCGTGCGGGGAAGTGGTGGGGGGCGTCCGATTGTTCATTATGCGTCACTCACTCAGTTCGTCAAGGAGTGCTTCGAGCTCGGACGCGGCCTTGGGGTCGTTCGCGGATCGGGCCGCGTCGAGGCCGTTGGCGATGGCCGCGAGGGCCGCGGGGCGGTCGCCCATGTCGTCGAGGACTTTGGCCTTGTGGTAGTGCGCGTACGCATGCCTGGGGTCGGCCGCGATGCAGCGGTCGAAGAACTCGACGGCCTTGGGGGCATCGCCGGCCCCGGCGTGCTCCTGCGCGAGCGCGTAGAGCACGAATGCGTCCTGCGGGTCGGCGGCCAGCAGCTTGGTGAGCTTCTCGAGCCGCGACATGCCCGCTCCGTGATGGTGGCACAGGCGTCCCGCCTGTGTGACCCGTCCACATCCGCCTGCCCCCCATCCACGCCGGTTCTATGCTACCGCCCTTCGATGTTGATCGGGAGCGGTTTGTGGGGGTGCGGGGCTCATCGGGCCTGCGTTCCTCGGAGTGAACACACCATGGCGGACGTGAAGACAATCGGCATTCTGGGCGCTGGACAGATGGGCGGCGGCATCGCGCAGGTCGCCGCCGTCGCCGGCCTCACCGTCAAGGTCTTCGACGCCTTCCCCGGCATGATCGACAAGTGCAAGGGCGTGCACAAGAAGTCGCTGGGCAAGCTCGTCGAGAAGGGCAAGATTCAGCAGGCCGACGCCGACGCTGCCACGGCCCGGATTTCCTTCACCGAGAAGCTCGAAGGGCTGACCGACTGCCAGTGGATTGTCGAGGCCGTCGTCGAGGACGCGAAGGTCAAGAAGGACCTCTTCACCCGCCTCGCGGCGATGTACCCCGACGAGAACGTGGTGCTCGCGACGAACACGAGCAGCATCAGCATCACCGAGATCGCGACCGCGTGTGGGAAGACGGCAAGCCGGGTCGTCGGCATGCACTTCTTCAACCCCGTCCCCCTCATGCAGCTCGTCGAGGTGATCCCGGCGATCCAGACGAGGCCCGAGGTCACGGAGCGCACCGTCGCCCTGGCCACGAAGATGGGCAAGACCCCGCTGAAGGCCAACGACCGGGCCGGCTTCGTCAGCAACCGCGTGCTGATGCCGATGATCAACGAGGCCTTCTACGCCTGGATGGAGGGCGTCGCCGAGCCCGAGGCCATCGACGGCATCATGAAGCTCGGCTGCAACTTCCCCATGGGCCCCCTGCGCCTCGCCGACTTCATCGGCCTCGACACCTGCGTGCACATCATGAACGTGCTGGCCGAGGGGCTCAACAACGACCGCTACCGGGCGTGCCCGCTGCTCAAGCAGCTCGTGACGGCCGGTCGGCTGGGGGACAAGGTTGGGCGCGGGGTGTACGAGCTCCCGGCGAAGTGATTCGATACGAGACGCGAGCGCAAGCGAGTGAATGAGATCTCCCTCCGCATCGCGGAGCGACTGTCTTGAAAGTCAAGGGCTCGGGGGGTT
>CAZMCC010000061.1:0-24440 GCA_964564695.1 uncultured Phycisphaeraceae bacterium | reverse complement strand
CGGCCGACGAGGTGGCCAACGGGATCATCGAGGCCATGGGCAGCGACAAGTTCGTGCTCCCCACGCCGAAGAAGAAGGGCGAGTGATCCCGGGCCGGCTCTTGAGCCCGCGCCGTGAAGCCTGAAAAACCAACAGGGCCCGGACGAGATTCGTCCGGGCCCTTTTTGTTTGTGTGGTTGTCGGATGCGGGTGCCCCGGCGGAGCTTTGTCCGCCGGGCTGTACACGGCCGATCAAGTCACCGGGCGGACAGAGCTCCGCCCGGGCACCCGGCGAGGGGTCTTCAGCACATCGCCACGAAGCTCAGGAGCGTCAGCACGGCGATACGCTTGCGGTACATGGTGAGAATCAATGCGGACTTCATCGGGGCCCTTTCGCGTCTTTGGTTGTCACCAGACAGAGTACAACAGGCGTGCCGGAATGCACGCAGGGCGCGAAACGCCCCGCGCACGGCCGCAGGGGCACTGGCGTCCGAGAACGCCGTTGCCGGGATCCAACGCATGTTGCACAACTGCGTCGTGCTCGTGGGTGTGGGGTGCGTGACGGGCACGGCTATCGGAACCACCGCCCACACCGCCCAACCTGGCGCCGACGCACCCGCGTCCCAGGCCGCGCCCCCGGCGATTCAGATCCGGCCCGAGAACCTCGCGCCCGCCGTCCCGACGTCGGCCGACGCTCTTCGCATCCACGCGGGGATGCGCGAGCACCTGCTCGCGGGCGCGCCCGGCGACGTCGTTCCTCAAGGTGGCGACGCCTGGGTCCGCGTCAGCGGGGTGTGCCTCACTGTCCGCAACGCCACCGACGTCGTCGCCCGGGTGACGGGGATGGAGCCGCGGGCCGCGGCCCTTGCGCCCGACGCGACTACCCGCGCCGCGGTCGCGGCGCGGGCGGTTCGCGATGCGCTCCTGGCCATCCGCACGAGCTACGGGCTGACGGCCGAGACGCCCGAAGTCCGCCGGGTCCTCCTCGGCTCGCTGCTCCTGAGCGTCGAGATCGCCGGTGAGCCCACGCCGCTGCTCATCGACGAGATCGAGCAGGCGAACCTCGAGGTCGCCCCCGGGCTCGAGGGTGTCGGGGCGATCATGCCCAACGGCGAGGGCGTGTGGATGTTCCCGAGCCAGCAGCTGGCGCTGGGGCTGAGCCCGGGCGACGCGCTCGCCTCGTGCGTCTCGAAGGCGACCGGCGATCCCGCCCTGGGCGTTGTTCCCGCCAGGACGCTCCGCACCGACCGCGGCATCACGCTCGTGAAGTTCCCGATCGTGCACGCGGCCCAGCTCGCCCCCGATGCGGTTCCGACCCTGCTGTACCGCGGCCACCAGATCGTCGATACGTCGCAGATCACATATCGCGAGCTGGTCCTGTCGGCCGAGCGCGTGGCGACGCACCTGGCTTCGCGGTTCAACGCCGCCGAGCGGGCCGACCTGGGAACCTACGCGCCGGTGACGGGCGCGAGCACGCCCGCGAGCGACCCCGAGCTGGCGATGCAGCTGACGTTCGCGGCCCTCATCGAGTACACGCGCATCGGTCACCCCGAGTGGCGGGGCAACCTCGTCCGCCAGTGGCTCGACTCGGTCGAGAGCGTGCAGGGTGCATCGCTGGTCGCCCGGGCCGCGGCCGTGGTCGCGGGCGAGCGGGTGCTGGCGCTGAACGAGGACCCCGCGATCGAGGCGGAGATCCGGGCCAAGCTGACCCCCGTTGCGGTCGAAGTCACCAAGGCGTTCGACGAGACCAAGGGGTTCAGCTCGGTGATCCCGCCCGCGGCCCGCGGGCTCGTGGCGTGCGCGCTCGTCCGGGCTGCCCGGGCCGCCAGGGAACCGCAGCGGGCGGAGGTATTGAACCTCGCCCGGGCCGGCGTGCAGCGGGCGTTCACCGATACGCCGCCGGGCGAGCTCGTGTCGCAGATGCCGTGGCTGGGATGGGCAGCGCAGGAACTGGCCGATCTCGACGGCGCCAAGGAGATCGCATCGGCCCCGGCCCTGCGCTCCATGCGCGACCGCGTGTGGGAACACCAGCTCACCCCGGCCGACGCCGGCGCAGAAGGGCTCGACCTCGTCGGCGGCATCGTCTTCACGCGCGGGCCGGCGATGCTGCCGACCGCGGCCACTGGCCGCCCGATCGCGTTCCTCGCCGGGGCGCTCGCCGATGCCCGGCTCACGACCGATCAGGAACGCCCCGGCCAGATCGTGCGGCTCATCGGCGCCTTGCGGTTTCTCCGCCAGCTCCAGGCCGACGAATCGACGCTGTGGATGTACCGCGAACGCATCCGTGCGGCGGGCGGCGTGCGGGCGGCGCCGTGGGACCACAAGATGACCGCCGATGCCTCGGTGTACACCCTTCTGGCGTACACGCGGGCGATCACGGCGCTCGACGCCCAGGTGAAGGCTCCCGGCGCGGAAACTCCGACGAAATAAGGGTAAAAACCCACGCGGGAGGCGAGCCGGCAAGGGCCGGTTTGCATACCATTTGGGGACCGCCGGAGCGTCGAAAAAACGTCCCCGGCGCGGAGCCCCCAATGCCTGACGCGGACGTGCCCGTTCCCCCCCCTATGCCCCCAGTTCCCCCCGCGGATCCGACCCCTTCAGGCCCCTCAGGACCGGGCAGCAACGCCGGCATGATCGTCGACCTGGCGATCGAACGCGAGCTCCAGGACTCGTACCTCACCTACGCGATGTCCACGATCATGGACCGGGCCCTGCCCGATGTCCGTGACGGGCTCAAGCCCAGCCAGCGGCGCATCCTCGTCGCGATGAACGACCTCCGCCTCGTCCCCGGACGCAAGCACCTCAAGTGCGCCAAGATCTGCGGCGACACGAGCGGCAACTACCACCCGCACGGCGAGTCCGTGATCTACCCGACCATGGTCGGCATGGCCCAGTCCTGGCGGATGCGAGTCCGCCTCGTCGATCCCCAGGGCAACTTCGGCTCGATCGCGCCGGACGCCCCGGCCGCGATGCGGTACACCGAGGCCCGCATGACCCACGCCGCGGTCGACATGCTCGAGGACCTCGATCTCGGCACCGTCGACAAGCAGCCCAACTACGACGACCGCCTCGAAGAGCCCACGGTGCTCCCGGGCAAGTTCCCGAACCTGCTCGTCAACGGCGGCGTCGGCATCGCCGTCGGCATGGCGACGAGCCTCGCGCCGAACAACCCCGTCGAGGTGCTCGACTCCATCGTGCGCGTGATCGAGCAGCCCGACATCGGGCTGCAGGACCTGATGACCGACGTGGTGGAGGAGACGCCGGAGACGGGTGGGGGGGGGCGTCGCGTGAAGTTCGTCGGCATGAAGGGCCCGGACTTCCCCACCGGCGGCATCATCCTCGGGCGCCGCGGCATCGTCGAGGGCTATGCGACGGGGCGCGGCAAGGTGACCCTGCGCGGTCGCGTGCGCGTCGAGCCGCTCGAGGGCAGCAAGGACCGGCACCAGCTCGTCATCGAGCAGATCCCCTACAACCTCGGCCTCACGACGCTCATCGAGCGCATCCGCGACGCGATCGAGGCCGACAAGATCACGGAGATCTCCGACGCCCGCGACGAAAGCTCGGCCAAGAGCCCGGTGCGGATCGTCATCGAGCTCAAGCGCGGCGCCGACCCCGCGGTGGTCGAGAAGCAGCTCTACGAGTACACGCCGCTGCAGCAGACGTTCAGCATCAACTCGATCGCGCTGGTGAACCGCCAGCCGCGGACGCTGGGGCTGATCGAGACGATCAAGTACTACATCGAGCACCGGGTCGAGGTGATCCGGCGCCGGACGAATTACCTGCTGGTCGAGGCCCGCAAGAAGGCCCACATCCTTGAGGGGCTTATCTACGCGGTCTGCGACATCGACGAGGTCATCCGGCTCATCCGCGCCTCGCGCACGCGACAGGACGCGATCGACGCCCTCATGGCCCGCCGGTTCCGCATCGCGGGCGACCACAAGTTCGCGCCGCTGATGCCGCCGCGCCTGCTGCGAACGGTCGCCGCCGCGGGCGATGCAGGCGTCGCGCTCTCGCGCGTCCAGGCCGAGAAGATCGGCGAGCTGCGACTGATCCAGCTCGTGGGCCTCGAGATCGAGAAGCTCACCGCCGAGTATCGCGGCGTGGTCGAGCAGATCGAGGAATACGAGTCGATCCTCGCGAGCCGCGAGCGCCTGCTGGCCCTCGTCAAGGCCGACTGCGCCCAGATGCGCCAGCGCTACAACGTCCAGCGGTCCACCGAGATCCAGGACGCCGCCGACGACGACTTCAACATGGCCGCCCTGATCCAGGTGCAGGACATGGCCGTCACGATCTCGCACGCCGGCTACGCCAAGCGCGTCGCGCTCGACACGTACAAGCAGCAGGGGCGCGGCGGCAAGGGCATCATCGCCGGCACTGCCAAGGACGAGGACTTCCTCGAGCACTTCTTCGTGGCGAGCACGCACGACGACCTGCTCTGCTTCACGAACACCGGCCGCGTCTTCAAGATCAAGGTCTACGAGCTCCCCGAGATGGCCCGCCAGACCAAGGGCCGTCCGCTCGTGAACATCATCGACTTGCGCGAGGGCGAGCGGGCCTGCGCCTACCTCAACGTCAAGAACTTCGAGGCCGGCAGCAACTTCCTCACGTTCGTGAGCGTGCAGGGCATCGTGAAGCGCACGGCCCTCAAGGAATACCGCAACGTGTCCAAGGCCGGCCTCATCGCCGTCGGCCTCAAGGAAGGCGACGCGCTGCTCGACGTCATCGTCACGGGCGGCAACGACGACGTGCTCCTCGCGACCGAGGCCGGGCAGGCCATCCGCTTCAACGAAGAGGACGCGCGGCTCATGGGCCGCCCGGCCGCCGGCGTCAAGGGCATCGAGCTCGCCGACGCCGATCAGGTCGTCGGCGCCATCGTCGTGGGCATGAAGCCCGACGTCGACGGCGACCTCATGACCTCCGACGGGTCGCTCTCGCTCCTCACCATCACCGTGAGCGGCTACGGCAAGCGCACGCCCGTCGACGAGTACCGCGTCCAGCCCGAGACCGGCAAGCCCCGCTCGCAGTCGCGCGGCGGCAAGGGCCGGGCCGACATCGCCGTCACCGACCGCAATGGCAAGGCCGTCGCCGCCCTGGGCGTGCACGAGACCGACGACATCATCGTCGTGACCCGCCAGGGCAAGCTCGTCCGCATGCCCTCCGCCGAGATCCGCCTGTGCGGACGCGGGACGCAGGGCGTTCGGGTGGCGAGGCTCGACGAGGGCGACACCGTGGTGGCCGCCGCCCGCGTGCCGGCCGAATCGGGCGAGTAACGCCTCCCGGGACGCCGGACCTGAGGCTCTGCGAAGGTCCGGGTAGGTCATACGACCTGCGAATTCGCCGAACCGGCAAGGGTCGAGTCCGGTCCAAGTCCGGTGCCGGGACACCTCATGGCCACGCCGCGCCCCACTTCCGCGCCCACGCAAGCCGCCACGCCGGCGACCGCGGCGTCACCCGCTCTTGGCGCCCTCGCCGACGAAGCCGTGCTGCGTCGGTTCTGCAACGCGCAAGCCGACGCGGAGCGCGACGCCACCCTCGGCGAGCTCGCTCATCGCTACGAAGCCCCGCTGCTGGGTCTCGCCCGGGGAATCCTCGGCGGGCGGGAGGATCTCGCTCGTGACGCCGTGCAGGAGACGTGGATGCGCGTCATCAAGCACGCCAAGGGGTTCGAGGGGCGCTCGAGCGTCAAGACCTGGCTCTACCGCATCGCGATCAACCGGGCCCGCGACCTGGCGGCGTCGAAGATGGCCCGCCCGGTCCCGGGTGAACTCGCCCGAACGCTGACCGCCGCGACCGCCGCCGCCGGTGAACCGCCTGGCGATCCCGAGGACCTCGCGAGCCTGCACGCCGCCATGGCCCGGCTCGCCGAGCCGCCGCGCCTGATCCTGCTCCTGTGCTACCACCGCGGCCTGACGCTCGCGCAGGCCGCCGACGTGCTCGACATCCCCTTGGGCACCTTGAAGTCCCGCCTGCACACGGCCCTGAACGACCTGCGTGCGATGCTGACGAAGGAGGACCGCTCGTGACGACTCCCTCAACCCCACACGACACCGCGCCCGGCCCGGCGCCCGATCCGCTCGAGCGCCGCCTCGCGGCCCTCACCGACTGGCGCGACGCCGAGCCGACGCTGCACGCCGAGGCGCTGCGTCGCGAGCGGAAGGCAGCGGACGATGGTGCTGCGCCGAGTCGATTCGGACTCCTTGGCCGGATGCGCCTGCGTCCAGCGGTCGGAATTCCAGTCGTCGTCGCGGCGACACTGGTGTTCATGGTCGCGGCCCAGTTCTGGACCGGGACCGGCAGCGGCGTCGCCCCGGTCGATCAGGGGATTTCGAGCTTCGCACCGGCCGCGGCCGAGGTGCAGGACGCCGAGCGAAGCCGGTACGCGCGGGTGCCGGCGTCGCCAGCCCCCGTGGACAAGGCGCCGGCCGCCCAGGCGCCGGCTTCTCCCGCAGCGGACTCCGATCGCTCGGTCATCCGCAAGGCGACGATCGACATCGAATCCAAGGACGTCCGGGCCGATTTCTCACGGGTCGCGCTGCTCGTCAACGAAGCGATGGGTGAGTTCATCGAGGCCTCATCCCTCACCGGCGAGGGCGCGGCGGCCCAGGGCACGCTCACGCTCCGAGTCGCCGCCGACCGCCTCAGCGACGTGCTCAACGAGCTCCGCACGCTCGGCACCGTCGCGAGCGAGAAGGCCAGCGGCGACGACGTGACCGAGCAGGTCGTCGACCTCTCGGCCCGCCTGCGCAATGAGCAGAAGGTCGAGGATGAGCTGCTCAAGCTTCTCGAGACGCGCGAGGGCGCCCCGCTCAAGGAGATCCTCGACCTGCGCGAGCAGCTCGCGAGAGTACGCGAGCACATCGAGCAGATGACGGCCCAACAGGAGCGCATCAACAAGAGCGTCGCCCTCGCCACCATCCTCGTCATCCTCCGACCCGCGGTCCCCCCCGACGCCGAGGCCGAGCACAGCAAGCACGAGTCCGCCCTCGACTATTTCGGCCGCCAGCTCGACGGCGCGTGGCACGCCGGTACACGGGCCCTGGCCGATTCGGCCGCGGCGTTTGTGCGTGCGGCCGTGGGCGGGCTGGTGTGGTGGGTGCTGATCGGCTGTTCGATCACGGCCATCGTGCGAGCGATGCGCGAGGCCAGGCGCCGTCGCGCGAGCCGGTGCCGGCGGTGTAGCGCCGCGAAGCGGGGTGAGTGGGGGGGTGTGGGGGTTAGCCCACGTCCCCCAGCCCCAGCCACTGCCCGTGCGCCTTGAGCAGCCGCTTCTTCAGCAGCAACTCCTCGCCCGCGCCCAGGCCCGGCGAGCGAGCCACCCACTCGAACGCATCCTGGCGGGCGAGGCGCAGCAGGTCGGCGTCCTTCACGAGGTCGGCGACCTTGAACGGCGGGGCGCCCGACTGGCGCAGCCCGAAAACGTCCCCCATTCCCCGGATCTCGAGGTCTTTCTCCGCGATGACGAACCCGTCGGTCGTCTCGCTCATCACCCGCAGGCGTGCCGCGCCGTCTTCGGTCGATGGGCGTGCGATGAGCACGCACACGCCGGGCTTGTCGCCACGCCCCACGCGACCGCGGAGCTGGTGCAGCTGCGCGAGCCCGAAGCGGTCCGCGTTCTCGACGACGATGGTCGTCGCGTTCGGCACGTCGACGCCGACCTCGATGATGCTGGTCGCCACGATCGCGTCGATGAGCCCCGCGCGGAAGCGGTGCATCACGTTCTCGCGCGAGCGGGCGTCGAGCCGCCCGTGCACCGCCGCCACGCGCTTGCCCTTGAGCTCGCCCGCCTCGAGCCGCGCGAGCAGCGCACGCAGCGACCCCAGGCCGTACTCGCCGCTCCCTTCGCTGATCGCGTCCTGATCAAGCCCGATCTCCGGCTCATACGCCGAGACCAGGTCGACCACCGGCCGCGCCGGATCGATCGTCGGCGTGACGAAGTACGCCTGCTCCCCCTTCTCGATCCGCTCGCGCACGAACCCGTACACCTCGCCCGCCCTGTCCGGATCGACCACGCGCGTCCGCACCGGCGACCGCCCCGGCGGCATGCCCCGGATCGTCGACACGTCGAGATCCCCCAAGAGCGTCAGCGCCAGCGTCCGCGGGATCGGCGTCGCGGTCATCACCACGATGTGCGGCGTCAGCGCCTCGTCCCCCGCCTTCGACCGCAGCACGGCCCGCTGGTGCACGCCGAAACGGTGCTGCTCGTCGATGATCGCCACCGCCAGACTGTTGAACTTCACCCGGTCGGTGAGCAAGGCGTGCGTGCCGATGAGCACGTCGACGTCCCCCGACGCCGCTCGCGCCAGCACATCCTGGCGTGCCGCGGGCGCCATCGACCCCGTCAGCAGCTCGACCCGCACCTTCGACCCCTCGAGCATCCGCGAGATCGACAGATAGTGCTGTTCCGCGAGCAGCTCGGTCGGGGCCATCAGCGCCCCCTGGTGCTGCGACGCCACCGCCATGAGCATCGCGTACAGCGCCACCGCCGTCTTGCCCGAGCCCACATCGCCCTGGATCAGCCTGTTCGTCGGCGTCGCGGCCGACAGATCCTTCGCCAACTCGCCCACCACCGCGTTCTGTGCTTCGGTGAGCGCAAACGGCAGCCGCTCGCGGATATGCCGGTCGATCGCGTCGTTGAACTTGAGCGCCGGGGCCCGCAAGGTGGTCCGCAGGTGGGCCCGCTTGAGCGCGACTCCCAGTTGCAGTAGCAGCAATTCGTCAAACGCCAGGCGCCGCCGCCCCTCCGTGATGTCCCGCTCGCTCTCGGGTGAGTGCATCATCCGGTACGCCTCGGCGAGCCCCGGCAGCTCACGCGAGCGCCGATACGCCTCCGGCAGGTGGTCCTCGATCAGCGGCAGCGCCAGCGGGAGCACACGCCCCACCACCGCGGCGATCCGGTGGCTCGGCATCCGCTCGCTTGCCGGATAGACCGGCCTCCACCGATCCCCCGACTCCTCCGGCTCGTCCTTCGCCAGGTCGATGACCTCGATGCGCGGGTTCACTACCTGCAGGTTGGCGGTGCGCCCGCGCCGCTTCGCCGTGCCCCAGACCCGCAGGCGCATCCCCGGGTGCAGCCGCGATCGCATGTACGGCATGTTGAACCACACCAGATCCAGCCGCCCCGTCTCGTCCATCAGCACGGCCTGGAACCGCGGCTTGGGCCCGCGCGGGAAGAACTGGCACGCCGTCACCTCGCCGCGGGCAGTGACGATCGCCCCGTCCTGCAGCATCGAGATCGGCGCCTCCGCCAGCCTGTGCTCGTGCCGACTCGGCAGGTACGCGACGAGCTGCCCGACGACGCGCACACCCAGCTCCGCCATCAGCTCCGCCGCGTCAGTACCGACGCCCTGGGCTTCAGCGAGCGGAGTCATGAGCGTGATGGGGGCGGTGGGCGAGGACATAGGCTGGCGGCACCAAGAAAGAGAACGCGGAACAGGGGAACATCAGAACAGCGGAACATAGGACGCGAGCAACCATCCGAGTCATGTTCCGTTGTTTCGCTGTTCCGCTGTTCCGCGTTTGCCCCCCGGATCAATCGACCGCAAATACGCCCACGAATAAATCCCCGTGTGGTGCCCGTCGGAGAACCGGATCCGGATCGCGTACTGCCCCACCAGCTCCGCCGACACCGCCGTCAACGGCTCGCTCCGCCCGAACGACGCCGGCAGCACCGTCAGCGGGTTGGCGGCCATCTCCTTGCGGAGCTCGCGCTGCTCGGCGCTGGGGGAGTGCTTCCGCAGGTACTCGATCGGGAAGAACGCCGTCGACCCGTCCGACCACTCCACCGTCAGCCCACGGTCCTTGCGCAGGTCCAGCCGCCGGGGTGGCTCCGCCGGGGGGGTGTTGGCATCGGGATCGGGGGGGTTTGGGGCCGGCATGGGGCAGAGCGCTCGCGGGCAATCGGGCAACAACCCGCAGCGCGGGTCCACCCGGCATTATTTGCCCCTGCGCGAGTGGAGCGGCGGGTTCGGTTGGCCGATCCCGTCGCCCCGGGCGACGTACGTACCATGCCGCCCAGGTTCGATTTGAAGGAGGCCGTTGATGCGTCGTACCACCCGTCCCGCCCGCTCGGCTCACCCCCTGTTTGCCGCCGCCGTCTTCGCAACGGTCACGGCCTTCGGCACGCTGCCCGGCGCCGCCTCCGCCGCTCCTATGGGCACGCCCGGCGCGACGCTGCCCCCCCAGCCCAAGACCCCTGAGCCGCAGGTCCCCTTCACGGCGCTCGCCCACGTTGAGGTCCGTGGCAACGGCCCGATCCCGCTCATCCTGATCCCCGGCCTCGCGTGCGACTGGACGGTCTTCGACACCTTCATGACCCGGAACGCGACCAAGTACACGATGTACGCCGTCACCCTCGCCGGCTTCGGCGGGAGCCCCGCCCCCGCGACGCCCGCGACCCCGCCCACCGGCGACGCGTGGCTCACCAACACCGAGCTCGCCGTCCTCAAGATGATCGAGGAGAAGAAGCTCGACCAACCTGTCATCGCCGGGCACGCCATGGGCGGGCACATCGCCTACCGCCTCGCGGCCCGCCACCCCGAGGCGTTCCGCGCCGCGATCTCGATCGACGGCCTCACCTGGCTCCCGCTCCAGGACCTCAGCAAGGGCAACGTCCCCGGCGAGTCGCGCCGGGCCAGCGTCGAGGGTCAGCTCGGCGCCACCATCCTCAAGCAGCGCACCGACGCCATGTGGAAGAAGCAGGCCGCCGACGCCGCGCCCCAGCTCTCCAAGAACCTCGAGGCCGGCCAGCGCATCACCACCATGATGGCGACCGTCCCCTCCGCGGTCGCGGCCCGGTACTTCCTCGAGTATCTCGCCGGCGACCTCACCGCTGAAGTCAACCAGATCCGCATCCCAACGCTTGCGATCATCGCCATCAGCGACCTCGAAGACCCGCTCCGCCCGCGGCTCCAGCAGCGGTCCATCCGCCTCGGCCAGGTCGCCGACGCCAAGGCCGTCACCGCCATCGTCTTTGAGGACACCCGCAACATGGTCACCGAGGACCGCCCCGAGGACCTCGACAAGGTCGTCGGCGAGTTCCTCTCCGGCAAGCCCGTCACCGGCGCGGCCAAGACCGGCACGATGCTCGGCGCCGGCGCGCCCCCCGCCAATCCGGCCCCAAGCAACGGCGCCGCGGGCTCGGGGGCCGACAAGAAGTGAGCGTGACTTCCGCCGCGGGTTTCGCCGAAAGTTTCTCAGACCGCCTCGCGTCGGCGATCGACCGGGCCGGCGCCCCCGTGTGCGTCGGGCTCGACCCGGTGTTCGACAAGCTGCCCCGGGCGGTGCGCGAGCGTGCGCACGCTGGAGACCCCGTGCCGGCCATCGGCGAATTCAGCATGGGCGTGCTCAACGCCGTCCACGCGTCGCGGGTCGTCCCGGCCGTGAAGTTCCAGTCGGCGTGCTACGAGCGCTACCACTCACGCGGCGTGGCCCTGCTCAATGACCTCATCGCCAAGGCCCGCGGACTCGGGATCGTGGTCGTCCTCGACGCCAAGCGGGGCGACATCGGGATCACCGCCGAGCACTACGCCGCGTCCGCGTTCCCCGAGGGCGCCGGCGCCGACGCCCTCACCGCCAGCGGCTACCTCGGCCCCGACACGCTCGAACCGCTGCTCAAGCCGGGGCGCGGCGTGTTCGCCCTCGTGCGCACGAGCAACCCCGGGTCCGACGCCGTGCAGAGCCAGCGACTCGTCGACGGGCGGACCGTGGGCGAGCTGATGGCCGACATCGTGCGTTCGCTCGGCGCATCGCGCCGCGGGCAGCGCGGTCTCAGCGATCTTGGCGCGGTGGTCGCGGCCACCAAGCCCGCCGACGCCGCGTCGCTGCGGGCCCGCATGCCCGACCAGATTTTCCTCATCCCCGGCTTCGGCGCCCAGGGCGGCACGCCCGACGACGTCCGCGCCATGATCCGTCCCGGCGCGGGCTCTCCCGGAGATGCCGGCGTGCTCGTCACCGCGAGCCGCAGCGTGATCTACGCCTTCGACGCCGAGTCCCCCGGCGTGGACTGGCGCGAGGGGATCCGCGCGGCGAGCGTCAAGCTCGCGAGCGAAGTCGCCGCCATCCTTCGATAAGACGCGCCAGAGCGCCCGTGCCGGGTGCCCGTCATCGGCCGCTTTGGGACGATGGCGGCTGAACCCTCGCCTGCGCAGACACCTCGAGTGATTCCCCCACGCCACGAACCCCGAGCGTCAGCGAGCGGGCCTGCGCGTCCGAACGACCAACCGCACCGTCATTCCACCCGTCTCATGCACCGGGCGAGGAAGGCGCATCGCAGGCGGTCCGGGCCCGTTGTCGCCCCACATCCGCATCCTAACACCTTGCTCGATCATGACTTGTGCCAATGACCGAACATTTCCTTGACAAGCCGTTCAAATACCGTAAACTAGCGAAATCGTGACTGCCGCCGCGACCATCCCGCACACTGATCACACCAGCCCCACCACGCCCCCTCCGCGCCCCGACCCCGTCTCCGCCCTCCTCTCCTCCACGCGCCCCCTCCCCGACCTTGCCGCCTCCCTCGGCCTCTCCCTCCCCGACTTCCTCAACCTCGTCAGCTCCGCCGACATCCAGGCTCAGTTCTGCGCCATCGACAGGCTCACACAACTCCGCCTCCGCATCCACTCCTCCCAGGCCCGCATCACGGCAATCGACGCCCTCGAATCCCTCACCACCTCCGCCACCAACCCCGTCGAGCGCCGCCGCGCCGCATCCCACCTGATGCGCGCAACGTGCCATCCGACGTGCCATCGAAGTCCGCTCGGGGACTTCGATGCTCCCGCGCGCAATCACCGTCCCCGCGCCCGTAGTCGTTCTCGCCGCCTTCCGCGTGCCGGCCAGGTCGCCGCCCTCATCGCCCGCGCCCTCGCCGACCGCAACGCACCCACCCCCAACACACCCAGTGAAGACTCCGGCGTCTCAACCGCCGGGTCCAGTTCGCAGCACCAACCCGCGCCCCCGAGCGCCCCGGTTTCGACCAACTCCCAGTGCGCCGGGCCGTGGTCACGCCCCGAGACTCCTGCCTGCACGGGCGACTCTTGCGGCGGCGACCCCATTGTCGAACGCACAGTCGAACGCGCAGTCGACCGTGATCTCGCACGCCCCGAACGCGTCGCAGCCCGCCCGCCCCCAACGTCGCCCCCAACGTCGCCCTCGACGCCGCTCTCAGCCGGGGGGGGGCGTTCCCACCAGCACCGCCGCGAAGCGGTCCCACGCGCCGGTCCGTGCCACCACCATCACCAGCGCGAAGCAGCCGATGAGCACCGCAGTCCCGACCGCGAACCAGCGGTCGAGCGAGCGCGTCAGCGCGCACCGGATCGCCAGCAGCGCGACCGCGAGCACCGACGTCACGAAGAACGGCCCGAGCACGCGCTCGGCGATCGTGCCGAGGTAGAGATTGCTGAACTCGTCGATCCGGCTGATCCCCGCCGTCGACGCCGCGAGCGTCCCCAGCAGCATCATCGGCTTGTGCACCGCCGGTCGCTTGCGCTTCCAGATCCCCACGCCCACAAACCCCGCGAACGCGAGGATGACGAAGAATGGGACCGCCATGAACGGCCGGGGCGAGAGCCCCCACAGCACCGCCTCCGCCGGCAGCGCCCGCGTCGACTCGATCGCGATCATGAGCCCGAGCCCAAAGATCGCCGCCGCCACGACCACGCCGGCTTTCCCCAGCGTCATGTGCACCCGCGGCCGGCGCACCGCGATCAGCGACGGCTGCACCATGAACAGCAGCAGCCACACCGACATCGCCAGCCCGTGCGCGATCACCAGCATGCGGATCGGCGGCGTGATCTCGCGCCCCGGGTACGACTGCCCGTGCAGGTAGAAGTGCTGGAACCCCCACACGTCAAGCGCGACGATGATCGCGGCCGCCGTCGGATAGAACAGGCGAACGCCCAGGCCGCCTTTGCGAGCCGCCGGCGCGGGCGCGGTTCGAGGTGTCGAAGGTGACGACGAGGCGTGGGCTGGGGTGTTCATGGTGGGCGAATCCCAGAATCCCCCCGCGATCCGGGGCTGATATTAACGCCGCCGGGGGGTGGCTCGCGCTTTCTGTTTCGCGCGCCCGGTTGCCTTGACACCGGCGCGCGCCGTGCTAATCTCTTCGCGAAGCATCAAGAGTCCCGGGCACGAAAGTGGCCCGGGC
This sequence comes from uncultured Phycisphaeraceae bacterium, assembly GCA_964564695.1. Lineage (GTDB taxonomy): Bacteria > Planctomycetota > Phycisphaerae > Phycisphaerales > UBA1924 > CAZMCC01. The sequence goes on along the minus strand of CAZMCC010000061.1, from coordinate 10,321 downwards.
GGCAACCGAGCGAGCTGATTTAGAACAGCCGCCGCGGTGCCGAGGCTCCCGACGCGGGAACCGATGTGGCAGGCCTCCGAGGTGTAAAAACCTTGGGGTACCGGCAAAAGCACAGATGGCGATGTTCGCCATCACTCACGCGTCCATAGGCCTGCCGACTGATGCCCGAAAGGGTTTCGTCGCATGTCATCGTTCAACCCGTCTCGTTCCGTCCCCCCCGCACCCTCGTTTACCCCGGAATTTTCCGAGGATCCGGGGTTCCTCCAGTCCCTCGACACCACCGCCGTCCGCGGCCCGGTCGAGCCGGACAACTGGTGCTCCTCGCTCGTCACGCCGCTCGTTCAGACGACGACGTACGTGCAGAAGGGCCTGGGCAATCACCAGGGCCACGCGTACTCCCGCGTGAGCAATCCCACCGTCGACGCCCTCGAACGCCAGCTCGGCGCCCTCGAGTCCGCGCCGCCGGCCGTGACGTTCAGTTCCGGCCTCGCCGCCGAGACCGCGCTCTTCCTCGCGCTGCTCAAGTCCGGTGACCACGCCGTCGTCGGTGGTGGGTGCTACGGCGGAACCGTCCGCCTCTTCCGCCAGGTCCTCGCCGACCTGGGCATCACCGCGACGTTCGTCGACACCTCCGACCTCGCGGCCGTCGCCGCGGCGATCACGCCGCAGACCAGGCTCGTCTTCATCGAGACCCCGAGCAACCCGACGCTCACGCTCAGCGACATCGAGGCCGTCTCGGCCATCGCCAAGGCTGTTCGCAAGGACATCACCGTTGTCGTCGACAACACGTTCCAAACGCCGATCCTGCTCCGCCCGCTCGACCTGGGCGCCGACGTCGTCGTCTACTCGACGACCAAGCACATCGAAGGTCATTCCGCGGCCCTCGGGGGGGCCATCACCTCGCGCGACAAGACGCTGCTCGACCGCCTCCGCTTCATCCGCAAGGCCACCGGCGCGATCCAGACGCCCTGGCACGCGTGGCTCACGCTCCGCGGCATCAAGACCCTGCCGCTCCGCATCCGCCAGCAGTCGCGCAATGCCCAGCGGATCGCTCGCTGGCTCCAGACCCGCCCCGAGGTCGCCCGCGTGCTCTACCCCGGCCTCGACTCCTTCCCGCAGCGCGACCTCGCCCGGCGCCTGCACGGCGAACTCCACGGCGGCGTCGTCGCCTTCGAGCTCGTCGGGGGCGTCCCCGCCGGCGAATCGCTCCTCAACAACGTCAAGCTCTGCGCCCTCGTCGAGCACGTCGGCTCGGTGGAGACGCTCCTCACGCACCCCGCGACCATGACCCACGCCGATGTGCCGCGCGAGCAGCGCATCGCCGCGGGCATCACCGACGGCCTCGTGCGTCTCTCCGTGGGCCTCGAAGACCCCGGCGACGTGATCGACGACCTCGACCAGGCCCTCGCCGCCCGCGAGCGCCTCGAAGCGTCGCGCCCCGCCTCCGTGGCCGCCATCCCGTCCGCACAACTCAGCAAGGAGGGCCAGTCATGGGTCGCGACCGCCACGAACGCCTGATCGTGCTGAAATTCGGCTCTTCCGTTCTCGCCGGCGTTGCGGACCTTCCCGCCGCCGTGCAGGAGATCTACCGCTGGCGCCGCGACGGCTGGCGAGTCATCGCCGTCGTCTCGGCCGCGAAGGGCGCCACCGACGCGCTCCTCGCCGAAGCCCGTGCACTGTGCCCGCGTCCGCAGCGGGCACGCAACGCGGACGCCACGGCACAACTCGCCGCCATCGGCGAGCTCACCGCCGCGGCCCGTCTCACGCTCGCCCTCGACGCTCATGGCGTCACGGCCGAGACCCTCGACGCGGGGGCCATCGCACTGCGCACGAGCGGCCCGTGCCTGGACGCCAACCCCATCGGGCTCGATGAAGGCGTCATCCACGCCGCCCTCGACCGCGCCGGCGTCCTCGTCGTTCCCGGCTTCCTCGGACGCGACGAGCACGGCCGAACAACCCTGCTCGGCCGCGGCGGCTCCGACCTCTCCGCCCTCTTCATCGCCCGCCAGCTCGGCGCCCGCTGCCGGTTGCTCAAGGACACGCCGGGGCTCTTCGAGTCGGACCCGAAGCGCCCGTCGTGCCACCGAGATGGCGGCTTTGGGCCATCTCGGTGCGAACAACCCCGGACGACCGATGTCACGGGAGCACCGAGATCCGCCGAGCCGGATCTCGGTGGCACGCTGAACCGTCGCTACTCCCACCTCAGCTGGACCGACCTCCCGCGCCTCGGCACTCGAGCCGTCCAGCCCAAGGCCGCGGTCTTCGCCTGGGAACACCAGGTCGAGTTCGAGGTCGCCGCGCCGCTGGAGGAGGCGTGCACGCTTGTGAGCAAGGCCGCGACGAGTTTCGACGAGGTTCCCGCGCCGCCGCCCCGCCCGATCCGCGTCGCCCTCCTCGGCCACGGCGTCGTCGGCGCGGGCGTAGCGAAAGCCCTCGTCGAACTCGGACGAGGCTCCGGCACCGGCGCCGGCGAGCCCCGCTTCGAGATCACGGCCGTCGCCGTCCGCACCCCCTCGAAGCACGCGACGGCCCTCGCCGAACTCGGCCTCGACCCCGGGCTGCTGACGACCGACGCCGCGAGCACGCTCGACACCAACCCCGACCTGGTCATCGAGTGCCTCGGCGGCCTCGATCCCGCCTCTGGAATCATCGAGCAGGCTCTCCAAGCCGGCATCAGCGTCGTCACGGCGAACAAGGCCGTGATCGCGCAGTATGGCCCGCGCCTGCACGACATCGCCGAAGCTACCGGCGCAACGCTCGTCTACTCCGCCGCCGTCGGCGGCGCGGTCCCGGCCCTCGAACTCGTCCGTCGCCTCGGCGCCGGCGCGATCGAGATCTTCTCGATCCGCGCCGTCCTCAACGGCACGAGCAACTTCGTCCTCAGCCGACTCGGCACGGGCGTGCCCCTCGCCGAAGCGATCGGCGCCGCTCAGGCCGCGGGCTTCGCCGAGGCCGACCCCTCCCGCGACCTCGGCGGCCTCGACGCCCTCGACAAACTGCGAATCCTCGCGCACGCGGCCAACCAAGGTGAGCCAGCCGACATCACCTCACGCCTCGCCGGCATCGACGAAACCGCCGTCTCCCTTGCCCGCGACGCCGCCCGCCACGGCCACGTCGTCCGACAAGTCGCTCGCCTCACGCGCACACGCGACGGCGTGCACCTGAGCGTCGTTCCCGAGGTGCTCGACCCGAGCAACCCCACCGACGCCGCGCTCGCCGACCTCGCCGACGAGGGCAACGCCGTCGTCGTCACCGATGCGTCGGAGCGTCTTCACGTCCTTGCCGGACGCGGTGCTGGCCGGACCCCCACGGCCCTGAGCGTGATCGCCGACGTCCTCGACGCCGCCGCGGCCATCCGGCGCACGCGCGACGCCATCGGCTCGCCGATCGCGCTCCCGCGCGAGCGTCGAACTCCGCTCGCAGCCGCCGGTTGATGTCTTGATCCGAGCCTCCCGCGCGAGCGGGAGGTGTTGGACGCCCGAACGCCGATGACCTGCCGCTCGCGCGGGAGGCTCGGATCACATCGGCTTCTTCCCAATCGTCACGTCGTACACCTGCAGGAGCTTCTCCTTGTCGAAGATCATCTCCTGGCGCGTCTTGCCCACGATGTCGTACTCGGTCGTCAGCTCGATCGCGTCCACCGGGCACGCCTCTTCGCACATCCCGCAGAAAATGCACCGAAGCTCGTCGATCTCGAACTTCTTGGGGTACTTCTCGCGGTCGTCCCACGGGCTCTCCGCGGCCTCAATATGAATGCAGTTCGCCGGGCAGATCGTCGGGCACATCATGCACGCCACGCACTTCACCCGCCCGCGCTCGTCGCGGTTCAGCCGGTGCACGCCGCGGAAGTTCCGGACCTCCATGCCGCCGTGCTCGGGGTCGGAGTGCTCCTTGCGCTGCTCGGGGTACTGCAGCGTGCGGCTCGTTCGTCCCTGGCCAAAGCTCGTGAAGACGTGGCGCAGCGTCGTTCCGAAGCCCTTGAAGATCTCGGGCAGGTAGGCGTTCTCGAGGCGGGTCGGCTCGTAGGGCTCGATCCGCACGATGTCGTCGGGCTTCACGGTCATAGCCCGGAGTGTATCGCCCGCCGCCCCTCCGTCCGCGCCCCGCCTCCACGCCCGTTCCGGAGCACGCCCGACACGCGATTGCTGCGCACATCCGCGGCCCCTGCGCCCGTAAGCCACTTTGCCGCTGAGCCCGGACCCCGCGGCCCGCCGATAATTGCCACATGGGACGTAACCGCCGGATGCCCCCCCTCTTCGAAGTGATGCGTCAGACCAACCCCAACGCGCCGCAGCCCGCGGGGGGGCCAAGCAGCTCACCCACGCCGCCCGCCCATGGCGACGGGTCGTCGACCAACCAGGCGTTCTTCCGCGCCCACACCCAGCCCGAGCCCACCGCGAGCGCCGGCCTGCGGCTGACCACTGATCAGGACGCCGACACCTCGCCCGCCCCGGCCTCCCCCGCGCGCCCGGCGCCTACCGCCGCGGCCCCGGTCGTCGCCAAGCCCGTCGAAGTCCGCGTCGGCCAGGCCCGCCGAAACTGGGTTGTCGAGGACACCGGCCGTGACGAGGCCCCCGAATCAGCATCCGCCGCCGGCGGCACCCCGCCCACGCGCCCTGTCCGCACGCCTCTGCCCAAAGCCCCGATGGCGATCCCCGGCACCTGGCTTGCCGTCGCGGCCGCCGTCGGCCTCGCCCTCATCGTCGTCGTGTGGATCGTCGCCTACCGCACGGGCTCCACGGCCAAGGAACACGAGTTCCAGGACAAGCTCTCCAGCTCCGCTCCCGTCGGCCCGACCAACCCCGCCAAGCCCGCCGCCGGCACCCCCGGCGCCACGCCTTCCGGCTCCGCCCTCCCACCCGAGCACCGCCCGGCCCGCGACCCCGACCCCAAGTCCGATCCGGGCTCGGGCGCCAAGCCCCCCGTGGTCCCGCCCCCGGCCCCGCCGGCGCCTGCGGTGACCGACGTCGCCCCGGCCGTCGACCCGCGCCAGGCCGAGACCAACTACCTCTCCGTGCTCACCCTGCGTGCCAAGGACGAGGCCGTCGAGCTCGCCAAGTACCTCAGCGACGCCGGTCTCCCCACCGCGACCGTCGCCCTCAAGGCCACCGGAGGCTCCGCGGCCGTCGGTTGGGAAGTGTTCGTGCTCCAGGGAATCCCCTCGGTCGATTTCCGCCGCGCGGACGCCAAGCGGAACGCCATCCACACCAAGCTCGAGGAGCTCGGCCGCACGTGGAACCAGGAAGGCCGAAGCCGCCTAAACTTCGCCCGCGACAACGTGACCTGGCGGAAGTTCAAGCCGGGGTCGTGATCACCGCCGCCCGCGAAAGCGGGCGGCAAACCATCCGAAAGCACCTTTCAGCAGGCCCTCTCACCGATTCGGGCCAGGAGCAGCATCTGTGAGCAGGGACCCCTCTCTTCGTGTCGCCTCGACCGGCGCCGGCATCCGCAGCGTCCTCACCCGCGCCGAGCGCATCGCCAAGCTCCAGGCCGACAAGAAGTTCAATCCTGAGAAGGACAAGGCCCTCGGCCTCGCCAAGACCCTTTCCGGCAAGCGCTGAGTCGGCATCCCATCTTCGCCCCGACGCCGGACCTGAGGCTCTGCGAAGGCCCGGATGCGGCCGCACGCGCCCTGTGGGACTGCGCTCGCTCATGCACCCGGCCGCACGGCGATGGGTGGTCCGACGCAAATGGAAGGAGAGTGGTGCTACGCCCCCGAGGAATGGAGACACAAACTCGCGAAGTCGGAGTATGCTGACCGGCACCTCGCGGCTGCGATTACCGAGGGTCGACGACTTTTCGGATGGTCGGAGTCGGAAGATCATCCATGAAAAACTACTATCGGGTCATGCTTGGCAGAGGGAGCACGCACGCCGCTGAGTGCTTCGCCGGGAACTTCATCGGCACTGACTACGAGATTGAAAAGGATCTCACCGGGCGCCTCTATGACCGATGGCAGGACTTCAATCGAGAGTTCATCCCGATCTACCAGAATCAGAATCCCGGGAAGACGAAAATCGGCGCGGGGCTCGCCATGGGCGCGCTGTGGACCGTCTCGAAGGGGATTCTCCGCGGTGACATGGTTCTCAGCCCCGACGGCGAGGGGAGCGTCCGCGTCTGCGAGGACATTGGCGATTACCTTTACGTGAAAGACGGCACGCTCATGCACCGCCGTCCGGTTCGCTGGCTGGAACGAGTGATCGCAAAATCGGAGATGAGCGATGAGCTGCGTGCCTCGGTGTTCACTCAGGGCACGGCGGTGTCGCTCAACAAGCACGCAGCCGAGATCGAGCGACTGCTGGGTGAGGCGTTTTTATTGACGGAAACGGGTCCAACGGTCACTGTGACGGGCAGCGTCCAAGCCGTTCAGGCGATCGAGGATCCCGTTGCTTTCGCTCTTGAGAAGCACCTTGAAGACTTCCTCGTCGAGAACTGGAATCAGACTGAACTCGGGCGAGACTACGTGATCTTCGAGGAAGAAGGGGAAGCGGTCGGTCAGCAGTACCCGACCGACACTGGGCCCATCGACATCCTCGCCGTCAGCAAGAACAAGGAACGTCTCCTCGTCGTCGAACTCAAGAAGGGCCGGGCCAGTGACGCCGTCGTTGGGCAAGTTCTTCGCTACATGGGATATGTGAAGGAGGAACTTGCAGAGGCTGGGCAGGAGGTGCGCGGCGTCATCATCGCTCTCGAAGACGACCAACGGCTCCGGCGGGCGCTGGCGGCGTCACCGGGGATCGACTTCTTCCGGTATCAGGTCAGTTTCAAACTGCACAGAGGCTGAATGCGGGCGATCGGACTGCACCGACGGCGTCACCGAGGCCTATTACGCCCGCCCCGAGCGTTTCCTCGATCCCGGCGTCACCCGCGCCCAGTCCGCGTGGAGCCTCGTCGACCCGGGCGCCCGCGAGCGCTTCACGGCACGCCTCGCCGACGACCTCCAGTCCGGCCGCTGGGACGCCCGCTTCGCCCACTGGCGAACCATGCCCACTTTCGAGGGCTCGCTGAGGCTCATCGTGAGCGTGCCCGAGTGAGAACCCGCGATTTCGCCACAAATTTCCGGCAAATCAGGGGACTCGTGGGGGGTGTTGGGCACCTCCCATCAATTCTCACCAACGTCCGAGAAGGAATCACCGAGTCGCTTGCCCCGGCGCGGGGAGTCGGAGACACTTGTTCGTTACCCAAACCTCGAGACCGGCGACGCCCCCCCCACACGCCGCCGATCTCATGGGGAGTGTGCCTTTGACCGTGTTGTCAACGACCGCCCCGTTCGGATTCGAGTTCGACGTCCCGCTGCTCATGGGCGCGTACCGCGAGCTTGGCTGCCGCTCGTGCCAGTTCTATCGCAATGAAGAGAACCCCCCGACCGTCGAGACCGCCCTCAAGGCGATCGGCAGCGTCGGCATGACCTTCGACTCCATCCACGGCGTCTTCGGCTACACCATCGACCCCTCGAGCCCCGACCCCGAGCACCGGCGCCACTGCCTCGGTGTCTACGAGCGAGAGGGCAACCTCGCCAAGGCCCTCGGCGGCCCCATGGTCGTCGTGCACCCCTCAGCCTGGACGCCGCAGCGCCGCGAACTCTCCCGCGCCGAGGCCCGCTCCGCCGAGGACTCGCGCTTGCCCGCCCTCGACGACTTCATGCGCCGCCTCGCCGAGATCGGCGAGCGCCAGGGCGTGACGTACCTGATCGAGAACCAGCCCTGGAACTGCTACGTCGGCCACGACCCGGCGCGCCTCGCCGAGCGCGTGCTCGCCGTGAAGTCCAAGCGGATGCGCATGTGCTTCGACACCGGGCACGCCCACATCACCGGCGACATCTCGCAGTGGCTCCGCGGCTCCGCCGCCGCCATCGACTACCTCCACGTCCACGACAACAACGCCCGCGACGACGACCACCGCATGCCGGGCGACGGCACGATCGACTGGCCCGCCTTCGCCACGGCCCTGCAGGACACGAATCTCAAGGCGATCCGCATGCTCGAGGTGTTCTACTCGCTCGAGCGCGTGCGGGCCCTCGCCCACGCCGGCTACGCCCGCGACCTGGCCCGCTACGTCGGGCTCCTGAGCGGGCAGCCGGTGTGACCCGCGAGCGCCCCGCCGCCGAGCAGGGCTTCCGCTGGCCTCCTCTGGCCCAGCGGCCGCAACAGCACACGACCGAAACGGCCCAGGCCCTCGCGCCCGCGCGCGAAGGCACGCCCGTTGGCGCCTCCCGATCGCCCAGCGCGGGGCTGTGGCCCGCCGTCGAGCGCACATGGCTCGGGCTCACCGTCCCCACCGTCGCGCAGCGCGCCCGCGAAGCCGGCTGGACCATCGACGCCCTCGACCGATTCTGCTGGCGCTGCGGCATGAGCATCGGCCCTTTCGAAGCCACCGCCAACGCCTGCTCGCGCTGCCCTGAGAAGCGAACGCCGTGGTCCAGGTACGTGCGACTGGGGACCTACACGCCGCCGCTGCTCGACATGGTGCACGAGCTGAAGTTCCAGGGCTGGCGCGCGGTGGGGCGGGCCTTGGGCGCCGAGCTCGGCCGCCAGATCGCACGGGCACTCACGCTCGACGCGCGCGCCGGCGGACCCGGCGCCGCGGCCGCCCGTACCGGCATCACCCTCGTCCCCGTGCCGACCACCTTCCGGCGTCGCATGTTCCGCGGCATCGACCACTCGATGGTCATCGCCCAGGCCGTGGCCGAGATCCTCGAAGAGGCCCGCGTGCATCCGCTGCTGGCGCGCCGCCACGGCCCGTCGCAGCTCGCCGTGTCGCCGAGCGAGCGCGAAGCGAACGTCCGCGGGTCGATGCGGGTGCGATCGGCCCGCCCGCTCGCTCCGGGCCTGGTCGTGGTGATCGACGATGTGCTCACGACGGGGGCGACGATGACCGCGGCGTGCCGCCCGCTCGAGCGGGCGGCCAAGCCTGCGCGGGCGGCGGCGGGGCCGGACGCGCTGGTCCTGTGGGCGGCTACGCTGGCCCGGACGGAGCCGAAAGCCCCCCGGAACGTGTAAGTGCTGCTTGGGTCGGCGTTTACGGTTTTTCACACGCCCCGGGCGGTTGCGATGCTTGACTGGCGGGGGGCTGGGGCTAAACTTCACTTCGCCTTTGCGGAAAACCCGCGGGGGTTGCTGGCCAAAGAGCACATGGCTCTGCGGCGGCTTCATCTTTGAAAAGTGAACAGTTGGGTTGTCCACGAGAGTGTGCGACCATGCACCGATGCACATCGGGCCTCCGAACAAGGGGCGGCATGGTCGGAAATCTCCGTCGCGTTCTCTTTCGAGACGCGGTGGATGTTGGTCGGGCGTATCACAGCGCCTGGCTTTTGAGCATTCTCGTGCAGACAGAAAGTATCCTTTTCAGCCTTTGAAAGGAGCTTTCTTGACGAAGCCTCGGGGCTCACGCCTTGAGGTGGAGTCGGGATGCTCGAAGAAGCGGTCGGGGAAAATAGCCCCCCGGCCGGCAGGCTTTGCGAAAGCAAACGTCTGTAAATGACCCTCTTGACCGATGCTGTTCGGCAAGGGTAAACAGGCAAACCTTTGTTGATATTGATCCAGGTTCGCAAGAACTTGGTCTCCAACATTCAATTGAAGAGTTTGATCCTGGCTCAGATTGAACGCTGGCGGCATGGCTAAAACATGCAAGTCGAACGTGCCCGCAAGGGAAAGTGGCGGAAGGGTGAGTAATGCGATCCTATGTACCCCGAGGTGGGGGATAGCGGTGGGAAACTGCCGGTAATACCCCATGTTCTCGCAAGAGCAAAGGTTTACCGCCTTGGGAGCAGGGATCGTCCTATCAGGTAGTTGGCGGGGTAATGGCCCACCAAGCCGAAGACGGGTAGCCGGTATGAGAGTACGGCCGGCCACATCGGGACTGAGACACTGCCCGGACTCCTACGGGAGGCTGCAGTAACGAATATTCCGCAATGGACGAAAGTCTGACGGAGCAATGCCGCGTGTGGGATGAAGCGGCTTCGCCGTGTAAACCACTGTCAGAGAGCAGAAACACTGATCGCTCTCAGAGGAAGGGGCGGCTAACCCTGTGCCAGCAGCCGCGGTAATACAGGGGCCCCAAGCGTTAATCGGAATTACTGGGCTTAAAGGGTGCGTAGGCGGCTCCGTAAGTGCTCTGTGAAAGCCATCGGCTCAGCCGAGGAACAGCAGGGCATACTGCGGAGCTTGAGGAAGGTAGAGGCCGTTGGAACGCTCGGTGGAGCGGTGGAATGCGTAGAGATCGAGCGGAACGCCAAAAGTGAAGGCAGGCATCTGGGATTTTCCTGACGCTGAGGCACGAAAGCGTGGGGAGCAAACCGGATTAGATACCCGGGTAGTCCACG
>CAZMCC010000060.1:0-24630 GCA_964564695.1 uncultured Phycisphaeraceae bacterium | reverse complement strand
AGAGCTTCTGGATGTTGCGGATCTTCGTCATCGTCTCGATCATGTGGACCGGGACTCTGATAGTTCGGGCGTGATCGGCGATGGCCCTGGTGATGGCCTGGCGGACCCACCACGTGGCGTAGGTGCTGAACTTGTAGCCGCGTTTGTACTCGTACTTGTCGACGGCGCGGAGGAGGCCGGTGTTGCCCTCCTGGATGACGTCGAGGAATTGCAGGCCGCGGTTGCGGTACTTCTTGGCGATGGAGACGACGAGGCGGAGGTTGCCGCCGGCGAGGTCGCGCTTGGCCTGCTCGTATTCCCAGAAGACGGTGTCGAGGTCGCGGACGCGACGCAGCAGCTCGCTGGGCTCCTCGAGGACCATGGCGCGGAGGCCCGAGAGTTCCTCCTTGATGACCTGCACGTCCTCGGGGTCGTACTTGTGGGGGAACTTGGCGGCGCGGCGGAGTTCTTCCTGCAGCTCGCGCATCTTCTTGGCGGTCGAGCGGAGCCGCTTCATCAGCGGGATGAGGCGGCCGGTGCGGAGGCTGAGTTCCTCGGCGAGCATCGCCATGCGGCGGCGGCGCCCGGTCATGCGGGTGGCGATCTCGGCGGCCAGCGCGCGGTCCTCGGGGGTCGCGGCATCACCGGCGGCCCGGGCCTGCTCGAGGCGCTCCCAGTCGGCACGGTTGGCGGCCATGAGCCGGTCGAGGGTCTTCAGGTTGTACGGGAGGCGCCGCAGGATCGTGCCCTTGGGGTCTTCCGCGGCGGTCGAGATGCGGATCGTGCGGTCGAAGGGAAGGGCGCCCGAGTCCACGGCCTTGAGCAGCTCGCAGGCCTGGGTGAGGATCCAGTCGCTCTCGAGGCAGCGGCGACGGAACATCATCCGCGTCACTTCGATCTTCTTGGCGAGGCGGATCTCCTCCTCGCGGGCGAGCAGCGGGATCGAGCCCATCTGGCTCAGGTAGGTGCGGACGGGGTCATCGACGCGTCGGCCGGAGTCTGCCGCGAGCTCGGCGGCGAGTTCGCGACGCAGGGCCTCATCGTCGATGTCGTCGGCGTGGGGGTCGGCGGCACCGGACTTGGCGTCAGCGCCGCCACCCTTGGCGTCGGGCTTGGACTCAAGGCTGGCCTGGGGGCGGAGGGTGACGTTGCCGCGTTCGCCGCCGGGGACGCTCATGGCGCGGGCGCTGATCTGGCTGTGGGCGTTGGCGATGGACGCGGGGTCGGCCCCGCCGTCGCGCTGGGCGCGCCAGGTGCGGGCGCGGAACTCCATCTCGTCGATGAGCTCGATACCGGCTTCGTCGATGGTGAGGAGCAGGTCGTGGACACCCTTGGGGTCGACGAGCTCATCGGGGAGGGTGTTGTTGAGCTCTTCGTAGCTGAGCCATCCGCGGGCGACGGAGTGGCGAAGGAGCTGGGCGAGCGCGGGGTGCCATTGGGCGTTCACGGACAAACCTCCATACTCCGCGGACCCATCAAAGTCTCGCGGCGCGATCCTTGCGACCCAGGGGGCTTAGGTCCCCGGCTTGGGCATGGCCCGGGGATTGTCCCCGAGCTGGACGTGAAGTTCTCGCTTGCGGGCCAGTCTTGAGAGAGCCCCATCCCACCCCTGTGTTGTGACGGAATCGGGCTGCGCGGACAGTTCGGCGAATTCAGCGGCTTCGCGGCGCATGCGGTCCCACAACTCAACCCAGTGTCTGCGCACGTCGTGTCCTTCGATGAGCCGGTCCAACGCCGTGGTGAGCTGATGAGCCGCGATGTCGTCGAGCCGCGCGAGCACCGCACTGACGGAGGGATCGACCCCCGCGTCCCAGAGATTCCACGCCGCGGACGCAACGGCGCGGGACGTGGGGTCAGGGTACACCGCCGGGTCAATGGCGGCGCGGTGGGCGGGGGTCAAACTGGCGAGAAGTCCGGGTTCATGAAGGACGCAGGCGAGCAGGCGGAGGCGCGTGTCAGCAAACCGGCGCGGGTCGGTGTCGGTTGCCCCCGCGCGAGACGGGTCATCGTTTCCTGCGCCCCCGCCGGGCACGGCGCTTGCAGTGCGAAGGGCCGCACGGGCGTCGGCGGCCTTGGCACGCGAATTGACTTCGCGCTGCACGCGATCGAACGTGAAACCGGTGAGCTCGACGAGCTTGTGGAGGATGAGCTCGCGGCGGGTCGGATCGACGCGGGGGAGACCGAGTCTCACCAACGTGTCGAATTCCTCGTCGATGGCACGGGCGCGGCCGGACAGCCCAAGCCCAGCGTGCTTTTTGCGCAGGCGACCGAAGCGGAAATCCAGGGCGTCGCTGGCAACGCGGAGCATCTCATTGAAGCGCTCGACGCCGCCGGACTGCTTGAGGAGTTCGTCGGGGTCCTTAGCGCCGTTGGCGTCGATGGACGAGAGCGTGGCGATCTTGACGTCGATGGACTCGGCGAAGAAGACTTCGAGCGCGCGGTCGGCGGCCCGCTGGCCGGCCTCGTCGCCGTCGAACAGGAGCACGACGCGGTCGCACAGGCGGCGGAGAAGCTTGGCGTGTCCCGCGCCGAAAGCGGTGCCGAGGGCGGCGACGGCGGAGCGGACGCCGGCCTGGTGGCAGGCGACGACGTCCATGTAGCCTTCGGTGACGACGGCCTGGCGGGTGCGGCGCAGCTCGGATACCGCTTGATGCAGGCCGTAGAGCGTGTTGCCCTTGTCGAAGATGGGGCTTTCGGCGGAGTTGAGGTACTTGGCGTCCTGCTCGCCGTCGGGGCGTTTCTCTTCGGAGAGGCGGCGGCCGCCGAAGGCGATGGTGCGTCCGATCTGGTCGTGGATCGGGAACATGAGGCGGTTGCGGAAGGCGTCGTAGACGCCCCCCCCACCGGGCCCGGACTCGCGCCGCTTGAGGAGGCCGCAGGCGGTGAAGGGATCGAGGGGGAGGTCCTTGTGCTCGATGGCGAGGACGAGGCCGTCCCAGCGGTCGGGGGCGGCGCCGATGCCGAAGAGCTCGACCATCTCGTCGGAGACGCCACGGCGGGCGACGAGGTCGCGGGCGACCTTGCCGTGCTCGGGGTGGTTGTAGATGGCGCGGAAGAAGGACTGAGCGAAGGTGCTGGCCTCGAGGAGCGAGGGGCGGTCGTCGAAGTCGGGCGAAGCGCCCGACACAGGCGGGACGCCTGTGCCACCGGGGCCTGTGCCACCGGAGTAGGAGCCGGTGCGGGTCGGGGGCTTCCAGGGCGTGAGCTCGATGTTCGCGCGCCCCGCGAGGTACTTGAGCGCCTCGCCGAAGCCCATCTTGTGGTAGTTCATCACGAACGTGATGGCGTTGCCGCCGGCGCCGCAGGAGAAGCAGTGGTACATCTGCTTGTGCGGCACGACGCACATCGAGGGCTTGTGGTCGTCGTGGAAGGGGCAGAGGCCGACGTACTCGCGGCCCTTGGGCTTGAGGGCGAGGTGCTCGCTGATGAGCTGGACAATGTCCGTCGCGTCGATGACGCGTTGGCGGTCGTCGTTCTGAATCGGGGCGGGGCTCACTCGGGTACGCAGAACAACGAACGGTACGCGACGATCGACCTCCCGTGCGCCACCTTTGGGGTGGACGGACGGCAACGTCTTGACGAACAACGCCTGACAGGAACGGTTGACAAGCCGTGTCTGCCAAACAACCGACGCTCGATCTTGGAGCCGCAGCCGGGCGAACCGCCTCCTCATGGGGGTTGGGCGCCCAACCCTCCGGGCGGGATTCCCTCATCCTGAGGGCCGCGCGGAGGGGTATGACCCTGCGTCCCGGTGGCGTGCGGGTCTGAGATCCGGGTCCGGAAGGCGGGTCCACACGACACGGGAGTGGAGTCGAGCGGGTAAGCCCCGGAAGCCCCGGCAATTGTGCACGCGGCCGGCCAATGGGAAACATAGCACGGGCAGTGGCCCGAACAAGGGTTCGGAGTAGTGGCCTCCCCGGTGGGAGTGCTCCCTACGCTCGGCCCATGCGGGTTCGAGCGAGCTTTGCGGGGCGGGTTCAGGGCGTGGGGTTCCGGGCGACGACGCGCGACGCCGCGGGCGGGTTCAAGGTCGCCGGCTGGGTTCGCAACGAGCCGGACGGGACGGTGACCGTCGAGGTCCAGGGCGAGGCGGGGGAGATCGACGGGTTCTTGAGCGTGGTCCGTCAGCGGCTGGGGCGGTACATCACGACGACGCAGCGGATCGACATCCTCGATGTCAACGGCGCCGCCGGCTTCACGATCCAGCGCTAGTCCCTGGTCCTTCGTCCTTCGTCCTTCGTCCCTAGTCCCTGACCCCTGGCCCCTGACCCCTCCCCCATGCTCATTCTCTTTGATATTGACGCGACGCTGATCTCGACGATGCGTGCGGGGATCGACGCCCTCGCGCACGCCGGGCGGTCGCTTTTCGGGCCTGGGTTCAGGATGGGCCGGGTCGAAATCGCGGGGCGGCTCGACCCGCTCATCATGCGGGACCTGCTCATCGACAACGCCCTCGAGCCGACTCGGGAGCGGATGGACGCCCTCCGCGCGGGATATCGGACGAACCTGCCCGGGCGGCTGGTTGAACCGGGGCGCCGGTGCACGACGCTGCCGGGCGCGGCGGAGCTCGTGGGCGCCCTCGAAGGGCGGCCGGGGGTCACGCTCGGACTGCTGACGGGGAACTACGAGGACACGGGGTCGATCAAGCTGCGGGCGTGCGGGCTGGAGCCGTCGCGGTTCGCGGTCCGGGTGTGGGGCGATGAGTCGCCTCACGACCCGCCGAGCCGGGATCACCTGGCGCACGTGGCGCTGGACCGATATGCGGCGCTGCACGGGCGGCGAGCGGACCCGAAGCGGGCGCTCATCATCGGGGACACGCCCCATGATGTGCGCTGCGCGAAGGGCGCGGGGATGCGGGCGCTGGCGGTGGCGACGGGGCACCACGACACGGCGGCCCTGTCGGTTACCGGAGCGGATCGGGTGGTATCGGACCTGTTGCAAACCGCAGAAATTCTCGGATGGATACTCAAATGAGGTGGGGCGCGAATACGGAGGGCGAGTAAACTTCGCCTCGGCTCGACCGCGTTGCCGATGACAGAGACATGTCGGGAGATTCGTTCCATATGCCGACCAGTTACGCCGCACTGTGCGACGACTTTTACATCAATCAGCGCGTGGGTCTGAAGATGGACCTTCCCCTGCGGCGCGACTCGGCGCTGTCGATGTTCGACCGCCTGCGGCGCGAGCACCCCACGCTGGCCCGCTTCCGCAAGCACGGCCACGAGCTCTCGCTCGAATCGGGCGAACCGGCCGCGGAAGCCACGGCCACCGCGACGATGGCGCCGCCCGCCGGACGCTCGCAATCGTGGGTCGCGCTGCGCAAGACGAGCGTGCGGTCGGGGAGCGTGAACCCCGAGTCGATGCGGGACGGCTACGCGCTGCACCGGCTCGTGCTGGAGGTCGCGCCGTACTTCCTCGACATCAGCTCGCTCGACGTCGAGTTCGTCGAGCTGCTCATCGGCTTCGACCTGCACTTCGCCGGGAACCACGACGAGGTGGTGTACCAGGCCCTCATGGCCGATTCGCCGATCGCCACTCTCGCCCGGATTCCCGACGCGGTCCTGGTCGATTGCCAGCCCTCCTTCGGCGTGGCGATCAACGGGGCCTGCAACATCCATGCGCACATGGAGGTCAAGACGCGGTCGTCGCCGCGCGGCAGCCCCCGCACCGGCGAGTTCCGCGAGGAGCCGATCAGCGTCTACGTCACGCTCCGGCGCTACGGCCCGCACGCCGACGTGAGCGCCCTGCCCGAGGCCCTCGACGAGCTTGCCCGCCACGCCGAGGCGATCGCCGACGAACGGGCGATCCCGGGCCTGGTCAACCCGCTCCGGGCGGCCATCGCCTCCGGCAACGTCTGAAACCGGCTAGGCTCTTGGCGTGATCCACGCGGCAGCGCAGCGGATATTCGAACTCGCGGCAGGCACAGCGGCCGTCGGCCAAGGCGGCCCGTCGCAGACCGACGTCGTGCGCGTCGTGATGTGGATCGGCCTGGTCATTGCGCTGCTGGTGGTTGGCGGCGCGGCCATCATGTGGATGCGAAAGCGGATGTTCGGCGGCGAGAGCCAGGTCGACGCGGCCGGTTCGCTCTTTGACGAGCTGCGCAAGGCCCACCGCGAGGGGCTGATGACCCAGGAGGAGTATGACCTGGCCCGCAAGAAGCTGGCGGCCCGGGCGTCGGAAGCAATGGACCGGCGGGCCGAACGGAAGTCCGGGGAGCAGCCCAAGGGTCGGTACGACCCGCGCCCCCCCCAGACCCGTCCCCCGGGGCGGCCCCACGGGAAGCAATTCGAGAAATGACGGCGTGGCGTGCGGGTTGTTATCGCGACCTGCCCCCTCATAGACAGACCCCCGCGTTGGGGTGAGACCTGTTCGTGGAGACCGTACCGATCCACGCCGATACACTCCTCGGCTGCACATCATCTGTACGTTCGGGCCGCGAGCGGTGCCGGACCTTGAGGACACCCCGCTCCATGGCGAAGAACCGGCAAGACGACACGGACAACCCCCCCCACCCCGGCTCCACCCCCAACGGCGGCAAGGACGCCGGCGGCGGCCCCGGCGGCACCGGGGGTGGTTCGGGGGGCTTCCGCGGGCGCAAGGTGACGACCTGCTCGTTCTGCGGCAAGACGAGCCGTGACGTCGGTCCCATGGTGGAAGGGCCGAACGTGTACATCTGTGCGAACTGCACGGACCTGTGCCAGAACATCTTCAAGCAGGAACGGCGCCGGCTTCGTCCGGGCGAGCCGTTGTTCAACGAGATCCCCGCGCCGCGCAACATCAAGGAGTTCCTTGATCAGTACGTGGTCGGGCAGGACCAGGCGAAGAAGGCCCTGTCGGTGGCGGTCCACAGCCACTACAAGCGGCTCGTGAACGCCGAGAAGGAAGAAGTCGGCGTCGAGCTCGACAAGAGCAACATCCTGCTCATCGGGCCGACGGGGTCGGGAAAGACGCTGCTCGCGCGGACGATGGCCCGCATCCTGAACGTGCCGTTCGCCATCGGCGACGCGACCACGCTCACCGAGGCCGGGTACGTGGGCGAGGACGTCGAGAACCTTCTCCTGAAGCTGCTGCAGAACGCGGACTACGACCTCGAGTCGGCCCAGCGCGGCATCATCTACATCGACGAGATCGACAAGATCGGCAAGACCTCGAACAACGTCAGCATCACCCGCGACGTCTCGGGCGAGGGCGTGCAGCAGAGCCTCCTCAAGATGCTCGAGGGCACGATCGCCAACGTCCCGCCCCAGGGCGGACGCAAGCACCCCGAGCAGCAGTACATCCAGCTCGACACGAGCAACATCCTGTTCATCTGCGGCGGCACGTTCGTCGGGCTCGAAGAGATCATCCGGCGCCGCATCGGCAAGAACCGCATCGGGTTCACCGGCCTCGAGGGCGGCCCGCGTGACGAGCAGAAGGACCGCGCGGAGATCCTCCGCCAGGTCATCCCCGACGACCTCATCGAGTACGGCATGATCCCGGAGTTCGTTGGCCGGTTGCCGGTCATCGCCCCGCTCATGCCGCTGACGCTCGAGGCGATGGTGAACATCCTCACCGAGCCCAAGAACTCGCTGACGCGCCAGTACCAGCACATGTTCGCCCTCGAGGGCGCCAAGCTCACCTTCACCGACGAGGCGCTCAAGGCGATCTCGAACAAGGCGCTCAAGCGGCAGACTGGGGCCCGGGGCCTGCGGGCCGTGTGCGAGGAGATCCTCCTCGAGATGCTCTACGACCTCCCCGATCTGGACAACAACAACGCCGAGTACATCATCGATGCGGGCGATGTCATCAAGCCGCGTCGGCTGGCGGACCTGCGGGTGAAGCGGAAGGAATCCGCGTAAGGGCGGATCGCGCTACGAACGTGAAAAAACAAACCCCTCGCAAGCGAAGGGTTTTTTGTTGGGGGAGCCGGCCCGGTCCATCGGCGCTGGTCCCGCGCCCGGGGGTTCACCCTGAGCTTGCGCTCAGGGCTCGTTCAAGGCGGTCAGAGTCCCAGTCGCCCGAGAATGTCGTTCATGACGGTGCGGCTCTGGGCCTCGTCGCCGAAGGGCTCGACGTGGACCTCGATCCGCACACCGGCCTCGGTCTTGGTGGCGCTCACGATCGTCGCCTGGAAGTTGCCCGAGCCGACCTCCGACCCGGCAACCCGCGCCTTGTTGGACGTGATCTCGGCCGAGCGGACGGTGAAGCCCTGGCGCCGGAACATGGCCTCGGCGGCGGACGCGACGTCGCGGACGCCGATCCCGCCGCGGGACACGTTGGTGGTCATGGTGCCGAACGAGTAGGTCGCGGTGAGCGAGCTGTCCTCGTCCATCCCGACGGGCTCGGGATCGGACTGGCACCCCCCCACTATGCCGACCGCCACGACCGCGCAGGCCGCCGCCGCGCTCCGCATTCCCACCCGCGCTCCCATCACTCGGCTTCGCATCACTGATTCTCCCGCTGCGGCGTTTGAATATCGCCCGTCAGCCACTTGCTCATGTCCAGATCGTCCAGTTCGATCCGGCCCGGCCACTCTTTCATCGCCTCGAGGATGAGAGGGTCGATGCGCCCGGGGGCCTGGGGGGCCTGACGGGCGGACGGTTGTTGCACCGGGGCGGGCCCGCGCTCTGGGGCGCTGGGCGGGCGGGCTGGCTGGGGGGCCGGCGGTTCGACGCCGCCGGCGCGCGAGCGGGGCATCGGGACGCTCGAAGCCGGGAGCGACCACAGCGGGTCGTCGGGTGCGATCCCCATTTGCCGGGCCCAATCACGAACCTGGCCCGGCGACACCGGCGCATCGGGCTTGGGGGGGACAACGCTCGCCCGCCGGGTCGATTGGTCGAGGACGAGCTGGCGCAGGAACTTGTCGCTCGTGAGCGACCGGGCGCGAGCGGCCCGGGCGGCCTTGAGGACGCGTCGATCCGAACTTACAACCAACGACGACTTCCCCGAGTAGCGGCGCAGCAGCGACTCGATGAGGGCGTCGGCCTCGGCGCCGGGGCCGGCGTAGATCACACGGATGCCTTCCTCTCCCCCTCGATCAAGGGCCGCGCGGCGCACGGCTCTCTTCATCGATGCGCCAACCGAACCGCCGGTTCCGTCGCATACCAGCAGTGTCCGTTCTCGCGCATAGCGGCCGAGGTCGATTAATGCGGCCAGGCCGTCGACCTCGAGGCCGGCAAGGTGAGGCGGGAGCACGCCGGTCACATGAAGCACGTTGTACGCATCAATAAGAAGCACGCATCGCGAGCGTACACGCATGAAGACACTCGCGGACGCGACGACGTTCTGGTATACTCGGCCCGTCGCCACTCGGTCGACGCGTGGGGGTTGGAAGTCCGCATGCGCCAACGCCTTAATGCGTGGGCGCCCATGTGTGTGCTGGGCGCCTTTATCCTGAGTGCCGCAACCACCGCCGGGGCATCCGAGCTGGTGGCGTACACCACCGTCTTCAACGGCCAGACCCGCAACTACCTGGTGTACGTGCCCGACGGCTACGTGCCCGAACAGCCCACGCCGCTGGTGCTGGCGATGCACCAGTTCGCGTCCAACGGCCCGGCGTTCGCGGCCGTGAGCGGCTGGACGGACACCGCCGATCGCGTCGGATGCCTTGTGGTGTTCCCCACCGGGGGAATCGTGGCGATGCCGCCCTTGCAGTGGATCTGGAACATCTGGCGGTTTGACGAGGCGCCGCCGCCGGACGGGGCGTTCCTCATCGACCTCGTCGACGAGGTCGCGTCGAACTACACGGTGGACCGGGCTCGCGTGTACGCGACGGGGTTCTCCAACGGCGGCATGATGTCGGCCACGCTCGCGTGCCGCTACGCCGACACGTTCGCCGCGATCGCGCCGGTGGCGAGCGGGTGGATCACGGCGTACAACCCGCCGGAATCGCAGTGTCAGCCGAGCGTGGGGATCCCGGTGTGGCAGTGGCGCGGCGAGTATGAGAACGCGCTGGTGAGCGGCAATCCACCGCACGCGCTGCCGCGGACGGTGCAGGACGCGCAGCAGCGGTCGTTCTGGATCACGACGAACCGCGTGAAGACGCCGCCGCGGTCGTTCACGTACATCTACGACGGGCCGCAGCTCCTGACGCTTGAGACGAGCATCTACGCGCCGATGCCCAACGACCCGATGTCGGCGGAGTACCGCTACACGCAGGTGCGGAACTGGGGACACGCATACTTCCCGGGGGCGTCGGACCTGATCTGGGACGAGTTCTTCTCGCGGTTCGCACGCGAGGTGCCGTGCGAGCCGCCCGCGCAGAGCGGGTTCGAGCTGGTGGAGAGCTGGCCGGACAACGCGACGGTGCGGGTGAGTGCGGACGCGTCGGCCGACGGGACGGTGTTCCATTGGGCCCGCGGAGGCCAGCCGATCACCGACGGCCCGACGGGGTGGGGATCGACGGTGAGCGGCTCGGCGACGGGGGTGCTCAGCATCGCGTCGTTCGGGCTGGCGGACGAGGGGCTGTACACGTGCAGTGCGGAGAACGGGTGCGAGCGGGTGTACTCGAACAAGCTGGACGTGCGCGCGGGGCCGTGCCCGGGGGACCTGAACGGGGATCATCGCTTCGACGCGCGCGACGTCGCCGAGTTCGTCAAGCGGGTGATCGAGCCGCCGGAAGGGTTGCCGGGGCTGCCGTCGATCGGGGAGTTTCTGTCGTTGTGGGCGGGGGGAGGGTGTTGAGGGGGAGGCCATGGACCAGCCGGTGCGCCCCATCGAATTCCCGGGCGATCAGGCGGATCGACTCGAGGCAGAAGCCAAGAGAATGGGCTTGAGTGTTCCCGCGTACGTTGAGTTTCTTCGGAATTCGCGGGATCGCAATCTTGATGCGCGTTTCAAGGATGCCGCGGGATACGTCTTCAAGAAGTATCCCGAGACGATGAAGAAGCTGGCTGAATGAGCCCACCGCTCAAATTCCTGCAGGCACGTGCTGAGCTACCCGGCGTCGCCGTGGCCGGGCGCTAGCGCTTCCGGCTCTTATGACTTCGCCCGCGCCCCCTGCTCCTTGCGCCGTCGCTGCAGCTCCGCGTTCACGAAGCCTTCGAGGTCGCCGCGCAGAACGCGGTCGGGGTCCATGATCTCGTACCCCGTGCGGTGGTCCTTCACGCGGTTGTCGTAGATCACGTACGAGCGGATCTGCGTGCCGAACGTGCCCGCGTCCTGGAGCTTGCCGCCGGTCGCGGCGTTGATCTCCTTCTCGCGGTCCTGCTCGGCGATCTGCTCGAGCTTCGCCATCAGGATCGTCATGCACTGCTTGCGGTTCTGCGGCTGGTCGCGATACGTGCTCGCCACGATCGTGATCCCGGTCGGCTTGTGCACGAGCCGGATCGCGGTCGCGACCTTGTTCACGTTCTGCCCGCCGGGCCCGCTGGCCCGCACGAACGGCGTGATCTCGAGGTCCTTCTCCGGGATCTCGACGTTGATGTCCTCGAACTCGGGCGTGACGTCGACGGTCGCGAAGCTCGTCTGGCGCTTGCCCTGGGAGTTGAAGGGGCTGACGCGGGCGAGGCGGTGCGTGCCGCGTTCGGCGGAAAGGTAGCCGAAGGCGAACGCGCCCTTGATGTGGAGCGTGACCGAGTCGAGGCCGACTTCGAGCCCGGGGCTCTTTTCGACCTCCTCGATGTCCCACCCCATCTTCTCGCAGTAGTAGAGGTACATGCGGAAGACCATCTCGCACCAGTCGTTGGCCTCGGTGCCGCCTTCGCCCGCGGAGATGCTGAGGAAGCAGTTGCGCGAGTCGTGCTTGCCCGAGAGCAGCGACTGGAGCTCGATCTTGTCCATGCGCTGGGCAAGGCCGTAGAGCTGCGTGTCGGCCTCGACGAGCAGCTCCTTGTCGCCCACGGCCCCGTTGGCGGTGGACTCCTTGTACATCTCGTACGCGAGCTTGGCGTTCTCGAAGTCGTTCAGGGCGGCCTTGACGGGGTCGACGACGGCCTTGAGGGCCTTCACCTGTCCCACCGTCCTGCGTGCCCGCTCGGGCGAATCCCAGAATGAGGCCTCGGCCATCTGGGTCTCAAATCCCTTGAGTTCGCTCAGTTTGGCCGGGTAGTTAAAGCGAGTCGCGGATCGTCAAGATCCGCGCCTCAAGCTCGTTGATGATGGGCTGGTGTGCGTCGTAGTGCATTGGGGGATGGTATGCGCGGGACGCTCGAAGATCACCCTCGGCAACGCGGAGGGGGATCTACTGCGCCTTCGCCGTCACCGCCCGGCCCAGCCCCACCGCCCACATTCCCAGCGCCGCGACTACGCCGATCTCCCCCCGGTACACGTTGAACCACGTGCGGTCGAGCCACGAGTCGGGCCACACCGCCACGGCCGCGGCCACGGGGATCACCAGCCACAGGATCATCCGACCCAGCCCCTTCGCCAGCAGCAGCGCCGAGATCGAGTCGCTCTGCATGAAGTCCAGCGGCACGCTCCCCGACGACCGCGCCTTGCGAAGGGCCGCGACCAGCCCGAACATCACGGTCGCGAGGCCCCCCGCGAGCGCCACGGCGAAGTACTCCGCCGGCACCTGCACCCCCAGCAGCGAGACGGCGTTGAAGCGGGCCGTGATCGCCCGCGCGACCGTGGCCTGCGCGTCCGCCAGCGGGAGGTCGCCATAGACGCGCGTCAGCCGTTCGCGCCGCTTCGCGTCGGCGAGCAGTTCCGAGGCGGGGCCGCTGGGGCCGTAGGCGAGGTCGGCCCGCGAGTCGCAGGTGATCCTCGCGTACTTCGTGGGCACGGGAAACTTCACGGGCTCGAAATCCAGAAACTGCTCGCGCGGATCCCGGGCGAACGCGACTTCGACCACGCGGTCGACAAAGAGCACCGATGCCAGCGGTCCGACGCCCCGCTTCGTCCACCCCGGCTCCGCCGGCGGGGTGACCTCCGTCGCTACCTTGAGAACGCACGGGCGGTGCACGCTCACGAACTTCAGCACGGCGTCGGCGACGGAGTCCGGCTCCACCGGCAGCGAGTCCGCGCCTTCGTCTTCGCCCGTCCGCTCTTCGATCTCAACGAGCGACCACCGGGCGGCCCGCTCGGCTCCCCCGGCCGCGCCTTTGACGCCGCCGATCGCTCGTTCATCCACGCCGGAGTCCTTGAGCGCCTTGACGAGCACCAGCCGGGCCGCCTGGTTGCTCGCGGCCGCGGCCGGGTCCGCCTCCGCAAGCCACTCTTCGGCCTTGGCCCGCAGGGCGGCGTCGCCGGTCGGCGGCGGGTTGTATCGGCGGGTCAGGATCTTGAGGGCCGCGGCGTCGCCCCGCAATTTGCCGACGTGCACTTCCTGGATGAACGCCGAGGCGGCGATGGCCGCGAGGACGAGAAGCATCGCGGTGAGCTTGGTGAGGTGTTTGACGAGGGTTGTCGCCACGTGAGCAGTGTACCGGAAATCCGGGGTGCCCCGGCGGAGCTTTGTCCGCCGGGTTCTGCGCTTCAGGCACCGGGCGGACAAAGCTCCGCCCGGGCACCCGCGGAGGGAGATCTACCGAGCTCCCACTGTCACCTGCGTCTTCACCACTCTTGGTGCCTGCTGATGCGTCTTCTTCGCCCGGTGCGTGGACCAGTCGGTCACCGCCAGGTCCGGGGCGTCGCGCTGCGGCGTCGCCGGGTGGGCCCGGACGACCTCGTAGGTGTTGTTCCGCTGCGCGGGCGTGAACCCCGCTTCGCGGATCAGGCGGCACAGCACCGGCTCGTCGAGGCAATACGTCGTGCCGGCGCTCGACACCACGTTCTCTTCCATCATCACGCTGCCCATGTCGTTCGCGCCGTACGCCAGGGCCACCTGCCCCACGTGCGGGCCCATGGTTACCCACGATGCGCCGATCGAGTAGACGTTGTCGAGGAACAGGCGGCTGACGGCTTGAGTGCGCAGGTAATCCGTCGCGCCCGACATGCGGACTTTCTTGCCGAACTGGTGGGCGGTGGGGTAGGCCGTGCGGTCGATGGATTCGTAGTCGTAGACGTCGGCGGCGCGCTTGCCTGACGGGAGAGCGGAGGCCCCCCCACCCCGTCGCTCACGCTCGGGGTTCGTTTCGCGGGCCGCCCGCTCGATTGCGTCGCCGGGGAACTCCATCGCCAGCTCGGCCGGGTCCGCGCCCCAATCCCGCACCCGACCCAGCGGCGTGTTCTCACGCTGGAACGGCCACGAGATGAAGCTCACGTAGTGGCCGCAGGGCTTGCCCGTCTCGCCCGCCTCGCGCTTCGCCCGCTCCTGCCACTTGCGCACGAGCATCATGTGGTGCACCCGGTCCGCGTGCCCCTCGATGTGCCCGAACATCATCGTCGCGCTCGTGAACATCCCCAGCGTGTGAGCGACGTACATCGTCGTGAGCCAACTCTCGGCGTCGCACTTGCCCAGTCCGATCTTGCGGCGCACGGGGTCGGCGAAAATCTCGCCGCCGCCGCCGGGGACGCTGTCGAGCCCCGCGTCGCGCAGCCGCACCATCACGGAGCGGATCTTCTCTTCGAGCGTCCCCCCCCACGCCCCCGGCGGGTCGAAGAAGCGCACGAACTCGATGAACTCGGGCGGGCTGAAGGCGTGCACGTGCACCTTGGGGAACCGGCTCTTGATACCGCTGAGCAGCTTCGTGTACCACTCCAGCGGCAGGGCCGGGTTCATCCCGCCCTGCATCAGGATCTGCGTGCCGCCGATCGCCACGAGCTGCCCGACCTTCTCGTAGATCTGCTCGGGGTCCAGCGTGTATGCGTCGCTGTCCCCCTCGTCGCGCCGGAACGCACAGAACGTGCACTTCGCGCTGCACACGTTCGTGTAGTTGATGTTCCGGTCGATCACGTACGTCCGCACCGCGTCCCCGTGGACCGCACGGCACCGCGCGTCCGCCCACCGACCCAGCGTCGTCAGCGGGGCCTGGCGCAGCAGCTCCACGCCTTGGTCGAACGTCAGGCGGGCCTCCCCGGCCGCGACCGCCTCGAGCAGGCCCGGATCGGCTGCGCTCAGGTGGACGTGCTCCGGCGGTGCCCTGTAAATCCCGGTCATGCGGGGGGAGTTCCTGGGAGGTTTCAAGAAAGACTGAAACTTCGTGTACGCTAGCCGCTCCGGGGCCTCGCATCCCCCTGCCCGCCCCCCCCCCCTGCCCGACGACCTTCCCGGACCTCCCCACGGGCCGCCACCAAATCCCCTCGAAATCACCCAACCCTGTGTAAACCGAGCTTGATAACCCGCCGATGGTCCCCAGTGACGCGGACTGTTCGACCGTCCACACGCCGCGCCATTCGAGGTCTTTGATGAGTGTTCAAACGCACGTGAGCGAAGCGCTGGCCTCCCTTCGGGGTTGGGTTGGTCTCGCCGCCGCGGCACTCGCGGCGTGCCTGATCGCTCACGCACTCGCCTTCGGATTCACGTTCGCCACCGACGTTCGCACCGAGGAGCTCCGCCCGAGCGTCTCCTCCGCGCCGCTCGAGGTCGTGCGGGCCGGGAGCACGACCCGGGCGGCCAACCCGCCCACCTACAACAGCGACGGCGTTGACGTGAACCGCGCCCGCAGCGCCGCGGACTTCCGCATCGGCGCCCTGGTCACGGTCTCGGTCCGCGTCGGCTCGGTGGCCGCGGTCGGGCTCGCGGCCATGACGCTGCTGGGCGTCGCGATCGCCGGCGGCGGGAACGTTCCCGGCGTGAACAGGGCCGCACAGGCGGCGTTCTTCGCGACGGCGCTGTGCGTGTGCTCGCTGCCGTGGGGTGGCGTGTTCGGTCAGGTCGGGCTTCCGGGCCTTCTGGCGGACGACGCGTCGATGACCTCGGCCCGTGCGATGCACGACGCGGGGCGCGTCGGCGGGTTCAGCCTGCTCGCGCAGTTCGTCGCGGCCCCGCTGCTGGGGGCGGGCGTGTGCGCGTTGGTTGTCTTCTGGTTCCGCGACGGCGTGGAACGCGGGGTCATCATGCGGTCGATCAGCCAGTTTGATCAGGCCGTGAACGAGGAGCTGCGGGATATTCAGCGGCGGGGCGTGGCATCGTCAGCGCCGCGGACGCTCGGGGCCCTTAACCGGGCGCTCGGGGATGACAAGGTTGATCAGTCGCCGACGACGGGGTTTGGCGGGCGGCCGATCTGATCGTCGAGCGAACTCGCGCGATCGGGTTTGCACGCCGAAGGCATGATCGTTTGTAGCCGGCGGTGGATGAGGCTCTGCGACGACACCGCCGGAATGCCCGCCCCGTCCTTCTCGTTTCCTTCTTCTCTTCGCACGCCGAAGGCGTGCTCGTACCGCACGACGACCTCTACGGGGTCGCCCGCAATGAACACAATGGAAATGGCGGTCGCTGTCCGGGGGTTACGCTCGCGGACTCGCTAACCCCCGGCTACTTACGATCAGGCCTACGGCGTGCAATGCACACCCCGCATTACACCCGCCGCGCGACGATCACCCGCTCCAACCCCTCGTGGTCTTTGAGAATCCTGGCCCCCCGCAACCGCTCGTCCGCCGCCGCGATCGCGAGGCACGCCTGCGCCGTGCTCGCGGCCGTCTCGATGAGCAGCATCCCTCCCAGCCGCATCACCTCGGGTGCGTGCTCGAAGAGCGGGCGCACGAAGTCGAGGCCGTCGGCCCCGCCGCGCAGCGCCCCCTCGGGCTCGAACGCCCGCACGTTCTGCGGCACCTCGTCCCACTCGTGATCGGGGATGTACGGCGGGTTGGCCGTGAGGACGTGCACGCCGTGGCCGCGCGGGTGCTCGAGCGCGGGATCGAGGAGGTCGCCCTGGGCGAACTCGACGCGATCGGCCACGGCGTGCTTCGCGGCGTTCTCGCGGGCGACGTCGAGAGCGTCGGCGGAGATGTCGGTAGCGAGGGCCGTGGCGCCCTTGAGGTTTTTCAGCAGCGCGATCGGGATGCACCCCGAGCCCGTGCAGACGTCGAGGATCGTGAGCCCGTCGCCGGATTGCCCGCCGAACCCCGGTTCGACGCGGCACGACTGGAGGATGTGCTCGACGATCGTCTCGGTCGACGGGCGCGGCACCAGCACCCGTCGATCAACCTTGAACGCCAACGCGAAGAACCACGCCTCGCCGACGAGGTATTGGACCGGCTCGTGCTTGAGCGCCCGGGCGACAAGGCCTCGCAGCCCCGCGAGCTCGAGGTCACTCGCCTGCCGGTCGGTATCCATGTAGAGGCGGAGCCGGTCGCACCCGAGCGTGTGCGAGAGCAGGAGTTCGGCGCACAGGCGGGGCGAATCGAGCCCGCTCTTGGTGAACGCATCGTTCATCCACGCCAGGAGCCGGCGCGTGGTCCAGGGCTCGGCGTTGGTGGCGGTGCGGGTCACAAGGAAACAGTAGATCCAACTCCGCAACGTGGAGGGGGAAATGCCGGATCTGCGCCGGGGCCTGGCACGCGACACGCTCGCTCGCGCCCGGGTATCATCGGGGCATGCGATCAACACTCTCCCTCATCGCGTGCACCGTCTGCCTCGTCGCCCTCTCCGGCTGCGGCGGCGGCTCCCGCGATAACAGCAACAACAACTCCACCACCGTCGGCAAAGAGCTGCAGGACCTCGAGGACGCCCGCAACAAGGGCCTGCTCACCGAAGAGGACTACCAGCGCCAGCGCGAGGCGATCCTCGACCGCCGGTAAGCCCGCAATCCCTCCTTCGCCATCACCCTGCAACCCAGGAGACCATACTCGTGAATCGCACGCTGAGCCTCGCCGCCTGTGTCGTGTCCGCACTCGCCCTCGGGGCGTGCAGCTCCTCCCCACCGGCGGAAGTGAGCAAGAGCGAGCTCGCCGAAGTCCGGGCCGGCTACGGCAAGATCCAGACCGGGATGTCGCGCGACCAGGCCCTGGGCGCGTTCCCTTACGGCAACAAGGTCAAGCTCGGCGCGACCAGCGCCGGCGGCTCGTCCATCGAAGAGTGGAAGGTCGAGGCCTACAACGACGAGAAGGACCGCAAGGACCTCTTCGTGACGTTCCTCTACTTCTTGGACGGCAAGCTCGTCGACTCCTCCGACTCGCGCATCATGTTCCGCGAGAACCCCGAGATCATCACGCAGTGGAAGGCCAAGTAAGAGCCCGGAGCGGAAGCGACGGGCCACGGTCGCATCGCTCGCGTCACAGCCATCGAAATGAACAGCGGCGCCCGATCGCGGGCGCCGCTGTTTGCATTGGTCTGAAGACTTGCCGACTGGATTCGGTGACGACGCGCTCGAAAGCGTTGTCGCCGTGGCCCGTCGCTACCGCTCTGGGCTCTTATTTCTTGTCGCCTTCGGCCGGGGCGGGCTCGGTCTTGGGCGCATCGCCGCGAGTCTTGGCCCGCTCGACTTCCTGCTCGAGTACGCGCTTCGTGGCCGAGGCGATGCTCTCGGCGGGCAGGATCACCAGGCCGAGCCGGCGCAGGTCGTCCATGGCGCTTTCGTCGGCCTCGCCGTCGGGGAACTGGAACGACATGACGCCGAGGAACTTGCCCTCGACGCTGAACGTCGGGGCGCCGGGGTAGGTGTCGAGCCCGTCGACCATGTACAGCTTGCGGGGCTTGGCCGCCGTGCCCGCCGCTCGGCCGATCGAGATCTTGGGGGCGCGGTCGACGAGCTTGCCCATGCGCTCGACGCTGACGATGTCCGAGCCGAGCGCGGGGGCGCCCGACGCCGCGAGGTCGATCGACTTGTAGCCGGCCGCGTCGGGCTTCTCGATCTTCACCCACGCGAGGTCGAGTTCCTTGTCGGTCGCGATCAGGCTCGCGGTGACGCCCTCGGTGTCGTCGCCGATGAGCACCTTGATATCCGTCGGCACGGCCGTGACCCCGCCCGGGTTCACCGACGCCGGGTTGAGCACCACATTCGACGCGAGGACCATCCCGTCGGGCCGGATCATCACGCCGGCGACTTCCATCGGGCGCTCGCTCTCGCCGCGCTGCTGGCTGGAGATCTTCATCGTGAACTTGATGGTCACCAGCGCCGGGGCGGTGGTGGCGACGATGGATTCGTAGGGGTTGGCGGTGGCGGCGGGAGCGGGCGCCGTGCGGCGGAGCGCGGGCATCGCGCTCGCCAGCACCAGCGTGCCGCCTTCGTGCCGGTCATCGCCCATGTCGTACTGCGCCAGGGCGGCGTTGCTTGCGGTGATGCTCAGCGCGGCGCCGGCGAGCAGGCACAGATTCGTGAACGTCATGGGAACTCCTTGGAAACCCGGCGCAGTGCGGGCGATCGTGGTGTCGGGGAAACGCAAGACCCCTCGCTCGCGCGAGGGGCTCGGATCAGCTTACTTCTTGTTGTCCGGCGCCGGCGCGTCGGGCTTGGGCGGGGTGGGCTTGGGCTCGTCGGGCTTGACGCCGGCGGCGGCCTGGGCCATCGCACGCTCGGTCGCCTTCGAGATCTCGGCCGCGGGCAGGATCATGCCGCCGAAGCCGCGCATGTCGCCCATGCCGCCCATCATGCTCTCGGCCGACATCTCGTCGGGGCCGGGCATCTGCATGACGACCATGCCCAGGAGCGAGCCGTCGGCCGTGAAGACGGGCTTGCCCATGGACGCCGCGAGCATGCCCATCGGGACGATGAGCGGGCGGGGCTTCTTCGTGCTGCCCGCGACGCGGTCCTCGATCACGATCGGGGCGCGGTCGAAGAACTTGCCGAGCTTCTCGACGACGTAGATCCGGTCGCCGACCTTGGTCGACGCGGGATTGGACATGTCGAGGGAGTCGAACTTCTTGGGCTGGTTGTCGCCCCCCCCACCACCCGTGGTTTCCGTGATGCGGACCCAGGCGAGGTCGAGCTCGCGGTCGCGTGCGACGACTTCGGCCTTGAGGCCCTCGGTATCGTCGCCGATGAGGACCTTGACGTCCTTGGGCGTCGCGGAGATGCCGGCGTCTTCGCCCATCATGCCGCGGAACATCTCGGCGAATCCGCCGAGCTGCGTGTTGCAGGTGAGCACGAGGCCCTTGGACTCGATGAGGATGCCGGAGATCTCCTGCTCGGTGTCCTCGCTGTCGATGCCGAAGTCGCCCATCTGGCCGCCCATCTCCATCTTGAGGATGAACTTGATGGTGACGAGCTTGGGAGCGACGGTGTCCATGAGCCGTTGGAGGTCGGCGGACTGATCGGACTTCGCAACGGGTGGGGCGGCGGGCGCAGCAGCGCCGCCCTGCGCGAGCACGCCCGAGGCGCCCATCGTCACAGCCAGACCGAGAACCAATCCACGCACGCTCTTCATGATCGAACTCCTGTCAGGAGGTATGTGCTGGTGTGTGCTTCAGTGAGGGTCACTTCGTCGCGTTCTGCTTGTCGCTCACGCCCGCCTGCGGGCGCCAGTCGGGCTCGACGAACACGAACGCCGTGGAGTTGCCGCGGAAGACGATGAACTGCACGCGTTCCGGCTGGCGCTTCTTCACGTCGGCGATGGCCTCGCGGAAGCTCGCCAGATCAGTCACGGTGCGGTCGTCGATCTGCTGGATGAGGTCGCCGCCCCGCAGGCCGCCCAGGCCGGCCCAGCCCGCGGGCTCGAGCTGGTCGAGGAGCACGCCCTGCACGCTCTCGGGCCAGCGGTTGTCGTCACGGTCGAAGAAGGTCAGTTCGCGGACGACGATCTCAAAGTCCGTGTCGCGCTCGCGCAGGGCCTCTTCGGGCCCGATCCGCGTGCGCTCGAGCGGGACCTCGATCTCGACCTTCTCGGCCTTGGCGCCGGGGGGGGCGCCTTCGGGCGTCCGCAGCACGACGAGCTTGGCCGCCCCTTCGGGCTCGCGCTTGCGGACGGTCCGCTGGAAGAGCCCCGCGTCCTGGGTCGTCTTGGGGCGGATGCGCTCGCCGTCGAAGCTGATGATGATGTCCCCGACCTTGAGCCCGCTCTGGGCCGCCTTTGTGTTGCCGTAGATGCGCGTAACGCGGAAGCCCTGCACCTCGGCCACCTCGCCGATCGCGAGGTTCTCGGCCAGCTTCTGCAGGACCGGCTGAGTCACGACGCCGATCCATCCCTTCGCCACCTCGCGCGGCGGGTCCTGCGGCTTGTCCTCGCGGGTCTTCACGAGCGTGATGTGGTCGCCGCCGTTGCGCCCGTCGCGCCAGAACCCGATGCGGGTCCACTCGGGGAGCTTCTCGTTGTCGATCTCTTTGCCCGCGGCGTCGAGCATGACCGCGTCGTACGCCGCGACCATCTCCTTGAGGCTCTTGACGGGCTTGTCCCCCACGCTGCGGACGACGTCGCCCCAGTTGAGGCCGGGCTCGCTCGTGGCGGCGGGCCCGCCGGAGCGGATGCCCGTGACGAGCACGCCCTCGGCCGACGCGAGGCGCCGGTCGCGAGCCATCTTCTCGGTGATCTCGGCGACCGTGATCCCCCACTGCTTGAGGACGCGCTCGTCCCCCTTGTCCTTGAGCATCTGCTCGCTGATGACCTTCGCCTCGCCGGGCTTGCCGTCACGCTCGTAGCCGAACGTGATCGTCGCGCCGACGGCCTTCTCGGCCACCAGCCGCATGAAGTCGGGCACCTGCTCGGGGAACCGCACCGTCACAACCTCCCCATCCACCTTCGTCAGCAGGTCGCCGGCCTTGAGCCCGCCCTTCTCGGCCGGGCTGTTCTCGCTCACGCTCGTGATCAGCACGCCGTGGTTGAACG
The DNA here is from genome assembly GCA_964564695.1 of uncultured Phycisphaeraceae bacterium. Classification (GTDB taxonomy): domain Bacteria; phylum Planctomycetota; class Phycisphaerae; order Phycisphaerales; family UBA1924; genus CAZMCC01. Next base: position 3,150 of record CAZMCC010000060.1, on the reverse strand, counting down.
GCGTGTCCTGGATGCGCCGCACGCCGATGCCGATGCTGCTGCGCCGCATCTCACCATCGCGGATCAGGGCGGAGGCCACCACCTTCGCGAGGTTCGACGGGCTGGCGAAGCCGTTGCCCGCCCCGCCGCGGGTGTTGACGCCGATGACCTCGCCCGCCATGTTGACGAGCGGGCCGCCGGAGTTGCCGGGGTTGATGAGGGCGTCGTGCTGGATCCACCGCGTGAAGATGCCGGTGCGCTGGCCGGGCTCGAGCTCGATGTCGTCGTCGCCGCGCCCGGTGCCGAGGATGCGCTCGGTGTTCGAGACGATGCCGAGCGTGACGGTGCGGGAGAGCGCAAACGGCGAGCCCATCGCCAGCACGCTGTCGCCGACCTGCACCTTGACCGAATCTCCCAGCGTCGCGACCGGCGGCGTCGCCTGCCCCGAATCGCTCACCTTTTTGAGGTCATCGAGGTTGATCCGCAGGATCGCCAGGTCCGTGAGCGGGTCCTCGCCCACGAGCTCGGCCCGCACCTCGCGCTTGTCGGCCAGCGTGCAGCGGAACTTCTTGCCGTTGTCGGTGACGTGCTGGTTCGTGAGGACATAGAGGCCGGGCTTGGCGGTGGGCACCAGGGCAGTCGCGTCGATGATCGTGCCGCTGCCGACACCCTCGCCCTTGCGCTCTTTGCCGGACCAGTAGTCGACGGTCACGACGCGGATGTTCACCAGGGCCGGGAAGACGCGGTCGCGCGCCTTGGCGAGCACGTCGCGCGAGGCGTCGACCGCCACCGGCGGTTCCGTGGCGTTGGACTGGGCCGCGGCCACCCCCACGCCCGTGCCGACACCCACGAGACTTCCCCCGCCGACCATGACGCCGACGATCGACGCCCCGAACCAGTTCTTGAATCGCATCGAAGACTCCGCGGCCCCGCCCCGCCGTCCCCACCCAAACCCCGCTGAGCGCCCGCATCGGCAGGCGGCCCCTCTCGATACCCACACGAGCAAGGGGCGTTGCCCTCACCGCTCCCCCCACCCCCAGACCGTAGGGGAGTGCGCCCGTCCGGGATGGGGGGTGCGCCGGATCGTCGCAGAGTGCCGCTCAAATTGCAAGGTGAACCCGGGCCAGAGCGTCCTTACGACTGCCCGGCGAGCAACGCTTCCGCGTCGCGCAGCGCATCGTCGTCGGCGCTGGGCTGCTGCTCATCGTCGCTCTTGGGCATCTCGGCCGGCCCCAGCGCCCGCACGCGGGCCTCCACGTCGCCGATCGCCGCGAGCTGAATCCCGAAGTTCTCCCCGACCTTCACGGCCTGTCCCGAGCCGATCGCCTTGTTGTTCACGAGCAGCGCCAGCTCCGCCTCCGCGCTCTTGGGAAGCTCGATGATGGTGCCGGGGGAGAGGCGCATGACGTCCGACAGCTTCATCAGGCGCTCGCCGAGCACCACGATGACCGGAACTTCAAGCGCAAGCAGGCTTCGGACATCAGCGGGCATGCCCTGGGATTATCGGTTTGAACAGGGGGTGTCCTTGGGGATCACCCGGAGGAAGGCCGCAACGCGCAAGGGCGGCCGGGGCGGGGGCTTACGGGGGGCCGCAGGGGCCCAGGGCCCGGGGCGGTTCAGCCCTCATATCTCCCCAACAGGAGGGTCACGTTGTGCCCCCCGAACCCGAAGGTGTTGTTCATGGCGTACTTCACCGTCCGCTCGCGGGCGTGGCCCGGGACCAGGTCGATGTCGAAGCCCTCATCCGGGTTCTTCAGGTTGATCGTCGGAGCGATGACGCCGTCGCGGACCGCGTGCACGCACGCGATCGTCTCGACCGCGCCCGACGCGCCCAGGCAGTGCCCGATCATCGACTTCGTCGAGCTCATCATCAGCTTGCCGCCGGTGCTCGCGCGGGCGTGCTCGCCGAAGACCTTCAGCACGGCGTTCACCTCGGCCTCGTCGCCCCGCGGCGTGCTCGTGCCGTGGGCGTTCACGTAGCCGATGTCGGTCGGGTTGAGGTGCGCATCCTCGAGAGCCCACTTCATCGAGCGGGACGCGCCGCGTCCCTGCTCATCGGGGGCCGTGATGTGGGCCGCGTCGGAGCTGTTGCCGTAGCCGAGCAGCTCGGCGTAGATCTTCGCCCCGCGGGCCTTGGCGTGGTCCTCGGTCTCGATGACGAACATGGCCGCGCCCTCGGCGAGGACGAAGCCGTCACGCGTGCGATCGAACGGGCGGCTCGCCCCCGTGGGATCGTCGTTCCGCTGCGAGAGCGCCCGCATGGTCATGAACGCGCCGATGCACAGCGGGCTCACCGCGGCCTCGGCCCCGCCGGCGAGCATTACGTCCGCCCGGCCCTTGCGGAGCAGGTGGAGCGCATCGCCGATCGCGTGACCGGAGCTTGCGCACGCCGTGGCGTGGGCGCCGCTGGGGCCCTGGAGCCCGTAGCGGATGGAGATGTTCCCGGCCGCGGCGTTGACCATCAGGCGCGGGACCGTGAACGGGCTGAGCCGGTCCGGTCCCTTCGTGTGCATGATCCCGACGCCTTCCTCTATCGTGATGATCCCGCCCACGCCCGAGCCGACGACGGCCCCGCAGCGCTCGGGAGTCTCACGCGAGAAGTCGATGCCGCTGTCGGCCACCGCCTCGCCCGCGGCGCACAGCGCCAGCACGGCGAAGCGATCGAGCCGGCGCTGCTCGCGCGGTTCGACGTACGTGTTCGGATCCCAGGTCTTCACCTGGCCGGCGATCTTGGTCGACCAGACGTCGTCGCCGAAGCGGGTGCTGTAGTTGTTGAACTCGGGGCTTTCAATGCGGCTGATGCCGCTGCGCCCCTCGCGCATGCCCGACCAGGTGCCGGGCGCGTCAGGGCCCAGATTCGTGATCGCGCCCATGCCGGTGATGACGACGCGCGAACCGATTGGTCTGGATGGTGCCATGATGGTCGGCAGTCCGGTGGGCCCGTGAAGGCTCAGCCCGAGACGCCCTGGGCCTGCTTGATGTAGTCGATCGCCTGGCCGACGGTCTTGATCTTCTCGGCCTGCTCATCGGGGATTTTGGTCTCGAATTCGTCCTCAAACTCCAAGACCAGCTCGACGGTGTCGAGGCTGTCGGCTTTGAGGTCCTCGACGAAGCTGGTCTGCCGGGTGATCTTGGCCTTGTCCGTCCCCATCTTCTCGGCGACGATCTCAA
>CAZMCC010000059.1:0-24693 GCA_964564695.1 uncultured Phycisphaeraceae bacterium | reverse complement strand
TCGCCCCCCTCTCCCTCGCGGCGAATAGGAGCCCCGAGCGGCAGCAACGGGCCACACCGACGTCCGTTTCGCAATCGACATCGCCGTGGCCGGGCGCTACCGCTTCCGGCTCTCATCGCCGCTCTGCACCCCCTGTCAGCGCACACGGCCCTCCACCCCTCCCCCCCTACCCTCCCCGTCCTCCGGAGCGCGATGCACATGTCCACCGACCAACCCGCCCCCACTCCCACGCCCCCCCCCACCGGCGTCAAACCCATGGACGCCATCATGGCGCTCTGCAAGCGCCGCGGGTTCATCTACCAGGCCTCCGAAATCTACGGCGGCATCAACGGCTTCTGGGACTACGGCCCCCTCGGCGCCCAACTCAAGAAGAACCTCCGCGACGCCTGGTGGCAGGACATGATCCTCAACCCGTGCTGGGGCCGTAAGGGACCCAACGGCGAACCCGTGCGCTGCGTCCCCGTCGAGACACGCATCATCCAGCACCCCAAGGTGTGGCAGGCGAGCGGGCACATCGCGGGATTTAACGACCCGATGGTCGACTGCCGCGCATGCAAGTCTCGTTTCCGCGCTGACCAGCTCTTTGTCATGCGCTGGTGGAGAGTCGCCGACTATGTGAGCAACAAGGAAACCGTCGATTCATCGTGGTTTGCGCTGATGGCCGCAGTAAAGAACCAGAAACTGAACCCGAATGACCAGCGGGCTAACGATCGCCTCGCCGAGGCTCGACGCCAGTTCAACATGACGGTGCAAAACCTGAAGCGCCCTTACGCCAAGAGTGTCGTGGCTGGCAGTGAGATCGAGGCACGCGAACTGGGTCAACTGTCCAAATCAGAGACGAAGAAGCTCGGAGAAGTCATCGCGCACGCGCCAACTTCCCTCCCCGATTACTTTGCAGGGCATTCATCGGAGAATTGGACGCCTCCGCCGCCGTGCCCGAAGTGTGAGAGTCCCTCACTGACCGAACCCCGCCAGTTCAACCTCATGTTCAAGACGTACATCGGCGCCACCGCGACCGAGGACGACGTCGCCTACCTGCGCCCCGAGACCGCCCAAGGCATCTTTGTGCAATTCAAGAACGTGGTCGACACAACCCGCGTCAGGATCCCCTTCGGCATCGGCAATACCGGCACGAGCTTCCGCAACGAGGTCACCCCTCGCAACTTCACCTTCCGCTCGCGCGAGTTCGATCAGGCCGAGCTCGAGTTTTTCTGCCAACCCGACAAAAGCCAGGAGTGGTACAAGTTCTGGCGTGATTTCCGCATGGAATGGTGGAAGTCGATCGGGCTCGCCGGCGACAACCTTATCCTCCGCGAGCATGACAAGGACGAGCTTTCCCACTACTCCGTCGGCACCAGCGATGTCGAGTATCGCTTTCCCTTCACCGCCCCCGGCTTCGGCGAGCTCGAGGGCATTGCTCACAGAGGCAACTTCGACCTCACCCAGCACCAGGAGCACGCGCGCACCAAGCTCGACTACTTCGATCAGGAACTGCAGGTCGAACTCCAGGCCAAGGGCGTGCCGAAAGAGGAGATCGCCAAGCAGTGCCGCTACCTCCCCCACTGCATCGAACCGGCTGCGGGACTTGACAGGGGTGTCCTCGCCATCCTGTGCGAGGCGTACACCGTCGACCCCGCGCGCCCGAGCCCCGAGTTCCTCAAGCTCTCCCCGCGCGTCGCCCCCATCAAGGCCGCCGTCTTCCCCCTCGTCAACAAGGACGGCATGCCCGAGGTCGCCGAGAAACTCCACGCGGATCTCTCGAAGCGCTTCGGCACGCAGGGTTTCATCGAGACCGACGCCAAGCAGTCCATCGGCAAGCGCTACGCCCGCATGGACGAGGCCGGCTGCCCCTGGTGCTTCACCGTCGACGGCGACACGCTCACCCAGCAGACCGTCACCGCCCGCAACCGCGACACCGGCACCCAGGACCGCATCGCGCTCGATAAGGTGGTGGAATTCGTCGGGGCGAAGCTCGCGGTGTGATTATGACGCCGGACCTGAGGCTCGGCGAAGGTCCGGGTCGTGATGAGTTCAGCGCCGCCGACGCGCGGCCGCGCACGCGGCGAAGGCCAGCACGCCGACCCCAGCCGGCCCCGGCACCGACACCGTCGTCACCCCGATCGTCACAAAGTCCACCGCCCACCCGTCCCCGCCGTCCCCCATCTGGTCGATCACGAGCGTGAGCTCCTCGACACCGTCGGGCCGCAGATACGACAGCGGCAGCCCGATCGAGAAGTACCGCACCTGCGGGCCTGTCAGATCGAGAGCATTGAGCGCGGCGTTCAGCGGCTGGTACTGCACGCCGTTCACCAGGCAGAAGAACGACTGGCCGAACTGCGGGAACTGGAAGTCGTCGGCCGCAATCCCGAGCGTCAGGCCCGTCAGCACCTCGTCGGGCTCGAGCAGATCGGAGTAATCCATGAACAGCGTCTGCGGCCCGATAGCCCGCTCGAGCGCCTGCGAATACCCGTCGTGCGCCGCCACCTGGTTGCTGCCGACGAAGATCTCGTCGGTGCCGTCGAAATCACCAAACGGTGTAAACGGGAAGATGTGCTCCGTCGACAGCGTCGAGAGCGTCAGCACGCCCGCGGGCAGCCCGACCCGCGTCGCGCCGACCGTCGGATCCTCGGCGTACACCCCGACCCCGAGCACGTCAGCGTCGCCGTATTGGCCCACGGCCCCGTCGGGACGCGCCAAGGCCGAGCCCGCGACGCACGCGACCGCCGCCAAGACCGTTAAACGAATCGTCGAGATCATCGAACCGCTCCTGTCCTTACCGCCGCCGACGCGCCGCCGCGAGACCGGCGAGGGCAAGAAGGCCCGCGCCCGAAGGCCCGGGGATCGTCGTCACGCCGACCGTGAGGAAGTCGACCGCCCAGCCGTCGCCGCCGTCGCCCAGCTCGTCGATCGTGAGGATGAGCGTGTGGTCGCCCGTCAGCAGCGCCGTCGGCACACCGATGGAGAAGTACTGCACGACCGGCCCGGACTGGTCGACGCTGTTGAGCGCGTTGGTGAGCTGCGGATACTCCACGCCGTTGATCCCCGCGGTGAACAGCTGGCCGAACAGCGGGAACTGGAAGTCGTCCGCGGCGATGCCGAGGGTGAGCCCGGTGACCGATTCGCCCGCGCCGATGAGGCCCGAGTAGTCAATCGTGATCGTCTGCGGCCCGTTCAAACGCGACGGCCAGCTCGAGTAGCCGTCGTGGGCCCCCGTCTGCACGCTGCCGACGTAAATCTGATCGGTGCCGAAGAAATCACCGACAGGATCAAACCCGAAGCCGTGCCCGGTGATGAGCGTCGCAAAGGTCACCGCGCCCGGCGCGAGTCCATTGATGGTCGCGCCGGCCGTCGGGTCGCCGCCGTAGACACCGGTGCCCAGCACGTCGGCATCGCCCCACTGGCCCACGCCGTCGGCAAAGACCGTGCCCGCGAGGCCGAGAAGGGCGGCCGCCACAATCGTCGTTTTCATGGGATCTCTCCTCCGTGGGGACTCTCTCGAAAAATGATACACCATGCCCGGTCCGTAGGCCGGATTGCCGTTAGGGGCCTTATGAGAGCTTCACAGCGGCCGCCGTATTGCGGCCCACGCTCACTTGTTGACGTCGGGCTCATAGAACCCCGCGAGCTGGCCGAGCACCATCGGCCACGCGCTGGCGAAGTACGCGCGTGTCTCGGCGAACTCGGCCGCGTGGTCGGGGTACTGCTTGGCGAGCTCGTCGAAGCCCAGGTGGCGGACGCGGACGGTCGTGCTCGTGGGGGAGAGCGCCTCGAACGTGACGACGACCCACGAGTGCTTGGTCCGCGCGAAGGGGAGCTTGGGCGGGGCGTTCCACGTGTAGCTGAACATCTCGTCGGGGATCAGCGAGAGGACGGTGCAGCCCTCGCTGCCGCGTTCGCCCGCCCCCCCACCGGGGGTCGCGTCGGCCGGGCTGAAGTAGATCTCGAACGGGCCGCCGGGGCGGGCCTCGATCTTGGTCTCGGCGCCGAAGAAGGTCTTCCAGCCGTTGCTGGTGGTATAAGTCTTGTAGACGGCGTCGCGCGGCGCGTTGACGACCTTGGCGATCTCGATCGGGGCCGTGGGCGAGTTGGGGGTGTCGCGGTGGGCCACGGTGATGTCCTTGAGCTGGACGCTGGCGTCGAAGTGCTTGCGCAGGTGATCGAGCGTCCACTGGTTGCCGGTGCGGAAGAACTCGCGCATCCGCTGCGACTCTTCTTCGGCGGTGAAGCCGTGGCCCGCGATCCGCAGGTGGGTGCGTCCGCCTCCGACGTCGGTGATCGTCATCACGGTCCAGACCTGCTGGTAGACGTTCATGAACGGGAAGCCGTTGGGCGGGTTGTCGATCTGGATGGTCATCATTCGCCCGGGCTCGAAGGCGAGGATGCGGTTGGTGATCGTCCCCGGCTGGCCGAGCCTGGCCTCGGGCTTGTAGTGCGAGCGGATGAGGCCGCCGATGCGCAGGTCGATCTCGGCGTGCGCGGGGCCGAGGAGCTTGAACCCTTCGGCGGTGGAGAAGACCTTCCAGACCTCCGCGGGCGGGGCGTTCACGATTCCCTCGGCGACGATGGGGCTCAAGTCGACGGGCTTGGCGGGGGCCGCGGGGGTGGGGGCGGGCGCGGGCGGAGTAGATGGGGCCGGCGCGCTGGGCTTGGCGGGCTGCGTCTGGGCGAGCGCGGCGCCGGCGAGGACGAGTGCGGCGGCGACGGTGCGCAGAAGGGCGGTGGTGTTCATGTCGGCGTTCCAGGAATTGAGAAGTGCGCGCGGAGGTGTGGCTGTGCACTCCCGGCGAAGCGCCGGGAGTGACACCCTCCATTGTTCCCTGTTGCCGGAGGGATCACGTCTGCGGCATCGCGGCCTTCCACAGACCGACGGTGTTCCCCTCGGGGTCCTTGATCCACGCGAAGTGGCCCATTCCGGGGACTTCCTGGGGCGGGACGAGCAGCGAGCCGCCGAGCTTTTTGGCGTGGTCGATCTTGGCCTGCAGGTCGTCGACGAGGGCGTAGATGACGCAGTAGGTGTGCGGCTCGTGGCCGAGGGAGTTGAGGTGGCCCCCGATGGAACCCTGGCCGGGCTCGGGGCTGGTGATCATGGCGGCGGTGGGGCCGTAGCTGGTGAATTCCCAGCCCAGGAGGGGGCCGTAGAAGGCCTGGGCCTTCTTGATGTCGCGACAGCCGATTTCGAAGTGGACGACGGGAGCGGCGGGCATTTGCGAACCTCCAATGTCCCCCCCGACGTTCAGCGGAACCGCGGCCGATTCGACGGGCCGCGAGTGCATCACAGATTCGGCGGAGCGTCAAGGGTGGTGCCCTGGCGCGCCGGCGAGGAAACGGCGAGAAGGACCCGGCGGACAACGCTCCGCCGGGGCACCCTACCGTTGCCGGACATGTCTACCGCCGCCGACACCGATGCGTTGCCGCCGTCCGCCGCTGGCGATCCCGCCCGGGCCGAGCACCTCAACTGGCTGATCGAGGTCACGCAGATCCCGACGGCCGCGGGGCGGGAGTGGCGCGTGCTCGACTGGATCGGGCGATGGACGGCCCAGCGTCCGGACCTCAAGCTCACGCCCGATCGGGCGGGGAACCTGGTGATCGGGTTCGCCGACCCGGGGGTGACGGACCAGGCGCCGCTGATGATCACGGCTCACACGGACCATCCCGCGTTCGTGCTGACGCGCGTGGTGAGCCCGACGGTGGTGGAGCTGCAGTTTCGCGGCGGGGTGATGGACGTGTTCTTCGCGGATGCGCCGGTGACGATCCACCCGAAGTCGGGCGAGCCCGTGATGGCCACGCTCACGGGGGAGACGACGCCGAGCCATCCGCAGATGAAGTCGTACCTGGCGGAACTGGATGGCGACGCGGGTGGTGACGCGCTGCGCCCGGGCGATGTGGCGACGTGGCGCCTGGCGCCCGCGGAGGTGGTCGGCGACATCCTGCACACGCATGGGTGCGATGATCTCTCGGCGGTGGCGTCGGCGCTGTGCACGATGGATGTGCTGCGGGTGGCGCGGGCCGCGGGCGAGCGGGTGGGGCACGTGTCGCTGCTGTTCACGCGTGCGGAAGAGATCGGGTTCATCGGGGCGATCGCGGCGTGCAAGCTGGGGACGATCCCGCGCGACGCGCGGGTGCTGGCGCTCGAGAACTCGCGGTCGTTCCACGACTCGCCGATCGGGGGCGGGCCGATCGTGCGCGTGGGGGACCGGATCAGCACGTTCAGCCCGTCGCTCACCGCGGCGTGCGCCGCGCGGGCGGAGGAGACGTTTGTGAACGCGGCCCAGCCGCTGGCGAGCCAGACGGCAGCGCAGGCGAAGGCGGGCGGGGGGGCGGAGTCGCGCCCCTGGCAGCGCAAGCTCATGGCGGGCGGCGCGTGCGAGGCGAGCGTGTTCTGCGCGTACGGGCTGAACGCGACGTGCCTGTGCCTGCCGCTGGGGAACTACCACAACATGGCGCACCTGGCGGAGCTGCAGGCCGGGACGTACGACAAGGCGAAGCTGGGGCCGGCGCGGGCGGCGCGCGAGTACATCAGCGTGAGCGACTTCCACGCGATGAACGACCTGCTCGTGGCGATCTCGCTGCGCCTGCCGCCGACGGACGCGTTCATGGGGCGGGTGGAGAAGCTGTACGCGGACAAGGGGTTTGTGCTGGGGGAGTTTGCGTGAGGCGGGAAACGGAATTCACCGCAGAGGCGCAGAGGGCGCGGAGGAAGGCATTTCACCACGGAGGACACGGAGAGCACGGAGCCGGAGAGAGAGAGAGAGAGAGAGAGAGAGCTGCGCTGTGGCGCTCCATTGAACATCAGGCGTTCAGGTGCTCGTCGCTGAGCACCTGGGTCATCGTTCCGGCCAGCACCATGCGTTGGTAGGCGGCGACGGCCTTCGGGGTCAGGCGGTCGTTGATCCATGCCAGGCCGCGGCCTTCGAGCGCGGGGATGAGCGACGCCACGATCGGCGCGAGGCATTCGTCGGTCTGCTCGGTTGACCACTGGGCGCCATTGATTTCCCACCACTTGTCAGCCCCGTCGTTCGCCAGCGTGCCAAGCCGCTCCTGGACGTGGCAGTTGTTGTCGCTGGGTCCGGTGGGGCCTGGCGTTCCGCCAAAGGAGCACGGCACGTCGTCCCACCACACGCCGAGGTTGATGGTGAAGCTGATGCCGTCGGGCGACCCCCTCGACAACTTCTGCAGATTGATGACGCCCCAGCCCCGGGGCTCGTCCTTGTGGCGCTTACGCCACGTGCGACCGAGTTTCTTGTAGCCGTGCCGCTTGAGCAGGGGCGCGAGATGCTTGTGGACGAAGAGGTAGAAGGTCTGCTGGGACCAGGTTGTTTCGAGGGGTGGCATGGCGACGTGTTCCTGGGGGAGCTTGCGTGAACGAGCCCTGAGCGTGAGCTCAGGGTGAACGATCGCTTGCGCTGAGGCTGCGGGCGAACCGATCGCACTCGTTTCGGCACGGTTCACCCTGTGCTCGCGCACAGGGCTCGTTCAACGCGCCCGCTCACTTCGCCATCAGCTTCTTGGCCTCGCCCACGAGATAGAGCGAGCCGGTGATGCACACGAGGTCTTCGCGCCCGGCGGCGCGGGCGGCGATCGACAGGGCCTCGGTGAGGTCCTTGGCGACGTGGCTCATCTTGCCCGAGGCGTCGTTGAACTTCTTCGCCAGGTCGCGCGGGTCGGCCGCACGCGGCGTCGAGCCGGCCTTGGTGAAGATCACCTTGTCGGCGCCCACGGCGAGCTCCTTGAGCATGCCGGGGATGTCCTTGTCGACGTTGCAGCCGAAGATCACGACCATCGAGTCGTACGGGACGTGCGTCGAGATGGCCTTGATGAGGTGCTTCATCGAGTCGGCGTTGTGGGCGCCGTCGAGGAGGATGCGTGAGCCGCCGGCGGCCGTGCTGCCGCCGGCGCTGCCCGAGCCGCTGGCGGCGGGGGCGATGAGTTCCATGCGTCCGGGCATGGTCGTGCGGGTGAGGCCGTCGAGGATGCCGGGCTCGTCGACGTGGAAGCCGCGTTCGGCGAGGGCGTCGAGCATGCCCAGCGCGAGGGCGCAGTTGCTGGCCTGGTGCTCGCCCATGAGGGGAACGCCGACGTGCTCGAACTCGAAGCGCGGCGTGGTGAGGCCGACGCGGGCCTGGGCCCCGCGCCCGGCGCGACCGCCGCCGCCGCGGACGCCGGGGGCCACGTCGAACCGGACGGAAAAGTCGAGGTCCTCACCGATGACGCGGAGCGTGGCGCCGACGGCCTCGGCGGCCTCACGGAAGACCTCGATGACCTCGGGCTTCTGCGGGACGCTGATGACGGGGACGCCGGGCTTCATGATGCCGGCTTTTTCCCACGCGATCTTGGCGAGGGTGTCGCCGAGGATGTCCATGTGGTCGAAGCTGATGCTCGCCAGGCCGCAGACTTCCGGGGTGATGACGTTCGTGGAGTCGAGGCGCCCGCCGAGGCCGACCTCGACGACGCCGACGTCGACGGCCTGCTCGGCGAAGTGGGCGAAAGCGGCGGCGGTGAGCGCCTCGAAGAACGTGGCCGGGCCGAGCGTGGGCTCGAGCTCGTCGGCGGCGCGGGCGACGGCGCCCAAGGCGGCGATGAGCTCGCCCTGGCCGATCATCGCGCGGTTGACGCGGATGCGCTCGCGGAGGTCGACGAGGTGGGGGCTCGTGTAGATGCCGACGGTGTAGCCGCAGCCCTCGAGGGCGCACGCGAGCATCTCGCAGGTGCTGCCCTTGCCCTTGGTGCCGGCGACGTGGACGGTGCGCACGGCGTTGTGGGGGTTGCCCATGCGCTCGAGGATGGCGTGCATCCGGTCGAGCTTGAGCATGTCGGCCGTGACGCGGCTGGCGCGGGCCTTTTCGATGTCGACGCGGTCGTAGAGCCACGCCATGGCGGCGGCGTAGGTAGGGAAGCCGTCGGCGGGGGCGCGGCGGGAGGCGGCGGGGGCCGGCGTCACGCTGAGCGGCTCGCGCGCGGCGCGGGTCGATGGCGCCGCGTTGGCGCTGCGTCGCTCTGTTTTCGCCGAGTCGCCCATGCGGTTGACCTCGCGACATGGAAAGGGCGTGCCGGGATCATGGTCAGGATAGACCGGGGAGTGAAGGTAATTTCACTTCGTTAGGCGGTCAGACCATCCCGAGCTCGGTGAGGACCTTCTTGAGGGCGATGGTGGTCTCGGCGGTGGCCTCGGTCATGGGGAGGCGCATCGAACCCGTGTCACGACCGAGGAGCTTCATCGCGGCCTTGAGCGGGATGGGGTTGGTTTCGGCGAAGCAGGCACGGCAGAGCGGGAAGAGCTCGCGGTGGGAGGCGAGGGCGGCAGAAGGATTGCCGTCGAGCCACGCCTTGCACATGGCCGAGACCTTGCTGGGGACGAGGTTTGTGATCACGCTGACGACGCCGACGGCGCCGACGGCCATGAAGGGGAGGGTCATCGAGTCGTCGCCGCTGAGCACGGCCATCTCGGGGCAGCGCTGGGCGATCTCGGAGCACGAGTCGGTCGACCCAGTGGCTTCCTTGCAGGCGCGGATGTTCGGGTGCTTGCTGAGGCGCTCGATCGTGGCGGGGGTGAGCGCAACGCCGGTGCGGCCCGGGATGTTGTAGAGCATGATCGGCAGATCGGCCGAGTCGGCGACGGTCATGAAGTGGGGGTAGGGCCCTTCCTGGGTGGGCTTGTTGTAGTAGGGGTTCACCGAGGGCGCGGCGTCGGCGCCAAGGGAGGTGGCGAGGCGCTGCAGCTCGACGGCGTGGGCGGTGGAGTTGGAGCCCGTGCCGGCCACGACCATGAGGCCGTGGGTGCGCCCGCGCTCGACGCAGGCCTTGACGAGGTGCTCGTACTCGGAGTGGGTGAGGGTGGGGGACTCGCCGGTGGTGCCGGAGACGATGACGCCGGTGACTGCACCTTTCGCCTGGAAGGCGAGCTGCTGGTCGAGGCGTCCGTAGTCGATCTCGGAGGCGTCGGCGGTGAAGGGGGTGACGATCGCGGTGAAGGCGCCGCGGAACTTGCGGTGGGTGACGTGGGGGGACATCTGGCAGGACTCCTTGGACTCTCTCGGGTCAATCGTATTCAGGAAGAGGACTCACCGCAGAGGCGCAGAGGACGCGGAGGAAGGCGGTTTACCACGGAGAGCACGGAGGACACGGAGAAGAAGGAGGAGAAGGAAGGGGAGTTGTGTTCAAGGCAAGAACTAATGACTTTCTCCGTGTTCTCCGTGGTAAAAGCCTTCTCCGCCTCAGCGCCCTCTGCGCCGCTGCGGTGAGTCTTGCTTTCATTGCGAGTTACTTGCCCGCGCGGAGGCGCTCGGTCTCGCCGGCGGCGACCTGTTTGGGCTCTTCGGGGACGACGACCTCGGCGGTCGGGGAGCCGCCGTCGCCCTCTTCGGGGGGCGCGATATCGAGTCGGAGGCGGACGACGCGCGTGGGCGTCGCCTCGAGGACGGTCGTCGTGGCGCGCTGGATGCGGAAGACCTCGCCCTGCTCGGGGATGCGGCCGAGGGTGGTCATGACGAAGCCGGCGACGGTGTCGTAGTCGTCGCTCTCGGGGATGGACCAGCCGAGCGGGGAGATGACGTCGTTGACGTCGTCGATGTAGGCGCGGGCGTCGACGTCGGCGGTGCGCTTGTCGAGGTCGACGGTGACCTCGGGCTTGTCCTCGCCGGGCTTCTCGTACTCGTCGCGGATGTCGCCGACGATCTGCTCGACGATGTCCTCGATGGTGACGAGGCCGGCGGTGCCGCCGTACTCGTCGGCGACCATGGCGATGTGAACGTTCCTGCGGATGAGCTCGCGGAGGAGCTCGCGGACGGTCTTGGTCTCGGGAACGAAGAGCGCCGGGCGGACGATGTTCTTCAGTTCGAACGGCTTGCCCCCGACGCGGGCGCCCCCCCCACCCTCGCCGGCCATCCAGCGCATGAGGTCCTTGACGTAGAAGATGCCGACGACGGAGTCGAGGCTGTTCTCGTAGACGGGGATGCGCGAGTGGCCGATGTCGCGGATGGCGCGGGTGACGGCGCCCAGGTCGTTGGTGAGCTCGATGGCGGCGATCTCGGTCCGGGGCGTCATCACCTGCTCGACGGTGAGGCTGCGGAACTCGACAATCGCCTCGATCATCTCGCGGGCTTCATCGTCGAACTGGCCCTCGCGCTGGGCCTCCTCGACGGCGGAGAGGATCTCTTCCTCGGCCTGGGCCGCGGAGGGCGTGGGCGTCACGCCGGCGAGGCGCCGGACGACTTCGTTGGCGAAGAGCACGACGCCGCGGACGGGCCAGGCGGCGCGGTGGACGGTGCGGACGAGCCCCGAGAGCTCGTAGAGCATGCGCTCGCCGGCGTAGTAGGCGATGCTCATGGGGACGACGACGCAGAAGATCCACAGCAGCGGGACGCTCAGCGCGAGGCCGATGAGGCAATCGGCCCAGCCGGCGGCCTGTGCGCCGCGGATCTGGGCGATCCACGCGACGCACGCGATGACGACGATGGCCTGGAAGAGGGCGCTGGCGATGGCAAGGGACTTGGAGTGGCCGTAGGTGTCGCCGAGCATCTGCTCGACGCGCCGGCCCTTGCGGGCGCGGTTGCGGGTGAGGGCGAGGTCTTCGAGCGTGGCGCGGGCGAGGTCGATGAGGGAAAGGTGGAGCGTGGCGAAGAGCAGCCCCGCCGCGAGTGCGACGATGAGGATGACCACCGGGTTGAGGCCTCCGAGGAGGTTCACGCGGAGGCTCCGGTGGTGCGGGCGTAGACCGGGCCGACGCCGATGGCGGTGAGGACGCGGTCTTCGCGCTGGTGCATACGAACGGCAGCGGCCTCGTCGTGGTCGTCCTCACCGAGGCAGTGGAGCACGCCGTGGACGATGTACAGGAGCAGCTCGTGCTCAAGGGGCACGGCGCGGGGGGCGGCCTGGCGCCGGGCCTCGTCGGCGCAGACGAGGATGTCGACGTCGAGGGGTTCGGCGGACACAGGCGGGACGCCTGTGCCACCGGTGCGGAGGTCGAAGGTCAGCACGTCGGTGGTGCCGGGGACGTTGGAGTAGCGCTCGTGGGCGGCGGCCATGGCGGGGTCGTCGACGATGCTCACGCGCACTTCGCCCCCGCCCGCGGCACCCAACTCGGCGAGGGCGGCGCGGGCGTGGTCGAGCAGCCAGCGGAGGGCGGGCGCAGGGACGAGGCGACCGGGATCGAGGATGTCGATTTCGGCGATCGCGGCGCTCATGCGTCCGTGCTCACGTCGGGCCGCCGCCCCCGCCACGGCCCCGGGCGGTTCTTCTGTCTCGATGTCGGCGGCGTCCATGGCGATAGCGAACCCCGGAATCCCCTCTCGTGTCCGTCCAAATCAGTGTACGTCAACGGGGTGTTCGCAACAACCTGACAAACGCCATAAGAAAGCCGAACGCGCGACCACGGCGTGGAACGGCGCGTTGATATAAGTACCCGATAACAAAGCAGTTAGGCGAGGCGGCCACCGAGGCGCTCGAATCGGGCGAGGGCCATGAGCGGGAAGTAGTGCCGGTACAGGTGGTACCGCAGGTAGAAGACCTTCGGGAAGCCCGTGCCGGTGAACCAGCGCTCGCGCCACGCGCCGGCGGGCTCGTGCGGCCAGTCGGCGGAGGCGGGGTCGGTGCCGGCGGAGCGGGCGTCGAGTTGGGTGCGGGCCAGATAGGCCGCGGCCGCGCGGGAGGCAGGGTCGTCGGGACCCGCGAGGGCGAGGAGGGTGGCGAGGGCCCAGCCGGTCTGGGAGGCGGTGGAGGGTGTGGGGGGGGCCGGGGCGTGCTGTCCGTCGAGGTAGGAGTTGGCGGACTCGCCGAAGCCGCCGTCGTCGTTCTGGGTGGCGCGGAGCCATGTGAGGGCGCGGCGCATGGGGGTGGCGTCGCGCGGGACGCCGGCGGCGGCGAGGCCCCCGACGGCTTGCCATGTGCCGTAGATCCCGTTGACTCCCCAGCGGCCGAACCAGGTGCCGTCGGGGCGCTGGTGGTCGACGATGTAGCGGACGCCGGCGGTGATGGCGGGGTGGTCGGCGGGGATGCCGCAGGTGATGAGGGCTTCGAGGACTCGGCCGGTGATGTCGGGGCACGAGGGGTCCTGCATGGCGTTGTGGTCGGCGAAGGGGACGGCCTCCATCCACGGGCGATCGCGCGTGCGGTCGAAGGCGGCCCAGCCGTGGTCGTCGTTCTGCATCGCGAGGATCCAGCGGCAGGCTTTGGTGGCGGCGGCGCGGTAGGGGCAGGAAGAAGACCCGGCGGACAGAGCTCCGCCGGGGCACCCCCCCCACCCATCGGAGCCGCCCGCGCGCCAGAGGGCCTTGGCGACCATGGCGGTGTCGTCGACGTCGGGGTACCAGTCGTTTCGGTACTCGAAGGCCCAGGCGCAGGCGTCCCCCCCCACGTCACCGAGCTTGAGGCCGCGGTCGATGGGGCGGAGGTTGCGGGCCCAGTCGCCGTTGGTGCGGACCTGGCGGGCGAGGAGCCAGTCGCAGAGTTGCTTCACGCCCTGGGAGTTCGCGGCGGTGAGGCCGGCCTCGGTGAGGGCGTAGAGGCCGATGCCGGTGTCCCACACGGGGCTGAAGCAGGGCTGGAGGCGGACGTGGTCGAGGGCCGCGTCGGGGCTGGGCGCGTCGATCATGAAGGCGTCGAGCTGGCGCTCGGCGTTCTGGATGACAGGGTGCGAGCGCGGGTAGCCCAGGGCCTGGAACGCGACCTGCACGTAGACCATCGGGGGGAAGATGGCGCCCAGGCCTTCGGTGGTGGCGGGGTCCATGCGGCTGCGGATCCACCGCTCAGCGGCGGTGATGCCGCGGCGGCGCATCGGCATGAGCCCGGCGCGATCGGCGAGCTTCATGAGCTTGTCGACCACGATGAAGACGTTCGTGAGGCTCGCGGGCTCCCCCCCCCCGCGGTCGAAGTCCTTGCACAGGCGCGTGCGCCGGGAGTTGTCGAGGAAGAGCTCGTCGATGCCGAGGTGGGGCGGGAGTTGGCGTACGGGGCGCAGGGCCGTGCAGAGGGCGAGGGGGAGGATCATCGTGCGCGTCCACGCGGCGACCTTGTCGAGGTGGAAGGGGAACCAGCGCGGGAGCAGCGAGATCTGCGGCGGGATGGCGGGGCACGCGTCCCAGCTCACCTGACCCAGGCAGCCGAGGTAGAACATGCTGAAGGTGTTGATGCGCTCGGCGCCGCCCATGGCAAGGACGACCGCGCGGGCGGCGGCCATGTGCGGGGCGTCCGGAGAATCGCCGGAGAGCTTGAGGGCGAAGTAAGCCTTGACGGTGGCGGAGAGGTCGGTGGGGGCGCCGGGGAACTGGCCCCAGCCACCTTGGCCGCCCTTGGCTTCGTCGAGCGCGGGCTCGGTCGCGACGGGTGTGGGGCCGAAGCCGCGCTGGGTGAGGCGGAGGTGGTTGGCGATGCGGTTGAGGCCGAGCGCTCCGGCCTTGGAGTCCTGGGCGGTGTCATTCTCCTGCCCGAGGATCCACTTCATCAGCAGATACTCGCTCGAGAGGATCGAGTCGCCCTCGAGTTCGGCGCAGAGGTGGGCGTGGTCGGCGTAGAGATCGACGTCGGCGCCCCACGGGCGACGCCCGTGGTGGAGCTTGCCGAGCAGGGCCTGGGTCGCGGAGGCGACGGCGGCTCTGAGGTCGGGCGCGTCCGGAGCGGCCCGGCGTGTGGGCGGGTCGATCGGCGGGGCGTCGGGGACGAACAGGGACATGGAACTGGAACGATATTCAGGCGGAGGCGAGGGCGTGGACGACCGCCGCGTGAAGCACACCTTCGAAGCGGGTCACGAAGGCATCCATGCCGAGGTCGGCGCCGGCCGCGGCGGCCCGGGCCGAGGCGTCGGCGAGCCAGCGGGGGTTTTTCACGTGCTCGAGGGCTTCACGCCAGCCAGAGGCGCTGGGGGGCTCGACGACGGCGCCGGCGCCGGTCGACTCGACGAGCTCGGCGCCTGGAGCGTCTGGGGCGGCGAGAACCGGGCGGCCCCAGGCGAGGGCGTCGGCGACGAGGCGGGCGCACCAGCCAGTGCCCTCGGCGCCGAGCATGGAGCGGCCGCGGGTCATGGGGACGGCGAGTGCGTCGGCCGCGGCGAGGGCGGCGACGACGCCGGCGGTGGTGCCGAGCAGTCGCAGGGGCGCGAGGGCGCCGCGCCGGGCGGCGAGGGCGTGGATCGCGAAGGCGTCGCGGGCGGCGACGAGGACGACGGGGCAGCGCGCCGGATCGCGTGCGTGCAGCTCGCCGAGGGCCGTGAGCAGCGGGCGGATCCAGCGGCCGGCGGCGAGCTGGCCGACGAGGACGACGGGGCGATCGGGGTCGATGTTGAGCGCGGCGCGGGTGCGGGCGCGGAGCGCCGGTGCGTCGGGGGGCGGTGTTGAGCGGGCGGCGTAGCCGAGGTCGACGACGCCGTCGCGCAGGCGCGGGAGCGATTCGCGGAGGCGCTCGGCGGCGCGGGCGCCCATCGCGATGACGTGACGGACGTGGTCGGGACCCTGGCCGCGACGGGCGCGCTGGAGCGCGGCCCGCTCGGCGATGGCGCCGCCGAAGGCGACGTGGTGGCGGAGGAGGGTGAGCGCGAGCGAGTGGGGCGGGAGGGCCTGGGCGGCGTGGTTGAGCCAGCTCATCGCGTTGGGCTCGATGGGGAGCCAGACGCCGACGGGCGCGAGGCCGGTGGTGCTGAGGACGGCGTCGTAGTTGCCGTGGTCGACGCGGCGGCGCAGGGTGCGGGCGAGGTCGCGCGGGGCGTGGGGGGCGGTGTTCTCGTAGGGGTGCAGGGGGCGGAGGGTGATGCCGGGGGCGTCGAACATCGAGGGCTGCTCGATGCAGTCGGCGAGGAGCTCGATGGAGTGGCCGCGGGCGGCGAGGGCGAGGAGGAGGTCGGCGAGGAAGTCGGAATCCGACCAGTGGCGGCGGGGGACGCGGGCTGCGAGGACGAGGAGGTGCACGCGCGGGCAGTGTACCGACGGGCGAGCGCTACCAGCGCTCGACGATCCTCTCTTCAGTTTTCTCCGTCACCGGTCGGCCGCACTCGGGGCACACCTCGATTTCCCACTTGAGGTAGCCGCAATGCACGCACGCACCCGGATCTATGTGCCGTAGGCGGCGCGCGGCACGCCACCCGACAAGAACTGGTGGAAGCACCAGTACGGGCCATAGGGGGATCCAGATGCGTTGTCCGTACTGGTCCGTCTCGTACCGGGGAACGAGCGTCACGCCGCCGTTGATGAAAGGATGTACTGAGACATTGACACGGTTGAACGACACTGGTGGCGCCGGTCGCACGCCGACAACCAGGCTCGCGTCGAGATACCACACGTCGTACCGCCCGCGGATCACGCCGAACACGACGATCAGCGATGCCATGTACGCCACCGGGAACGCGGCGCACACCATCGCGCAGGCAAGAATCAGTCGGCGTCGGGCTCTGCTTCGAATCGTCGAAATGGATCACCTGCCCGTGGGGTTCGGTCCGCCCCGGAGATCTCAAACCGCCTTCATCGGCGGCAGTTCCCGCTCAATCTGCGACAGCAGGAACGGCCCCTGCTTGCGGAGGCGCCGGCTGAAGAGGTACGTCGAGCGGCGGACCGGGGCGCGTTTGAGCATTTCCTTGCTGACGGCGAGGCCCATGCCGCGGGCGAGGCCCTGGATGGAGTGCGGGACGTGCTTGTCCTTCACGCTCGCCTTGAGCTGCTTGGCGACGGTCGCGGGCATGTGCATGAGGAGGTTGGGCATGGGGACGTTGTGCCACGCGAAGAGGATGTGGTTGCGTCCGGAGTACATGGAGATCTGCGGACGGCTGCGGCGCGGACTCTCCATGTGGTGGATCGGGTCGGCGTTGCCCATGCGCACGACGTAGCCGGCGTCGAGCATGCGGATGCAGTAGTCCATCTCCTCGCCCTGGCGAACCAGGAGCGGGCGGTAGCCGCCGAGGGCGACGAAGACATCGCGGCGCAGGGCGTGGGCGGTGCCGCGGTACTGCTCGGCGACCCAGAAGTCGCCGGGGGACGCCGCGGAGGGAGCACGCTGCTTGACGTCGGGGCCGTAGTTGACGTCGATGTAGGGGATGGCGACGACGCCGACGCGGGGGTGCTCGAATTCCTTGAGCGTCTGTTCGACGGTGTTGGGGCTGACGAGGATGGCGTCGTCGTCGATCGAGAAGATGAAGGGGCAGCTCGTGAGGCTGGGGAAGCGGCAGCGCTGGGCGATGAGGCCCAGGGACTTCTCGTTGCGGTCGAGCTTGAGGTGAGGGTGCTTCGAGGCGGGGAACTCGGCGCGGATCATGTCACTGGTGCCGTCGTCGGAGCCGTCGTCGACGATCAGGACCTCGACAGGGACGGTCTGGGTGAGGCACGACGCGACGGCCTTGCGGAGCTCGTCCTTGCGGTTCTTGGTGGTGATCGCGATGCAGGCGCGGGGTTGGGGGGGGGCAGTCATTACTGGCGTTCTCCGATCACCTTCGCGGGAATCCCGCCGACGATCGCGCGGGGGGCGACGTCTTTGGTCACGACCGCGCCCGCGGCGATGATGGCCTGGTCGCCGACGGTTACGCCTTTCAAGATGGTCACGTTCGCCCCGATCCAGACGTCGGCGCCGATGCGTGTGGGCGAGCCCGAGAGGGGCTGCTTGTGGATGGGCAGGGCGAGCGAGGTGCCGTGGTCGTGGTCGGTGATGTACGAGTGCGGGCCGATCATCGTGCCCGGACCGATCTCGATGAGTTCGCTCGCGTCGAGCATGGTGTAGCGGTTGATGTAGACGCGCTGGTGGAGGACGATGCGGCGGCCGGCGGACTCGCCCGCGGCCTTGCCGCCGCCGCGGGTGCCGGTGGTCAGCAGCACCACGCCTCGGTCGAGGGCGACGAGATCGTCGCACCAGATGTCCCAAGGGTTGCGGGGCAGCTCGATGTGGCGGATCCAGCAGCGCGAACCGATGCGGGCGCCGAGGAGTCGCAGGGCAGCGATGCGGTAGCGCATGCGAAGGCCGGCGGGGAGCTGGAGCAGGCGGTTGACGAGGCCGTCGGTCGGGGCCGGGCGTGGGCCCGACTGCGCGTCGGTCGGGGGGAACCCCCCCCCGGCGGAGCCGGGCGAAATCACATGGACGGGTGCAACGGGGGTCATGCGTGGATCTTCTTCTCCGGGCGCATGACCGCGGTCTTGGCGTACAAGAGCGGGAAGCCGGCGAGGTACTTGAGCTTGCCGAGGCGCAGGTGCCACGCGAAGGTGTCGCGGTAGAGGCCCCAGGCTCGCTCGAGGTCGCCGCCGCGGAGGCACAGGAAGCTCCCCCAGCGTGTGTGGCGGGTGATCATCTTGATGCGGTCGCTCTGGCGCGTGGGGCCGCCGGGGTACTTGCCGGCTTTTTCCTCGTCGATGAGGAGCTTGACGCCGGCGTGGTTTCGCGGGACGTTGCTGACCCAGCTGCCGACGGGGTTTTCGCGGTAGGCGAAGGTGGCGGGGCCCTTGATGTGGACGAAGCCTCTTTCGACGCCGAGGCGGAGGGTGAGGTCGGCGTCCTCGCCGCTGATGAAGGCCTGGGTCATGCCGCCGACGCGCTTGTAGGCGTCGGAGCGGACGACGAAGCATGAAGCGCCCCACCAGAGCCAGTCGTGGCTGGTCTTGTAGAAATCGTCGTAGTAGTCGGCGTCGAGGGGGGCGTCCTTGGCGGCGGCGGACCCCCCCAACTGGCTCTCCTCGCGGAAGAACATCGGCTTGCCGGCGATGAACGCGGGGCGGTTGTGCTTCTCGATGGCCTCGGTGTAGCGGCGCAGGGTCCAGGGGAACCACAGGTCGTCGGAGTCGAGGAAGCAGATGTAGTCGGCGGTGCTCGCGACGGCGCCCTTGTGGCGCGCGGCGCCGGGGCCCTGGTTGGCCTGGGTCATGAGGGTGACGCGGCCGGCGTACTCGCGCTGGACGATGGCGACGGTATCGTCCTTGGAGCCGTCGTCGATGACGAAGACTTCGAGCTTCCACCCCCCCCCATTGCCGCCCTCTGCGGGCGGGTCCTGCTTGAAGATCGAATCGAGGGTCGCGCGGATGAGGTCCTGGCGGTTGTAGCTCGGGACGACGACGGCGAAGGAGGGCGTAGGCATGATTAGTCGATCTCCTCGACGCGGCCCGCGGCGAGGCCGTCCTTGAGGTAGCTCGCGGCGGCGCCGACCGGCAGGTCCATGCGGCTGAAGGCGTCGACGAAGCGGTGGACGTACGTGTGCTCGGCGCGGGTGCGGGCGTAGCCGGCGTCGGCGATGGCGCGGCGCTGGTCTTCGTTTTCCAGGTAGTGGCGGATGAGGCGCACGGTGTCGGGAATGCCGAAGGCGGGGCCCGAGCCGTCGACGGTGACGACTTCGCGTCCCGGCACGTAGTACGAGTCGAGGTCTTCGCTGGTGCCGGTGAGGGTGAAGCCGCCGCAGCCGGGGATCTCGAAGTTGCGCCCCTTGATCTGGTCCTGGAAGTCCTTGGGGTTCTGCTTGACGTCCTGAGGGGCGGTGCCGCCGCGGGCCATGCGGGCGGCGGCGGTGGCGGCCTGGCCGAGGCCGACGGTAGTGAGCACCTTCTTGACGCGCTTCTTGAGGCGGCGCATCGGGGTGCTGACGGGGACCGAGGCGTTCGAGAGGTTGAGGTTGATGCGGCTGGTGTTGAAGGCCTCGATCATCTGGTCCTGGTCGAGCCAGCCGGTGTCCCAGCCGGGACCCCAGGTCTTGACGTCGTAGCCGGCGTCGCGGATGGCGGCGATGGTCTGGCGGCGGGTGCCGTGGGGGCGGCCGACGAAGGTGACCTCGTGCTTCATGGGGAGGTCGAGGCGCCGGTACAAATACGGGTTGGCGGCCCACTGGCTCTTGATGACGTTGCGGTAGCCGATTTTTTCGTACTTGGGGAGGCTGCTGCGCGCGGTGGTGACGGACCAGTCGAAGCACGGGGCCCAGCGCTTGGTGAAGTCGTCGAAGCGCCAGTGGTCGTCGCAGAACCAGTTGAAGGTGGTGGTGTCGGTCTCGCGGGAGATGGTGCGGATGGCGCCCGGATCGAGTTCATCACCGAACAGCACGGTGAACATGAGGTCCGCTTTGACACTCTTCGCAACTTCGACAAGTCGCGCGTTCATCGCGTCGCGGCCGCGCCTGGCGAGGATGCCGGCGAAGTCGAAGTACGTGATGTCGAGCCCCATGCGGTGCATGGTGTGGAAGAAGTTCCAGTGCTCGAAGGCGAGGCCCAGCTCGGGCTTGCCGTGGTCGTGCTTCATCCCCACGTAGAGGACGCGCAAGGGGCGATCGCTTGGGGGGGCAGAGGCGGCAGGCCGGGCGTCGGTCGTCGTGTGGGGGGAGGCGGGCATGGAAAGGTTCTATCGGGCGTCGGGGGCGGCGCCAGCGGGGAGGGGGGCCGGCTCGATCAAGGGCTGAACGGTACCGCCCATACCCACCCCACCGCCGCCTGTGCCCGAGGCGTTGCCGGGGCCGCCGGTCGAACCACCAGAGCCGTTGGCCCGGCGCTTGACGGCGGTGCTGATGCGTCCGCCGACGCCACGCCCGAGGCGCAAGAAATGCTCGCGCTCGTGGCCGCGCATCCCGATGCCCCAGATCAGGGGCGTGGCGACCATGGCGTAGACGACGCCGACGGCCATGATGCGGCTGAATCCGGGGCTCATGAGCTGGTTGACGGCGAAGGCCGCGCCGCCGGCGGGGAGGACGACGAGCGCGACCGGGCCGACGGAGTGGAGGATCCAGGAGCGGAAGCGGATGCCCTGGGTGCGCCAGGCGGAGTGGAGGACGAGGCAGCCGATCCAGCACTGGCCGACGACGGCGTACGCGAGCACGCACCAGGGGGAACGGTCGAGCCAGATGACGAAGGCCGCACCCATCGCCAGGG
Organism: uncultured Phycisphaeraceae bacterium; assembly: GCA_964564695.1. Lineage (GTDB taxonomy): Bacteria > Planctomycetota > Phycisphaerae > Phycisphaerales > UBA1924 > CAZMCC01. The sequence continues at coordinate 3,898 of CAZMCC010000059.1, read as the reverse complement.
CCGCGAGCTCGAACACGAGGGAGAGGGTCATGTAGCGGCGGATGCCGCCGTGGCCGAGGATGGCGAGGTGGTGGCCCATGGTGAGCCAGGGGATGCACAGGGCGAACATGGCGAAGCGGACGAAGGTGTCGCTCATGTACGGGGGGTCGTCGAGCCAGAGGGCGAGGAGTTGGGGGGCCTCGATGACGATGGGGACGATGTAGAACATCGCCAGGAGGACGCTGTACTTGTTGACGAGGTGGGCGAGCTGTTCGACGGTCTTCTTGTCGCCGCGCCCGTGGGCGGCGTTGAGCGCAGGCTGAGCGGCCCGCATGATCGCGGCGGCGAGGCTGACCTGGTACCCGGCGAGCTGCTGGGCGACGCTGAGGCCGCCGTTGAAGGCGGTGCCGAAGGCACGTCCGAGGACGAGCGAGGGGCCGCTGGTGCGAATGCGGTAGGAGAGGTTGCCCAACAGCGCCCAGGCGCCGAAGTTGAAGAGGCCCTTGGCGGTGGCGCGGTCGAAATCGGCGATGCGGAGCCATGCGCTGCGGTAGCAGCGCCAGCACATGACGACGAGCAGGAGGGTGACGCCGGCCTGGGCGCACAGGAGCATGAGGCAGTAGGTGACGAGGCGGTCGCCGGTGGTGAGCAGCGACATCGTGACGACGATGGCTCCCAATCGGAGCGATGCGTCGAGGAGGTCGGAGAGGGTGAGCCAGATCAGCTCCTGGTGGGCGACGAACATGGAGCGGAAGGTCTGGGAGGCGACCCACAGGGTGATGGAGCCGACGATGAGGTCGTAGGCGGAGGTGGCGCGGGCGAGGTCTTCGGGCTTGACGCCGGCCCAGCCGAGGATGAAGCGTCCGGCGACGAGGCTGACGACGAGGAAGCCGACGGCGATGGCGAGCTGCATGGCCGTGCCGTTGGTGAAGACGCGTCGGAGCTGGCGGTCGTCCTTGGCGCCGATGGCGAGGGCCATGGAGCGTTCACAGGAGCCGTAGCAGGCCTCGGCGAGAAAGACGAGGCCCATGACGGTCATGGTGAGGAGGGCCCAGAGGTCGAAGCTCTCCTTGCCGAGCTCGCGGTAGGCGAGGCGGGTGGCGAGCAGGCCCATCCCGACGGTCACACCCATGCGGACGTAGGTGGCGCCGGTGTTCAGGATCAGCCGCGTGGATTGGCGCATCGCACCTCAAGCATCGGACATCGGGCCGGTCGGGGAGAAAGGGGGGGTGGGATGAAGGGGTCTTGGTGGCCGCCGGAATCGGGCGGCAAGCGTAGAAACGCCGTGCAATGGGATGGGGTTCGGTCGAGGCGGGGGCGATTGCGGCCGGGGCGGGGGCGGGGCGGCGGGAATGGTGCGCAAAAACTCGCGTCGAGGTCGATGGATGCGGCGTCCGCGCGGGGGAGCCGAGCGTACAACCACCGACCGTGCCAGACCCGGCGACACCCATAGAGCGCCCCACACGCCAGGCGAGGCATGTGCTACGGCGCGCGCTGGGATGGGCGGCGACCCTGGCTGGCGTGTTGGCGGTGACGGCGTTCCTGGTCGGCCGGGTCGCGAGCGATCGGTGGCAGGCGACCCAGTACCTGCACTGGATGCCGGGGGTGGCGACGGTCCTGGGGGTGCTGGTCATGCTGGGGGTGAGTCGGCTGGCGTGGGCGCGCTCGAAGGGGATTCGGCGCGTGCGCGGGGTGGGCGTGGTGTTGCTCGGGCTCGCGGGCGCGTGGGTGCTCGTTTTGGAGTGGCGGGTGTACAACGTGGTGATGGGCGGGGCGGCCCGGAGCGGCGCAACGTTCACGATCGTGCACTTCAACGCGTCGGGGAAGCCGGCGCCGGCGCTGCCGGGGGGTGTGCTGACGCTTGAGCCGGATCTCGTCGTGTTCGCGAACCTGCGGGCGCGGGACTCGCTGCCGGTGACGCGCGAGGCGATGTCGACGCCGGGGGGGAGCGGGGCGAGCGTGGTGCATGCGGACCGGTTCACGGCCGTGAGCCGGCTGCCGATCGTCGCGATCGGGCACACGACGCTCGGGTTCGAGGGGGCGATCTTCATGAACCGCGACCTGCCGGACCTGCGCGACCCCGGGACGGCGGCGTGGTTCCGGCTCGCGAGCACGGAGGCGCTGGGGCGCGAACTCGTGGTGTGGACGATCGACCTGCCGAGCGACCCGCGGCTGGCACGGCGGGAGGTGATGAGCCGGTCGATGAGCGTGATCGAAGCGTGGAGCGGGCCGACGTATGTGCGTGAGGAGGGCGGGAACTATGCCATCGTGGCGCACGCGGCGGGGCAGTCGGTGGGGTTTCCGGCGCCGGATGTGGTGATCGGGGACTTCAACACGCCGGGTGGGTCGTATGCGATCCGTGAGTTCGCGCGGCGGGCGGGGGGGGCGGTGAAGCTGATCGACGCGCACGCGGCGGCGGGGGTGGGGCCCGACGGGACATTCCCGGGGTTTGCGCCTCGGTGGCTCGGATGGGGGATCGATCGGGCGCTGGTGAGCGAGAGGCTCGGGGTCGTGCAGCGCGACGTGCGGGCGGTGGGGTTGAGCCAGCACCGGGCTCAGCGCGTGATCATTTCGCCCGCCCCCCCGAGCGCCGCCCCAGCAAAGTGACGTAGCCGCCGACGTCCTTGAGGAGCTCGAAGTCGAAGGGCGTGCCCGCCTTGGCGAGGTCGGCCTCGAGGTCGGCGCGGGTGTAGGGCAGGTGGAGCTCGATGAGCAGGTTGCGGACGCGCCCGAACCAGCGGCCGGGGGTGCGCATGAGCTCGACCTCGCCGCCTTCGATGTCGCACTTGAGCAGGTCGATGTCGCCCCCCCCCTCGTCGATGCCGTAGCGGGCGCACAGGTCGTCGACGCTCAGGCCGTCGACGTTGCCAGCCTCGCCGGACTTGGTGTCGCGGGCGAAGAAGCCCAGGGGATCGAGGCCGGCGGTCTCGAGGAAGACGGGGCGCGAGATGCCGACGGCGGCGGCGCGGACCAGGTCGACCTTGCCGGTGCCTTTCCCCACTTCGGCGTTCTTCGCGGCGACGGCGATGTTGGCACGGTCGGGCTCGACGCCGACGATGCGGGCGTGGGGGAACTCGCGCTGCCAGATGCGGATGGAGAGGCCGACGTTTGTCCCCAGGTCGATGATGGTCCTGACGTCACCAAGCTCGGCCTTGCGACGGCAGAGCTCGTCGTACTCGCCGTCGATGATGAGCGTGCGGAGCGTGATGACGTCGGCGGTGCCGAGGCGGACGTAGACGGGCTTGTCGAACTGGGGGAGGCGCAGGCCGGTCACGGACCGACGCCACGGCATGGGCAGCTTCGTGAAGCGCCCGAGCAGGCGGTGGTAGAAGTGCCACAGCCACGACGTGGTGTCGCTGAACCACGCCCGTTCGGCGAGCCTTCCGCGCAGTCCTGACAGCTCCGCCGCCGTGCTCATGTCGTCTTTGCCCTAGTCCCTGATCCCTAGTCCCTAGTCCCTAGTCCCCGCCTTACTGATCGTGGCCGATCCGCTCGGGCATCTTGTGGCCGGCGTCGCGGAGGGTCTTCTCGCGGCGGGCGAGCTCCATGTCGCTCTCGACCATCATGTGGCAGAGCTTCTCGACGGAGGTGGTGGGCTCCCAGCCGAGCTTTTTGCGGGCTTTGGCGGGGTCGCCCAGGAGCAGGTCGACCTCGGCGGGGCGGAAGTAGCGCGGGTCGATGTGGACGAAGTCCTTCATGTCGAGGCCGGCGAAGCTGAACGCCATCTCGCAGAAGTCCTTGACGGGGATCGTGCGGCCCGTCGCGACGACGTAGTCCTCGGGCTGGTCCTGCGGGAGCATGAGCCACATGGCCTTGACGTAGTCGCCGGCGAAGCCCCAGTCGCGCTTCGAGTCGAGGTTGCCGAGGTAGAGCTTGTCCTGGAGGCCCAGCTTGATGCGGGTGGCGGCGCGGGTGATCT